>JANNEF010000430.1:0-3119 GCA_031378375.1 Verrucomicrobiota bacterium | reverse complement strand
GCGGCGCGCCGACCCTACCACAAAATTAGATGCGTCTGCCTGTTCGGATACACAAAGCGGGCCGGAGGCCCGCGCGCCGTTTCGGTTGCGGCTTCGCTGCACCGTGAGGCTGATTGCCCTTTCCTCCACGGGCGCGTTGTGGCTTAGTCGCGGCCAGCAAAACCCATGAAGCCATTCGGAATCACGTTTGTCCTGTGTGTGTTGAGCCTGGCGGCGACGGCCCAGCCCGCTCCCCCGCCCAACCGCGTGCTCGATCTCGATGGCAAGGATAGCTGCGTGGAGCTTCCAGCCAATCTGTTTGCCAATCTTAACCAGGCCACAGTCGAGGCCTGGGTGAAGATCGGGCGGCTGAAGGAGAACACACATTTCCTCGATTTCGGAGGCTTCCTGCAGGAGATGTATCTCGGGAGCGAGGGCACTGGTCCAGCGCTGAAGTTTCTGATCACAGGCACCTCTCGGGAGAGGCACCGGATCGTTGTCCCTGGAATCCTCGAACTCAACCGGTGGTTTCATCTGGCGGTGGTGACCGGCCCGGGTGGCGTCCGCCTTTACTGCAACGGAATTCTGGTCGGAACCAACGCTTATGCCGGCAGTCTCTCGGGGATTGGGACGAACGACAATTTCATCGGCCGGTCGAGTAATTCCCGGAGCCGGCCGGTTCATTTCAAAGGTCAGGTTGATGACGTCCGGGTCTGGGGCACGGAACGATCCGGGTTGGAAATCCGGGAGGCCATGTTGCGTGGCCCGACCAGCCAGGAGCCCGGGCTGGTTGGACACTGGAACTTCGACGATGGCTTCGCGCGGGATCTGAGTCCGGCCAGGCGTGATGGCCGGTTGACCGGCAGCGCCGTCGTCACGACGGCAGCAGGTCCGCAGCCGGAAGATGCCAACTCGCTGGCACTCATCGCCGGCACCGTGCGCCGGACGGAGAACGGTTCGCCAGTCGCCAATGCCTTGATCTTCGTGACCGTGAATGAGCGTGTCGTTCAGACGGGCCGTGCGGATTCCGGAGGCGTCGTCCAACTCTTTGTCCGCCGCGCCAGCGGACCGGTCCGCGTTTGGGCGGTGATGGATGGCCAGATGGCGGCGAGCGGAGATCTGGCTCTGTCGGGCGGGGGGCGGTTCGAACTGGATCTCCAGATGAAGGCGGCGGCGGCGGAGAGCCGGAGTGTCCTGGTTTCGGCCCTGGTCGAGGCGCTGCGCCCGGATCAGCCGTTGGAGACGCGACGGGCGGCGGTTGACGGCTTGGGAGAACTGGAGATGTCGAACCTGTCCATTCTCACCGCGTTGACCGCCGCGTTGGATGACCCGGACTCCAAGGTGCGCAACCGCGCCAAATTTGTCCTGAACCAACTGCCGATTCCCGATTCGCTGCAACCGGTTTACGAAAAGCGCAGCCGGGCGATGGCCTACCTCTTCTGCGGCCTGCTCATTCCCTTCACGGTGTTCCACCTGCTCCTATGGGGGTTCTTCCCCAAGATTCGCAGCAACCTCTATTTCGCCGCTTACGCTGCCACGGCCGCCTGGATGACCGTCCAGCGATTGGGGATGGACGCGACCTCCCTCAACGTGTCGGACTTCGTCCCCGCTCTAATCGTGGGCACCGTGAATTCGCTGTTCGGACTCCGTCTGCTCTATTCGTTTTTCTACGACCGGCTGCCGCGCGTGTTCTGGGTGTTCGGCGCTCTTGGCGTGGCGAGCGGGCTGGGCGTGGTCCTGGCCCGGAATCATCTCGGATTCATCGAGGGAGTCTTCCGCCGGGGCGATCTGGGACCGGGCTTTTTCATCGCCCTCATTTCAATGATGGTCGCGGCGCTGGTAATGTTTTCCGCGGCCTTCGAGATGTTCCGGGTCGTGGTTCTGGCCATCGTTCGCCGGAAACGCGGCGCCTGGATCATCGGCGGCGGGTTCCTGGCAGTTCTGTTGTTCCCGTTTGCGTCGTGGCTGGGCGAAACCTTCTTCCAGGATTTTCTCCGCGAGTTCCTCGGCTACACCATCTGGAGTTCCCTGTCGAACATGGGCGTGGTGGTCTTTGCCGCTTCCGCATCTCTCTACCTGGCGGGCGATTTTGCCCGGACGTATCGGAATCTCGCCAGCGCCAAGGAGGAAATTGAGATCAAGAACCGCGATCTGGCGGCGGCCAATGATGCGGCCGAGGCCTCACGGCTTGCCGCCGACGAAGCGAACAAAGCCAAGAGCGGATTCCTCGCGAACATGAGCCACGAGTTGCGCACGCCCCTCAACGCCATCATCGGCTACACCGAGATGGTGAGCGAAGAGCTCGAAGAAGTCGGCGCGAAATCCCTGAAGCCCGATCTCGACAAGGTCGTCGCCGCCGCCAAACACCAGCTCAGCTTGGTCAACGACATCCTCGACCTCTCCAAGATCGAAGCCGGCAAGATGACGCTCTTCCTCGAAGAGTTCGACGTGGCCAGGCTGGTCAACGAAGTCGCCGCCACCGTGCAACCGCTGGTGAGCAAGAAGGCGAACACGCTGGAAGTGATTTGCGCCCCCGACGTGGGCCTGATGACGGCCGACCAGACCAAGGTGCGGCAGACGCTCTTCAACCTGTTGAGTAACGCGAGCAAGTTTACGGAGCAGGGCGTTATCAAACTGGAAGTGGGGAAAGTAATCAGTAGGTCAGTAATCAGTAATCAGTTCGCGACGTCTGCTCCCACTGATTCACTGAATACTGGTTTACTGATTACTTTCCGAGTGAGCGACACCGGCATCGGCATGTCGCCGGAGCAATTGGGCAAGATGTTCCAGGCCTTCGAGCAGGCGGACAGTTCGACGGCCAAGAAATACGGCGGCACCGGCCTGGGCCTGGCCATCAGCCGCAAGTTCTGCCAACTCATGGGCGGCGACATCACGGTGACGAGTGAAGCTGGCCAAGGGTCGGTCTTCACCGTTACGCTGCCGCGCACTGTCACCGAGCCAAGTAAAGTATGAAGCCCGAAATCCGAAATCCGAAATCCGAAGGAAATCCGATGGCCGAAGCCCGAAGCGGAATCAGCCGCGCGGCGATTTTAGATTTCAGGAGGCGATGGCATAACCCCGCAAAGCGGAGCGCCGCAATCCTTGCGGGTCGAATGCTGGCCCAATTCCACCGGGCCGCA
>JANNEF010000371.1:0-2498 GCA_031378375.1 Verrucomicrobiota bacterium | reverse complement strand
CCTGTTCGAGACTGCGTTCTACCAGTTCGCGCCCGAGCCGATGATGCGATACGCCGTGCCAGACGCGTGGCACGACATCGGCGTGCGACGCTGGGGCTTTCACGGCGCGAGCCACAAGTTCATCGCCGAACGCAGCGCCGAAATGCTCGGCCGCGCCGATGTCGCCACGCGCGCGCAGAATCTCTACGTGGACGGCGGCAAGTCGTCCGTCGAAGGCGCGCCGTTTCGCGTCATCTCCTGTCACCTCGGCGGCACCTCCAGCATCACGGGCATCCTCAACGGTGTGGCCATCGGCAACAGCCTCGGCATGAGCCCGCAGTCCGGCCTGCCGCACAACAACCGCGTCGGCGACCTCGATGCCGAAGCGCTGCCCTACGTCGTCAAGACGCTTGGCCTCACCCTCGACGAAGCCCAGCGTCAGTTCTCCAAGGAAGGCGGATTGAAAGGACTGGCTGGCGGACTCTCGAACGACATCCGCGACATCCAGGACGCTGCGTCGAAAGGCGATGCCAAGGCCAAGCTCGCCATTGACGTCTTCATCAGCGAAGCGCGCCGCTGGATTGGCGGCTACTTCTTCCAGATGAACGGTGCGGACACCATCGTCTTCACCGCCGGCATTGGCGAGAACCGCGCTGAACTGCGCGCCGGCATCTGCGCGAATCTCGACCAGCTCGGTATCGTGCTCGACGCCGAAAAGAATGCCACGACCCGCGCCACTGAAGCCGTCATCAGCGCCGCGAATTCGCGTGTCAAAGTCCTGGTGATCCCGACGAACGAAGAGCTCGTCGTCGCACGCGAAACCAAACGGCTATTGGAGAAGCCATGAACAAGCTCACGCATCTGTTCGACAAGAACCGCGCCTGGTCCAAGGGTATTCACGAGCGCGACCCGGAGTTTTTCGCCAAGCTCTCGCGCCAGCAATCGCCTGAGTATCTTTGGATTGGATGCAGCGACAGCCGCGTGCCCGCGAACCAGATTGTCGGCCTGCTGCCCGGCGAGATTTTCGTTCATCGCAACATCGCGAACGTCGTCGTTCACACGGATCTAAACTGCCTCTCTGTCGCGCAGTTCGCCGTGGATGTCCTCAAGGTCCGCCACATCATTGTCTGCGGTCACTACGGCTGCGGCGGTGTGCGCGCGGCGTTGCGCGAAGAGCGTCATGGACTCGTGGACAACTGGCTCCGCCACATCCAGGACGTGCGCGACAAGCACGCCTCGCTGCTCAAGACGCTCGACAACGAAGTTGAACGCGTGGACCGCCTCTGTGAACTGAACGTCATCGAGCAGGTGCTCAATGTCTGCCAGACCAGCATCGTGCGCGACGCGTGGCAGCGCGGTCAGGACCTCACCGTCCACAGTTGGATTTACGGTCTGCACGACGGCCTTATCCGAAACCTCGGCATGGCCGTGGGTTCATGGAAGGAAGTCGAAACCGCGCATCGCAAGGCGGTCGCAGCCCTCGGCAAGCCCGCCGGGAAAGCGCCGGCGAAAAAGAAGCCGACCCTTTTGCTCCCGTTCAAAACTCAACGCAAAACACTGAACTGAATCGTGGCTAAGGCACCTCAATTGATAGGCAGCGCGCCCGTCCTCCTCGTGGCGGACGTGTTGAAGGCCGCCAATTACTACCGCGACCAGCTTGGGTTCACCTACGACCGGTTCTGGGGTGAGCCGGCGAATTTCTGCATGGTCAAGCGCGACGGCTTCATCGTGATGCTGGCGCAAACTCATCCGGGCACCCCGTTGACACCGCACTGGAAAGTCGTGCATCAAATGTGGAACGCCTACTTCTGGTGCGATGAGGTCGAGGCGCTCCATGCCGAGTTCGTGAAGCGCGGTGCGAAGATCGATTACGGCCTGAGCAACAAGCCTTACGGCATCAAGGAATTTGGCATCCAGGATCTCGACGGACACGACATCGCTTTCGGACAACGCATCTGAATTTTCAACAACTCGTAAATCGTAAATCCCAAATCAAAAATACCCCTATGGCCCAACAAGCAATTGGCATGATTGAAACCCGCGGCCTCGTCGCGCTCGTCGAAGCAACTGACGCGATGCTCAAGGCAGCGAACGTGGAACTCATCGGTCCGATGGTCCAGGTCGGCAACGCGCTCGTCACCGCCACGGTGGTCGGCGATGTCGCCGCCGTGAAGGCCGCGACCGACGCCGGCGCCCAAGCCGTCAAGGCCATCAAGGGCGAACTCGTGAGCGTGCACGTCATCGCGCGCCCGCACAACGACGTCGAAGCCGTTCTCCCGAAGAAAAAGTAATCAGTAGGTCAGTAATCAGTGAGTCAGTGCTCAACCACTGGCACGGCCGTAGAGTCGAACACTGATTACTGATTCACTGATAACTGATTATTCTAATTCGCTTTCAAGATGAGACGAAACATGGCAGAGTCTCGGCATGGCAAGACCACGTCGGATGGATCCACTCCTCGTGAAGCGAGCGCAACTCACTGCCGCCACCTCAACCTCGGTCGAGTCCCTGCGCCAATG
>JANNEF010000370.1:0-27267 GCA_031378375.1 Verrucomicrobiota bacterium | reverse complement strand
TGTTTTGTCGTCCCCCCCCGGAGAAGCGCGGTAGAATCGGAGGTTGACTTTTTGATTGCGCGCCATGGTTTTGTCTTCCCCCCCCGGAGAAGCGCGGTAGAATTGGGACAACGACAAAGAGCTTGGGCGCGAGGTTTTGTCTTCCCCCCCCGGAGAAGCGCGGTAGAATAATGGAATCCTCAAACAGGATGAGTTTCTAGTTTTGTCTTCCCCCCCCGGAGAAGCGCGGTAGAATAGGTTGGACACAAGACGCTGATTTGGTATGGTTTGTCATCGGTTCACGCTCCTTCTCCGGGGGGGAAGACTTAACTGATTCGGAGTCTCGCTGCTCCACTGCTGATGCACGGCAGCGAGACTCCATTTTGTTTCCTACCAGAATTCGACCTGATTCGGCACCTCCGGATCGAGCGCCCGACTGCCCTGCCGGTAATTGGGTCCGATGACGGTGATGCTTTTCTCCCATTGCTGATCCGTGAAGTAAAGCAGGCGCACATTCCCCGCCTCCGGCACCAAGGCTCTGATGATTCCGGTGTGTTTGTCGAGTTGCTCGAAGTTCACGCACGGGCGCGCATACACGGAGAACTGGATCATGAGGAAGCCGTGACCGAGCAGGTCGTTGCGAAACTTCGTCGCAACCTTGCGCTCCTTGTCGGTCATCACCGGCAGGTCAAACATGGCCATGAGCCAGCCCATACTGAATGGCGAATTGTTCATTCATTCCCTCGTAGCAGCCGACGTGAGGAGGCTCTAAATCCTCCGTCCACGGATAAAGAATGAGCCTCGTTACCTCGGCTGCTACGAAGCGATTGCCACCTCCGGCAGTTCCGGCACCCAAAAGTCGTCGGCGGACATGGACTCGTAGGCGCGGGCCAGCGAGTTGGCCGAGGCATCAATCGCGTCCATCAACTTGAGCGAGTAGGCGCCGTGCTTTACCCGGCAGTCGCGCAACTCCGTGCCCACCTTGCGCGCCCAGGCTTTCATGGATACGTCCGGTTCCAGCATGAACCCCGCGAGCATCAATTCCACGGCCGGGCGAAACGATTCCATGAGGTCGTACACCAACGGGTCAGAGCGATTGCGCGGCATGTGATGCACGCCCATCTGCGGGAGCAGGCCGTGAATGATCAGGCTGCGATGGCAGAGGGCCGCGAGGACGGCATAGCCGTAGTTCAACATCTGGTTCGGCGCGTTGTCCTCCTTGCGGTCGCGCCGGGTGGCCGTCCAGCCGATGGACGGAAAGAAGAGCTGCCAATAACGGCGGGCGCAATTCCCCTCGTCGAACTCGTCGTTGCGCAAGGCCAGTTCCAGATGCGCCGAGCGGATTTTCTTGTGCTGGAGCACGCGCGATTGGTTGAGCGTCTTGCCGCGCAACATCTCGTGCCAGAGCTTTTCGTTGAGCTTCTTGGGGCGGGCCGTCTGATGCTGGAACGCCTTCAAATCCACCACGCGCGCCAGTGGCGCCGTCCAGCCGCACGGTTGATATGCTTCATCGCAATGCAAGACGATGGCATCGCGCTCCAGCAGCGCGGACAGGAAGTTGGACGAGAGCGTGACCCCGCGCGCCGCAATCACCACGGCGCGCATGTCATCCAGCGGCAACCGGCGTTCGGGCTTGTCCTCCGCCCGCATGACGATGAACCCGCGCTCGCGGCCCAGCACCGCGCCGTGTTGGAAGACGTGGAGAATGTGGTGGCTCATATACGGTGGAATTCCGTTTTCATCGGAGCTTCACTTGGTTCTCCTGATGCCAGCTTCGACCAGTGTTCGCAGTGGGATGGGGGCATTGTGTTTGGGTTTGGCTCCTATCATTCCACGTTGGGCGTGTTTAAGCACGGCGTTGCCCTGGGTCCAAAGAGTCTTCAACGTGTATTCGCTGGCAGGGAACCTCTCACCTTTGAATTCCCATTCTCTTTCGATGTTCACCTGGCAGTTGGAGAAGAAGTAATCCACAACATCCACGCCGATTTCGGCCCGCAATGCCTTTTCGACTTTGGCTCGGCTTTGGAAGGCGTACACGGGCCGAACTTCAAGGCGGTAAGCATGAGCGTCCTTCTTTGTCGGGGCGGCGCGCTTGATGATAAAGTAACCCGCGTGGGAAGCCCCCCGCCGATATTGTCCGCGCCCTGACTCGCCAGCTTTGGAGAAGTTCCCATACTCTTCGAGTTCGTTCGCCTTGCTTTCTGTCATGAGCACTTGCTGAATGCGCGGCCCGTCGCTTCCGCGCCGCGCCGTCTCACACCAAGCCAGCCATTGTTCCAGAGTCAGGCTCGGATTCGCTTCGAGGAAGTCTGCGACGATTTTGCGAATGGCCCCGTCCACAATTTTTTTCGGGCTGATGTCCTTGAACGGCTTGAACTGCAGCTTGCCTTTGACTTCCTTCGTGGCGAGATCCACCAAGGGCCGACGCTTCACCATGTAGCGGGCGCCGTTGAGTTGTCGTTGGCCATAGAGCGTCTCCTCCAGCGCGGGTCTCAGGCGGGCCAGTGGTCGAGGCGTCACGACTTCGATCTCTTTTGCAAAATACGCCTTTGCATTCCGATGAATCTCCTCCGGGAAGCGGAAGAACTTCTCCTTGTTTTGATCCCGCGCCCATTGGGGGAGGAAGCTGATCACCATCGCATCCAGGGCGTGATGTCGGTCGTCCTCGCGGTTCTTGTCGGCGCTGGCTTCCCAGGCGGCGAGGTCTTCGGTGCCCGGCGGTGGAGGGTTGAGCAGGCTGTTGAGTTGGTATTTGCGGCGGATGCGCCCGGTGAGTCCGCCGGAGACAACCGTAATGCGCTTGCGGCCCTCCGCATCAATGCCGTTTCGCCACCCGAAGTGCAGGGATATGATCTTTTGAGCGAGGCGAGAAATCCACGCAGTCTCCGCTAGGGCGGTGTAACGCTCGACGAGTTCTGATGCATCTTCACGCAAGAGCAGTTGCACCTTCTTGTTGCGAAGTGTGGTTCCGTGACTCTCGACTCGTTTAACATAGGCGTCCCAGCCCTCCTTACCGTGCAACCATTGGAAGGGCGTCAGATCGTCCTTGGCGTCATTACACTTCTTGTGAGCGAGCACGTAGTTGACCATCGCATCCGGCCCTCCCTGCTTGCGGGGGACAATGTGCTCAATTTCGTAGTTCTCCAACTCCGTCATGGCGAAGGCTTGTCCGCAGTAAAGGCATTCACAGGCTTGCGCCTTGCACAACTCATACTTGAGGCTGGCGGAGCGTTCCTGTGTGCCCAGAGCCGCAGTCTTCTCCTTGGCCTCAGCACGCGCCTTTTCACGGTCGCTTTGGAACTTGGCCAGATCGCGCTTGGCCTGTTCACCCATGAAGTCCTCGCGAATGAACTCCAGCACGATTATATCTGGCACGCCAAAGCCCTTTGCTCCTTCGTCGTCGCCTCGGTTCAGAGTGCGGAGCCGCTTGGCGAACACCTCCAGCCGGTGCCGCACCACGGGATCGTTGATGCTGCCGATCAATTCACGAATTGCGGAAGAGGCATTGAGCCTGCCTGCCTCATCGGTGTGACGTGCTTCCAAAGCGTCAAGTCGTTGTTCCGGCAGGTGGATGTCTTCCCAAGAATCATTGGCGCGGGCGAGGTCATCGAGGAACTTCAAATGCTTGGTGAGAACCCAGGGACGCGGCTGCTTGATGTACTGCTTCGCTCCGTTGACTGCGCGGATCGGTTCGGTATCAAGCAGGTCCAGTCCCAGTTCAGCGAGAAGTTCCGGCTCTCGGGCGAGCAAGCGGCGCTTGAACTCGGATGGCTTGTTACCGCTCAGGATCAGGGCACGGATAAGGCGCAGGGCCGGGCGAGAAAAGCGACTGCGCCCCTCGGTCTTGGGCGGCTTGATGATCTCGTGGCCGGGCAGTGGACGCAATTCGAGTTCTTTGACGCTTTTTTTGCGGCCCCAGGCATTTCCCGCGAGAGCGTAGGTCTTGGCGGCATTTCCGGCCCAATCTTTGGCGTCGGTAGGTTTGGCCTGTGACTCAGCGGTGATGGCTTTGAAGATGCAGCGTATTTCCCCGACGGTGAGCTTACGTTGTGTCGGCGTGCCTTCCACCAACGTGTTCTTCAGCTTCATCAAGAAGGTAACTTCAGTAGCGAGGAGGGATTCAGGAAAGGCGCGCTGGCTCTTTTTGTCGTACCGGATTGCCACATTACAGACCTGATGCCCTTCGAGCAGCGCGCAATCGTTGATGATGCGGTTGTCGAAGCGCGGGGTCTTCTGGCCTGTCGCGCCCATCCAGTCGTGCTCCGAGCCGGGATGCAGTTTGTGCTGATTGCGGAACTTGAGATAGCCGGCGAAATCATTCAGCGCACTCTTGTCCGGTGCTCCGGCGGGCCCGTGGGCGAGGAATTCACCAAAGTCTTTTGCGGTGACGCGAAAGGTTTCGATCTGCCCGGTGTTCTCATCACGCTGATTCCAACCACTCTTTTGAATGTTCTCAAACGCTTTGCAAAGCGCCGGTAGTAGAGCGGCGGCTTGGCGACCCAGCGTGGCGATCTCGTTGTTCACGTCGTCACGGTCGAAACGGACGCGGCGTGTGCTGGCAGCATGGCAGTCGGTACGGTCACGGAGAGTGTCAGGTTGCTTTCCGTCCCATAGCCCCATCTTCGCTGCATCGTAGTAGCAGGGGAAATGAAAGCGCGGATCGAGATGCTGCTGCTTGAATTTTGGCCAAGCCTCAACTGCTTCGCGATAGATGGGATCTTTCTTGAGCAGTTCCTTTTCCATCTCCTCTTCCGTTTTGCCACTGCGTTTTTGCTCGCGAGCTGCCCAAGGGACGCGGCCATAACCGCGCTTCTGAATCGCGGAATGAAGCGCCTTGTAAACCTGCCACGGTTCGAGCTTCTCGCCGCGCAGGAGCTTGATGCGGAGCAGGCAGGAGGTGTAGCAGGTTGAATCGCCAGGCGGGGCGAACTCTTGTTCTAGCCGTTCGTCGCCCTTGTGCTTGAGTTCCCACTTTTTTGTTTGTGGATTGCGCTCACACCGTAGGCCTCGCAGCGGTTCGATGCCAGCGGCGCGCATCAATGAATCCAGCCATTGCTCCCGGGCTTTGTGGGCAAGCCGAGTGCGATGAGCGCGGCGGCGGGTGGCAGCGGGTCCAGTGTCGGCAAACTCCGCGGGGATGAGCAGCGATGCCTTGTGTTTGAATTCCGTGCCGACGCGCACGGCTTCGCCGAGGGAGGCTTTGCCGAGGTCGAAGGCCCAGACGTGGCTGGGAGCGGAGTCGTCGGGGGTGGGTGCCGAGGGAGCGGACTTCACGATGTATTCCTTGGTGGTCATGGTCGGGAGTATGCCTGACTGATTGCCCTGCACAAGCCGGAAACGGACGGTCAAAACCGGATGTTGGCCCGTCGCGCTGGCAAGCCTTTTTCTGCTGCTGGCGTTCTCTGGAAAACCACGAATGGCCCTAGCGCGGCAGAGCCGCCACCAAAGGAGCGCGGGCCTCCGGACCGCTTTGGTCGTGGAACCGCCGGACGCCGTATCCTTTCCAGGAACCGCTGGAAGGGCGGCTTCCCAGCCGCCCAGGAACTTGGCGGCAAGGATGCCGCCACTCCTGGTTCATGATCCCAATGCGCGGTCAAAAAACCTGGAGGCTTTCCATGAGCCTCCCGCAGATTCAGGACGACCTCTGATGGCATTGGGTATCTGCGGCGGTCCTGAACCCGAAATGGATTCCCGCTAAACACGCGAAAACGCGCGAACGCAGAGCCTTGGAAGGGAAAGGCAGTCATGGAAGATTTTTTCCAGAACCATGCTCTTCAACTCCTTCCCCTTTCGCGTCCTTTCGCGTGTTTCGCGGGTACGACTTCGGAATTCGGGCTGAATCGGTGGGAAGATTCTGCCGTTCAGGGGCGCGATTGGCGAACGCTCGTTCGTGGAATCCTGACCGGGGGAACTGGCTGACGGTCAAAGCGGGCCGGAGGCCCGCGCGCCACTGGGCATGGTGCCCATTCGGGAGGGGGCCGCGTCGGTCCGGTTTCGAGGCGGTCAGGCGGTTTTACGCGCAAGTGTCATCCGGTGAGTAGGTTGCGGTTCAAATGCGCTGCTCGCCGGCACCTTGCGCAGCCGCTGCGCGACCTGTTTCCGTAGCTCCCACACGTGTTTCTGATGCTCCCACACGTGTTTCTGATGCTGCCACACGTGTTTCTGATGCTCCCACACCTGTTTCTGTAGCTCCCACACGTGTTTCTGTTGCTGCCACACCTGTTTCTGTTGCTACAACACGTGTTTCTGATCCTCCCACGCCGGTTTCTGTTGCTCCCACACCTGTTTTAGCCTCTGCGCGGCGTGTGGGAGCATCAGCGCGGCCTGTGGCAGTAGCGGCGCGGCCTGTTTGCGTTGCTGCCACACGTGTGGGAGTCGCTGCGCGGCCAAAAAGTTGGCAACTTTACCTGTGGCAGTTGCTGCGCGGCCTGTTTCTGAAGCTCCCACAGGTGTGGCTGCATCTCCCACACGTGTGGCAGCAGCTCTTTCGGGTGACGGAAAGGCGCTCCGGAGGCTGGCCCGGCCCGCGCCAGGCCGCGCGGACGCCCGGCAAGTTATGCCGGTGCCACCGCCACGCGGCGGCGGGGAAGCGGCACCATATAACAGTACTGCCGCCGGCAGATCCGCGCGAACGGGTGAACGTGGCCAAACACGCTCCACCCAGCCTCGACGAGTTTGCCGTCCTGGTGGCGGACGATCACGCAGCCTGACAGTTCGGAGGACCACGGCGTGGTGGCTCCCGAAGTGGACGGCGGCGGGCATGCGCAGATCCTTCGGGAGGCGGTTCACGCAGTTATCGTCGAGGTTCCCGGAGGCGTCGCGGCGGGAGGGCGAGCCGCAACCGGTCCCGCTGGCTGGTCGTCGTCCGGCGTAATTCCATTTCCCTCCGTCCGGCTTTTCCTTATATCTGGATCGTGTCCTTCGTCTCCTGGCAATTTGCCGCGCTGCTGGCGGTGGTGGTGCCGCTCTATTGGGCGCTGCCGTGGCGGGGGCGCATCTGGCTGCTGCTGGCGGGCAGCTATCTGTTCTATGGCGTGTGGGACAGCCGGTTCCTGGCCCTGATCCTGACGTCCACCCTGATTGATTTCTACTGCGGCCTCGGCATGGCGGGCCGCCGCGAGGGGTGGCTGAAAATCTTTTCGCTCGGCGCTCTGCCCGGCGCGTGGTTGCTGCTCGGCGGCTGGCTCCGGCCGCAGGCGGCGGTGGAAAACTGGGTGCTCGGCGTGGCCGGGCTGTTCCCGGTGCTGTTCGTCGCGGCTTATGAACTCCTGTGGCGGCTGCCGGAGCCAAAGCAGCGCCGCGCCTTTCTGCTGTTGAGCATCTTCACCAATCTCGGCGTGCTGTTCTTCTTCAAGTATTTCAATTTCTTCGCCGGCGCGGCCACGGCGCTCCTGACGGAGCTGGGCTTCACGCCGGGCTGGACGCTGCTCCACGTCATCCTGCCCGTCGGCATCTCGTTCTACACCTTTCAATCCATCAGCTACTCGGTCTCGGTCTATCGCGGGCAGACGCCGGCCACGGACGACCTGCCCGTCTTCGCGACGTATCTCGCCTTCTTCCCGCAACTGGTGGCCGGGCCGATTGAACGCAGCGCCGACCTGCTCCCGCAGGTGCAACGGCCGGCGCCGTGGCAGGTCGAACATCTGCACGGCGGGCTGACGCTGCTGCTGGTGGGTTTTTTCAAAAAGGTTTTTGTCGCGGACAACTGCGCGTTGCTGGCCAACTACGCCTTCGACACGCACACGGCGCTCAACGGCTGGTGGGCCGTGCTCGGAGTGCTGGCCTTCGCCTTCCAAATCTACGGCGATTTCTCCGGCTACACGGACATCGCGCGCGGTTCGGCGCAACTGCTCGGCGTGCATCTGAGCCGGAACTTTGCGTTTCCCTACTTCGCGCGCACGCCGTCGGAATTCTGGCAACGCTGGCACATGACGCTCTCCGCGTGGTTCCGTGACTACGTCTATATTCCGCTGGGCGGCAACCGGCGCGGCCTCGCGCTCACCTTGCGCAATCTCTGGATCGCGATGCTGCTGGCCGGCCTGTGGCACGGGGCGAGTTGGACCTTTGTGCTGTGGGGCGCGTATCACGCGGCGCTGTTGAGCCTCTACCGGCTCACGCCGGCGCTGAACGCCTTGGACACGGACGGGGGGACAAAATCCGCGTGGCGCGCCACCGCCGGCGTGCTGTTCATGTTCGGGTTGACGCTGATCGGGTGGGTGATTTTTCGCAGCCGCGATCTCGCGCAACTGACGCACTGGTTCACGGCGCTCGGCCACTGGGGGACCGCCGGCCTGCCCGCGGCGGGAAAGCCGTTTCTCTGGCTGCTCCTCCACGTCGCGCCGCTGCTCCTGCTCCAACTGGCCACGCGCCGGGCGCGGGACGAAACCCGCTTCGAGCACCTGCCCTGGCCGGCGCGCGCCGCGGTGTTCGCGGGGTTGGTGCTCCTGACGGTGACCACCGTTTCCCAGAACAACGAGTTCATCTACTTCCAATTCTGATGCGACGCTGGTGCAAAGCTTCCTTCCTGCTGGCCGCCGGGTTCTTGTGCGCCGGCGAGTTGCTCGTGCGCCTGCTGGGGGACGACCATCTGACCGGCCGCTTTGACTACGGCTTTCATCCCACGGCTGGTTTCCAGGAAAGCACCGACGGCACCGTGCAGATCGTGCGGGTGGCGGGGCGGAGGTTTCTGCCGCAGAGCTTCCCGCAGCAACGGCCCCCCGGCGGATTTCGCGTCGTGGTCATCGGCAACTCCGTGGCGTACGGGCCGGGGCGGCTGGAGGATTCCTTCCCCTGGCTCATCGGCGACCGGCTGCGCGCGCAAGGCGTGGCGGCGGAAGGGATCAACCTCGCCGTCGTCGGCAACGGGGCGCGGCGCAACCAGATCGTCCTGCGCCAGGCACTGCGCCATCAGCCGAGCCTGATCGTGTTGCAGGTGGATGCCTCGACGGAGTGGGGCGATGAAATTGACTTGCGGCGGCGCGACGAATTCCAGGGCTGGCATCCCAAGCACTGGCTGATGAAGAGCAGGCTCGTCCGCCGGATCTATGAGTGGAAGACGGAGAAACTTTACGGGGACTGGCTGCCTGACGAAGTTCGCGCGCAGGAAGGCGTCAACGATCTTTACGCACGGATGCGCGCGCAGTTCCGCACCGAACCGCCGCAAGCCCAGGTCGCGCGCGACGAACGGCTCAAGGCCACCATCCGCGAAAGCGTCGCCCTGGCCCGCGCCGCCGGCGTGCCCGTGCTGCTGCTCGCGCAAGCCGCGCTGGAGCGTCCCGCCACCGGCCCCGCGCGCCTCAACGATGGCGGGCTGGATGCCTTCACCCAATCGCTGGCGGGAGACGGCGTGGGCCATGTCTCTATGAAAAAGATTTTCGAGCCGCTGCCGGCGGAAAGCCTGTTCATCGATCACCTCCACCTGCTGCGCGCCGGGCACGACGCCATCGCGGCGGCGGTGGTGACATCAATCCGGGAGCAGGGCTGGTGGCCGCGCTGAGGGCACCGCCGCCCAAACCGGACGAATCTGCCCGCGCCGGACGACGGGGCGGAACGCGCAGTGGCCGCGGGCGGATCGGAAGTTTATACCAGCTTGTGCCGGCACGCGTGCCCGCCTACTTCGCGCGAGTGAACTTATGGAGATGCCCGAACGCGCTCCACTCGGCCACGATGAGGTTGCCGTCCTTGTCCATGGAGGCGCCGTGCGGCGAGTTGCAGATGCCGTCCTGCCACTGGTCCTGCGGCAGGCCGTAGTTGGCGCGTTGTTTCTCGTTGGGGTTGTCGCCGACTTGCGCCGCGATGGAGCCGTCCTTGTTGAGAACGGTGACGCGGCCCTGCAACTCGGGGAACACCGCGTAGTCACCCTGGATGTGGACGGCGGCGGGCATCCGCAAATCTTTCTGGATGACTTTCACGAAGTTGCCGTCGAGGTCCCAATGTTCGACGCGGTTGTTGTTGCGGTTGCAGACCAGCAACAGCGGCTTGCCCTGGCGCATGTCGAGCGCGATGCCGTGGCAGGTCTGGAACTTCCCTTCCTCCTTGCCCGGCCCGCCGAAGGCTTTCACGAACTGGCGGTCCTTGTCGTACTTCAGCACGTAGTTCGCGCCGTAGCCGTCGGCAATGAAGATGGAGCCATCGGGCGCGACGGTGACGGCGCAGGGGTTGAAGTTTTTGGCTTCCTTGTAGATGCCGGCCGTTTCCGGATAGGTGATGGCCCACACGCGCTCGCCGTCGAGCTTGAGCTTGATGACTTCGTGCTGCGAGGGACGCGCGGCGTAGAGATATTCCACGCCGCTCTCCTCGCGCACTTCCAACCCGTGAATGTGCGATGGCCCGACGTTTTTCAGAAACTTGCCCGAGGGCGAAAAGACCACGATGCCGCGCTTGGTGTCGGTGGTGACGTAGATGTTTCCCGCCTTGTCCAGCACCACTCCGCCATGGCAGGCACCCAGCGGTTTGCTCTCGGGATCCTTTTCGAAGTAGCCGGGGGCGATGGTGAATTTCAATTCGGCGGCGGCAGCCGTCACGGAAACGAGGGCGATTAGGCCCAGCAGAGTTTGTGCGATTCGATTCATGGTTTGGTTCAGTGTTAACCTGGATGATCTCAGGGTGGACCGGTTGTAAAGCCCGCCGCCCGCCGACGCAATGACGGAATCAGGCGCGCGACCTGGCGAACGAACGAAAGCGCCTCAGTTTCTCGGGGGATACTTCTTCGCGACCGCCGCCATGAAGTCCGTCAGGTCAAGCACCAGACTGCGGATGTCCTCGATTTGAATGTCCTCATCCTTCATGAAGACGCCGCCCATTCTGGCGCCACCCGAGGTGCCGCTCCGCCGGGCTTCAAACGTGAACACCGGTTTCCCGTCCGCCGTCATCCTGCCCTGGACGCGCAGCACGGGCTGACCACCGCCATACAGGCCGACAAAATACCGCGCCGCGCCGCCGCCCTTGGTGAATTCAGTGATCGTGTTCTCCAGCTTGAGAACCTTCGCGCCCGGCTTGAGGTCGGAGTCCCTGGTGACGACGTTCCCGAAAATCTTCCGCTCATTCAGCTTCGTGGCGATCTCGGAAACCAGCCGCTCCTTGGCGAGCTTGTGTACCATCGTGTCCTCCGGCTTGTCGGGAAACTTCGCCGTCGAAAGCGTGGGCGCGAGGTAGAGCGTGTCATAGCCGTTGAAGTCGAAGCCGTCAGCCACCCAGCACTTGCCCTTCTCCATGTGGGGATTGTTGTAACGGACACCGCCCTCCGCCGGCGAAGACTTGCCGATGTCAATGGTCCTGCCATCGTCCGCCTTGAATTTATTGGGCGCGGCGGCGGTGGCGGCGGCGGTGGAAGTGGACCCCGAAGCTTTCTCGCCCGTCGAGGCACAGCCTCCGATGGCGAAGGCGGCGGCCAGCACCAGCGTGGGGAGAAGAAAACGACGAAGCAGTGCGGTTGAGTTCATAATGATGTCCGTTGGTGTTATGTGACAAACGAGGTTTAAGTCACGCCGCGTTCCGTGGCCAGCGAAAATATCCGCCACCGCTTGCAGTCCGCGCATCGCCTCACGGCGATTGCACGCGGAAGAACAGCGGGAACGCCGGCGTGGGAATGGAAACGGACCACACACCTGCGTTTAGCACGGGCGCAGCGGGTAGCGGCTCCCACGCGATGGGCGCGGCGAGGTTGGTGGCGGCCTGGACGCTGAAGGGGCCTCCGCCCGTGTCGGCCCAGCTCAGACGGATGCGACCGATGAGCACCTCGTGCTCCACCGTGAGGACGGGCGGCGGGAACGGGCTTGATTCGAGGCGCACGTTGTCCCAGTTCACCTCGATGCCGGGCGCGCTGTTCAGGTTCACGAGTCGGATGCCCAGCGCTTGCCCTCCGAAGGGATTCGAGGCAGCCACGTTCACAGTCACGGTGGAGGTGAGGAAGCGTCCTTCGCCGGGGAGCAGGGAGTTGCTGTCGGAAGCGAGGACGTTCGTGCCGGCGAGCAGGTCGATGCGGTAATTGGGGAAGCCGCCGAAGAGGAAGGGCGCGGCGATGTCGTTGGCGATGTTGCCGACCTCGACGCGCAACGTGTAGCGACGGCGCGTCTGGAGCGTGGCGGCGAGCGTCTGCCGCAGACCGGCTTCGATGTTGGCGAAGAAGGTTTGGTTCTGCGGATTGTCCATCAGAAAAGTGACGCCCACGTTTTCGCCGTGCGGCACCGGCCCGGCGTAGAGCGTCGAGCCGGCGGGATCGAGCACGCCCACGGATCGATTGTTGTTATTGATGCTGCCATAGCTCACCCAGCCCGGCGGCGGCGTGGCGACGGCAAAGCTGTTCGCCGGAATGACCGGGAACTCGAAGCTGTGATTGCTGATGGTGAGCGAGAAGTTCGACGACGCGTTGAACATGTCCGCGAGCCACTGCGCGGCGGGCGCGTCCTGATTGGACGGAATGTTGTGCCCCACGCCGGGCAGGCGGATGAAGGTCGAAGCGACGCCCGCATTCGTCAGCGCGGTGTGGAGCAACTGGCTGGCGAGGATGTTGACGTTCGGGTCCGCCTCGCCGTGGATGATGCGGAACGGCGGCGCTCCGGGGCGGACGAAGTTGATCGGATTCACGGTGGCCAGCGTGGGCGGATTATTCGTGGCGTAATCACCAAGCAGCCAGCGGTCGTATGCAAAACCCGGCACCGTCGTCGGCACCTGGAGCAAATCCGTGGGACCGGTCATATCGACGACGGCCTGCACGCGGCTCGACTGGCCGAGATGCTCACCGACATCGAAGAGGTTCGTGTGCCCGCTCGCGCCGGTGAGCGCGGAGAGATGTCCACCCGAGGAGAAGCCCCAGATGCCGATGCGATTCGTGTCGAGGTTGAACTGCGCGGCATTGGCGCGCAGCCAGCGGAGGGCGGACTTCACATCCTGGATCTGCGCCGGGTGCGGCTGGTTCAGCGGATAGGGCGAGGACGGCGGGTTCGTGGTGTAGCGATAGCTGATGGCGGCGACGGCGATGTTGTGATTCGTCAGCGCGAGGGCACGCGGATTGTTTTCGTTCTCCGAAGCCCAGCCGCCGCCGTGAACCCACACCACGACCGGCGTGGGCGCGGCGTTCGACGGCACGAAATACAAATCCATCCACTGCCGCGACAATCCGCCGGTGACGTAGGGCAGGTTGTTCGTGACGCGGTAATGTGCGGGCAGCGTTTGTGCCGGGGCGGTGAGCGCCAGGCCGGTGAAGACGAGCAAGGTCAGAGCAGTGGTGCGGATGGTTTTCACAATTCAGTATTCGTTGGTCCAGCGGCGTTGAGCGATCACAGGGGCAAGATAGTTCACAAAGTTCCCGGCGAACAATCGCTGGCGCGATGGCTCTTTGAGTTGGGGTTACTGCGGCTCACAAACGGTCGCGTTCTCGGTCTCATGGCACCAGACCAGGTTCGGGCAACTCGTCAGCGGGTTGACCGGCTCCGAACAATTCTGGCCGTTCGCGTCACAGCAATGATAGGTGTCGTTGCTCCAGCCGCCGGCGGGCGCGAGTTGGAAAAAATGGTGGGGCGCCGTGGACGGCAGTTCCACCCGCAACTGATCGCCATCCGCCGTGGGCATGAGGTCCAGGAAGGACCAGGTCCGCAGGTCGCGACTGGACCGGAGCAGGCACGGCTCCAGCGCCGCCAGCCAGGAGAGGGTCAGGATGCCGGCTCGACTGACAATCCCCAGCGGCGGCGGCGGCGGCAGCGGACAGTGCGCCACCATCACGCGATACGTGCCGGTGACGGCGGCAGTCGCCCCGCCCCGGACGCGCAGGTAATAGGTTCCGGGAACGGACAGTCGGTAAACAAATCCTTCCGCCACGGCACCACCGGCGGCCGAACTGTTCGCGGAGAACAGAATGGAGACGGCATCCATGCGGAACAATTCCACGCGGGTGTCCGTGCCGCTGCCGTCGCGCTCCGGATCGCCGTCCACGCTGATGTGCAGCAGGCTCGGGCCGGGCACACTCACGGTGTACCAATCCTCGTCGCCGACGGGATTGAGGCTGGCGTTGCGGACGCCGTAGGTCAGGCCCGGCGGAATCAGCGTGGTTGCCGTCGCAGCGGTGTTGTTCGCCTCGACTTCCGGCGGAATGTCATTCGTGGTGACGGTGAGGTAGAGCCGGTAGGGCGCGATGATCTGGCCCGCCGGAGCAGCGACGCTCAGGTAATACGTGCCGCCCGCGAGCGCCGCGCCCGCGATGGCGGAGGCGTCGCTGGATTCGAGCACGCTGTCCGCGCCGTTGCCGGAGCCGTCGTTGTCGTCCGACTCGATCACCGCTCCCGCCCCGTTGTAGAGCGTGAACACGGAGTCGCGGGAGTTGGCGCCGAGCCACGCCGCGCCGCCGGTATCCACGGTGATCCACGCTTTGGAGTTCGGGATCGCGGTGAAGCGGTAGTAATCCACGTCCCCCGCCGGGGTGGTGCGGCCGACGACGGAGATGAAGCTGACCAAGCCGAGGTCTTGAGCGCTGGCGAAGGCGTTGTTCGGTTCGCTCTCCGGGCGAATTTCCAGTCCGCGTTTGACGGTGACGGTGAAGCGGCACTCGCTTTGATTCCCGCAGCGATCGGCGGCGGTGCAATGAACCGTCGTCGTGCCCGGCGGAAACAGGCTGCCCGAAGGCGGCGCGCAAGTGACCATTGGTGTTGCATCGAAATTGTCCGGGGCGGTGGGTGGCGGGAAATTCACCACCGCGCCTGTCGAGCTACACGTCCAGACGGTGAAGTTCGTCGGGCATTGAATCATCGGCGGCACGGTGTCGCGCGCCACGGTGATGGTGAAGCTGCAAACCGCAGTCTCGCGACAGGAATTGCTCGCAAGGCAAGTCACCGTGGTGGAGCCCAGGATGAATGTGCTCCCGGAGGCCGGGCTGCATGTGATCGTGGCGTTGGTCGGGCAACTGCCGGTGGTCGTGGGCGGCGGGTAATTCACGAAAGCAAAGGTGCCGGCGCAAACCCAGTTCGTCCGATTGGGCGGGCAGATGATGTGCAGTGGATTGGATTGTTGGCCCCACGCTTTCGCGGTCGCCATGAGGAGCAAGGAGAGTAGAACGATTGGAATTTGTTTTTTCATACGCGTGCAGCTTGGGCCGGCGGGCGTTAAACGAACGTGAACAGCGCATGAAAATTTTTTCAGGTTGGGAACCGTGATGAAACCGCCAATGCCTTCCGCAGATTCAGGCCGCTCACAGATAAATTTCCCATCTGTGGTCGCCCTGAATCTGCGGGAAAGTCTCCGGGGAATCAGGAACGGGTCGGCAGCCGCAGAGTGAACGTGCTGCCCGCGCCCAGCTTGCTCTCCACAGAGACCGTGCCGCCGTGCGCCTCGACGATGGCTTTCACAATCGAAAGCCCGAGTCCCGCGCCGCCGTGCGCCCGATTCCGCGCGGTGTCCACGCGATAGAAGCGCTCGAAGAGCTTCGGCAGATGCTCGGGCGCAATGCCGAGTCCCGCATCAATCACCTGGACGATGGCTTCACCCTGCTGGACTTCGGCGCAAATGACGATCTGCTCCCCGGAAGGCGTGTGGCGAATCGCGTTCTCGACGAGATTCCGCACCGCGCGTTCGAGCGAAAACACATCGCCTGGAATGGTGACGCTCTCGGCCAGCTCAAGCTGGAGCCGCACGTTCTGCGCGGCGGCGAGCGGGGATAACTGCTCCGCGACATCGCGGCAGACGAGGGCGAGATCGACTGGCGTCTGCTGGCGCGAAGGGGGCGCGGCACCCAGCGCGGCAAGGGCGAGCAAATTCTCCACGAGGCTGGAGAGGCGCTCGAGTTCGTGGCGGTTGGAATCCAGCGTCCGCTGGTAATCAGCGGGTGTGCGCTCGCGCCGCAACGCGACTTCAATCTCCGCCCGCAGCGCGGCCAGCGGCGTGCGCAACTCGTGCGAAGCATCGGCCACGAAACGATGTTGGCTGGCGTGGGCGGCTTCGAGGCGGTCGAGCAGTTCGTTGAACGTAGCGGCGAGTTGCGCGAGTTCGGGCGCGTCGAGCGGCGCGAACAGGCGCTGGTGTCCCAAAGTGCCGAGATTGATCTGGCGGGCCGTGTCGCTCAACGCCGCCAGCGGCGCGCTCCATTGGCGAATGAGGTAGTCCAGACCAAGCCCGGCCAGCAACAGCGCGACGGCAGCGCACCCCGCCAGCCAGAAGATTAACTGGCGCAGCGGCCGGTCGCGGTCCCGCATCAGCACGCCGACCTGCGAGTAGCAAAGGAGTTTGCCCTGTCGCTCGACGCGCACGGTCGCCATGCGGTAGCGCGCGCCATCCGGCCCGACCGCATCGTGAACCACCACGCCGAGGGGATGCGCGGCGAGACGTTTGAGTTCGTCGGTCGGCGTGATGGTTTCGGACAGGCGCTTGCTCCGATAGAGGATGTTCCAACCGGGATCAAAAGTCTGGCCGAAGCCCGTGTAGCGGTCGCCGCGCCACGGTCGTTCATCGCCGCTCACCGACGAGGGCATGACCGGGTTCACCTGGCTGCCCAGGATGAACGCCTTGTCGCGCACGAACTGATCGACATCGCCGAGGAGCGTCTGGCGCGCGAGGAGGAACACCACCACGCCGGACACCGCCAGCACCAGCGCCAGCCAGACGAGCAACGTGGAGAGCAATCGCAGGCGCAGTGTCTTCATGCTTTCAGCTTCGCGGGCCGTGGGTTAATGGCCGATGAAGCGCGGATGAAACTTTTTTCATGTTCGTATTATCACCGCGTCCCGACATCGCTCCGCAGCACATACCCCGCGCCGCGCACCGTGTGGATGAGCGGCGTGTCGAACCCGCGATCCACCTTGGCCCGCAGGTGCGAGAGCGTGACATCGATGACGTTGCTGAAGGAATCGAAGTTCTGGTCCCACACCTCCTCGGCGAGCCGCGTGCGGCTGATGACTTCGCCGGGATGCCTCAGCAGGAACGCGAGCACGGCGAACTCCTTCGCCGAGAGCGCGAGCGGCTGGCCGGCGCGAGTGACGGTGCGGGCGCGGTAGTCTAATTCCAGATCGGCATGTCTCAGGTGCAAGGATTCCTCCGCGACCGGCCGACGCAAGACCGCACGCACGCGCGCGAGCAGTTCCGCGAAGGCGAATGGCTTCACGAGATAATCATCCGCGCCCGCCTCCAGCCCGCGCACGCGGTCCTCGACGGTCTGCCGCGCCGTCAGCATCAGCACGCGGATGGCCCGCCGCTCGGCGCGCAACGCGTCGAGCACGGCCCAGCCATCGCGCTTGGGCAGCATGACATCCAGGACCGCCAGATCGAACGACTCCGTTCGCAAACGATGCAGCGCGTCCTCCCCGTCACCCGAGGTCTCGACGATGAAACCTTCTTCCCGCAATCCACGCGCGACGGAATCCGCCAGCCGTGGCTCGTCTTCGACGATGAGAATGCGCATGAGGAAACTTTGCCGTGACGGACGCCGAAAGCGAGCCTGGAGTCGCCACGCCACAGGCCGGCTCCTGACCAAACTTTCGGCTGGAGATACCGGCTCGTTTCGACCACGTTCAGGCCGATGCCCGATGTGCCAGAACAACGCCCCGGATGGTTTCCGTCCACGCACTGGAGCCTCGTGCTGCGCGCCGGTCAACGCGACGAGGCCGGTTCCGCCGAGGCACTGGAGACGCTTTGCCGGGCGTACTGGTTTCCGCTCTATGCCTTCGCGCGGCATGAGGGCAACGGGCCGGAGCAGGCCCAGGACTTGGCCCAGGAATTCTTCTCCCGCCTGCTGGCGAAAAATTACCTGGAAACCGCCGACCCGAATCGCGGTCGGTTCCGCTCGTTCCTGCTCGGATCGTTCAAGCACATGATGGCGAATGAACGGCGCGACGCCACCCGGCAAAAACGCGGCGGAGCGGCCGTCACTTTTTCACTGGACGCGCTGCAACCCGAGGAGCGCTACGCCATGGAACCAGTGCACACGCTGACTCCCGACCGCGTGTTCGAGCGGCAATGGGCCGAGACGGTGCTGGCGCGCACGCTGGATCGACTGGAGGCGGACTACTCGGGCAATGCGGTGCGGTTCGCGGAGTTGAAGGTGTTCCTGGTCGGACCGAAGGGCGCGGCCCCCTACGCGGAGGTCGCGGCGCGGCTGGGCGTGAGCGAAGGCGCGCTCAAGCTGGTCGTGCATCGGATGCGCCGCCGCTACGCGGAATTGTTTCGCGACGAGATCGCGCAGACGGTCGAGAATCCGTCGGAGATCGAGGATGAAATCCGCCATGCCTTCACCGTGCTGGCGGGGTGAATGGGCGAAGGAAGAAGGCGGAATGAAGAATGCAGAATCCAAGCTTGCTGCGGCCAGCCGCATTCTTCTTCCTTCTGCATTGGTCTTTTGTCCGTAACTTTCCGCACGGAACAGGTCAGTAGAGAATGGCGCCCCGTTTGGGGTGAATTTAATCATGTCGGACACCGACAAAATCTGTCCGCACTGTGCGCGCCCGGTTTCATCGGGCGCGCCCAAGGGACTTTGCCCGGCCTGTCTGGCGTCGTCGCTCTCCGATCTGTTGGGCGAAGCAGCGGAAGGCGAGGCCGCACCCAGTCCTTCGCTGGCCGCGCTGCATGAGCGGGTGGGTGATTACGAATTGCTCGAGGAACTTGGCCGCGGTGGCATGGGCGTGGTCTTCCGTGCGCGCGACCGGCGGCTCAACCGCATCGTCGCGCTCAAGCTCATCCTCACCGGCCAGCTTGCCTCCGGGGCGGAGGTGAAGCGCTTCCTGAACGAAGCCGAGGCCGCCGCGCACCTGGAGCACCCGAACATCGTGCCCATCTACGAAGTCGGCGAGAGCGGAGGGCGGCATTTCTTCGCGATGAAGCTGGTGGAGGGCGGGACGCTGGCGGGGAAAGTAATCAGTGAATCGGTAGTCAGTAATCAGTCCCGGCGGACGGACGGCAGCGGACTGAAAACTGATTCACTGATTACTGATTACTCTCCCCAAACTTGCGCCGTTCTCATGGCCAAAATCGCCCGCGCCGTCCACCACGCCCACCAGCGCGGCATCCTCCACCGCGACCTCAAGCCGGGGAATATCCTGCTCGATACCACAGGCGAGCCGCTCGTGGCGGACTTCGGCCTCGCCCGCCGCGTCGAAGGCGACAGCAGCCTCACCCTGAGCGGCACGGCGCTCGGTTCGCCCAACTACATGGCACCGGAGCAGGCGGCGGGCGGCTCCCGTGCGGTAACCACGGCGGCGGACATCTACAGCCTCGGCGCGATTCTC
Organism: Verrucomicrobiota bacterium; assembly: GCA_031378375.1. Lineage (GTDB taxonomy): Bacteria > Verrucomicrobiota > Verrucomicrobiia > Limisphaerales > JANNEF01 > JANNEF01. Next base: position 8,089 of record JANNEF010000370.1, on the reverse strand, counting down.
TACGAACTGCTCGCCGGCCACCCGCCCTTCGTGGCGGCGACGCCGTTGGAGACGATGCGCAAAGTGGTGGAGGACGAGCCAACGGCTCCTTGGGTGGTGCGGCGGCAGCGGGTAAATCCGATATCCGAAGGTCGAAATCCGAAAGAAATCCGAACGCCGAAATCCGAATCGCTCTCGACTGCCGCCCACCTTCGGGCTTCGGGTTTCGGCCTTCATTCGGATCTCGGATTTCGGCCTTCGGATTTAGACACCATCTGCCTCAAGTGCCTGGCCAAGGAACCCGCGCGCCGCTACGCCACCGCCGAGGCGCTGGCCGAGGATCTCGAACGCTGGCTCCGGCACGAGCCGATTCGCGCCCGGCCCAGCAGTGTTTGGGAACGTGGGCTAAAATGGGCCAAGCGCCATCCCGCCCGCGCGGGACTGGTCGCCGTGGCGCTGCTCGCCCCGGCGGTCATCGTCACCGTGCTGCTGGTCGCCAACGCGCGCGTGCGTCTCGCATTGGGTCAGGCGGTGAGCGAGGGCGACCGCGCGAGCAACGCCCTGGCGCGGGTGGAGGTCGAAGTGGAGCGGACGAGGGCCGCCGCCGCCCGGGCCGAGGCGGGCGAACGCTCGGCACGAGTGAACCTCTATGCGGCGGACATGGCGCAAACGTGGCGGGCGCTGGAGGACGGCAATCTCGGAGGCGCGCGGGCGCTGTTGGAAGCGCACCGGCCGAAGGACGGCACGCCCGATCTGCGCGGTTTCGAGTGGGGCTTGTTCCGACGGATGGCCGAGGGCGAGGGTTGGTCGGAAGTGGGCCCGCAGACGAACCCCATCTCGACCCTGGTCCTGCCGCCTGATGGCCGGAAAATGTTCACGGGAAACGGGGGAAGGATTGACATCTGGGATTTTGAGCAGAACCGGGTCGTGGGAATAATTCCCGAGCCGCAACTCAATCTGCTCTCCAGCTCACCGGAACTGCATTTCTTGAGGCTGCGGACCACCTCGCCCGGTTTCTCCGCCAAGATGGAAGCGCTGAACATGGACACAAGTCTTTACAGTCAGACCCTCCCGGTTCGCGCGCGGGCCGGCGAGGGACTGCAAATCTCGCCAGACCAGCGATGGGCGGTCAGCCACGACGAAAACGGTTTTCCGTTCCTCTGGGATTTGCCCAGCCGCGACTGGGTTACCGCGCTGCCCATACAGGCGATGCACGTCGCCTTTTGGCCGGGGCATAGCAACTGGCTGGCAGTCGGCAGCGCTGGTGGCTTCGAGCCGGAAATGCTGGATACCATTGTGGTGTACGATCTCGCGACACGGGAGGAGGTGCGGCGTTTTCCCCGTGTCGGCGGTCGTTTTGGATTCAGTGCGGATGGGCGGTGGCTCTGCGCTCACGACGAGCACAGTCGCCTGAGTTTGATCGATCCCGCGACGGGAGCCACGCAATGGACGCGGAACGATGACGGCGCGCACGAAGTGATGATCGCTCCAGATCGGCACCGGATTTTGGTGCTGCGCAACGCTCTGACCTGCGTGTCGATCCTGAACTTCAAGGATGGGGCGACGCTCTTCGAGTTGGGCCATAACGCTTCGGTGTCGAGCGCCGCCTTTTCGCCGGACGGTCAATGGCTGGCCACGGGCGGCCGGGATCAAAGCGTGCGCTTGTGGGATCTGGCCAAGCGCACCGAAGCCCGGCGATTCCAGGGTCATGCGGACTCCGTGGTGGCCGTGGCGTTTGCCCCCGATGGGCGGGCGGTTTACTCCGCCGAAGCAGGTGGACGGAGGCTGCGTTGGGATTTGAGCGTGCGACCAGCGCCCCCGGAGATTAAGGGCTTGCAGGGCGCTTTCCTCGCATCCTCCGATGACCGCCGCCACATCGCCCTCGACGCGGCGGGCCGGCTGGTGACGTTTGATCTGACCAATCGCACATCGCAGGTGCGAACGACCCCGTTCAGCAATGGCCAGTTTCGCCCCCTCATTCTTGACCACGCCGGACGGTCCGTTCTGCTCACCGGACTGACGGCCTCCAATGCTCACCCCAGCCTGACGTGGCTCGACCTGGAGACGGGCCTCCACAGCCCGCTGCAATCCGCCTCGTGGTCGCGGCCGGGAACTTTTCTGCGTGGCGCGGCGGCCGAGGGGACGTTGGTGGTGGGGGAGGATGATCAGGGAGTTAATCTGTACTGGCGCGACGGTCAGACCCGTCGCAGCCGCGTGAGATTGAAGCGCCGGGTCACTTTCTCACCGGATGCGTCTTTGGTGGTTGAGATTGGTGAGAAGGGAATTGAGTTGATGGAGACCGCCACCTGGCGCAAACGGTTCGATTTCGACGCACGAACCAACGTGAAGGAAGTGGCGTTTACGCCGGATGGCTCGTTGCTTGCCGTGGCGAGCGGAGGCAACGGGATTTCTCTCCTGGAAACCCGGCGCGGTCGGGTCGTAGGCACGTTCTCCGGGCACGCCGCGCCAGTCCACGACCTCGCCATTTCCCCGGACGGTCGCACGCTGGTTTCCTCATCTGCGGATTCGAGCATCCGGCTCTGGCATATCGCCACGCAGCGCGCCCTGGCCACCTTGTATCGGGGGGTTGGCTGGCGGAACGTGTGGTTCTCTCCCTCGGGCCGCTGGCTGCTGACCCAAACGGAGCGCGGGGATGACTTCATGTGCTGGGAGTCCGGCAACGAATAGCGGCCGCCCCCGGCGACCGGACGCGGTGCCTCCGGCCTGGATGACCCCGCCTGTGCGTCAAGCAAGATTTCTTAAAATAAGTCGTAACTTCCGTCGCCTTTGAGTTCAGTAAGCAGTGGAACGGGTTTCGGTCTCGCACAAAGCAGCCGCGCCCGAACGAACGAAACACTTATGAAAACATCATTGCTCAAACACCTCCTGCCCAAACTCCTCCTGCTCACCACCCTCGCCTCCGGCGCGCTGCTGCCCGCGGCACACGCGGCCACCTTAACTTGGGCAGGTGCCGGTGGGGCCGCTTGGGATACTCCACCGAGCAACTGGTCGCCGCCCGGCCCCCCGTTGATCACGGATGACGCGCTGTTTCCCAGCACCCTCACGCCGGCGCAGAACCAGGTTGTGCTCGGCTTGCCCGGCACGCCTGCCAAGGCCATCAACTCGCTGATCTTCAGCATGGTAAACGTAGATTTCAATGTGGGGCAGGCCGGCCCTCCGCCGTCCGCGCTGACTCCCGAGCTGATTCTCCAAAGCTCGGTCACGCAGACCGGCCTCCGGCGTGCAATCATCCACCCGCAGATCCGGTGTGGTCCGACGCTGACGCTCAATGGCCCCGGCACGGGACCGGTTCGCTTCAACGGTGACATTCTCGGCATGCCCAATGTAGTGATGAATGGTGGTGATTATGGCATCGGCACGGTCAGTGGCCCCTTGACGCTCAATGGCATCGCCTACACTGCCGCAGGCGGTTCGCTGGAAATTGGGGTCACGAACACGGTAACCGTCAATACCCCCGTGACCATCGTCGCCGGCGGCACGCTGCGCCTGTGCAGTCTTGGCAATGCCGCCGGCGTCTTTACCGCGCCCCCCATCACTGTGCTCGCGGGCGGCACGATCACCGTGAGCGTGCCGGTCATCAGCACCACCATAATCATCGGTGGAGCGGCCGGAGTCGGCTGCAGTCCCGGCACCTTTGATCTCACGGGCAATTTGATCCTCGGCCCCACCGCCACGCTCGAATTCGAACTGGCCACGGCCGGCATCGTGGGCGGCCCGAACGACCTGATCGAAGTGACCGGGAACGTGCAACTGAACGGTACTCTCAACGTCACCGGGCTGTCGGGTTTTGGGGCGGGAATTTTCCGCCTGATCAACTACACCGGGACTCTGACGGGCAGCGGATTGACCGTCGGCTCCATGCCGGCGGGCTTCAATTACTTAATCGATACGGCGACGCTGGGTGAAGTCAACTTGGTCGTCTCCCCGCTCATCCAGTCTTACACGATCAATATCCTTCCGGGCCAGAACCTCATCGCCAACCACCTTAATCACGGGGATAACTCGCTGGATGTCGTGCTGGCAGACGTGCCCGCCGGCTCGCAGTTGTATTTCTTTCGCAATGGGCAGTTCGAGGTGTATTCGCGCGACGACTTCGGTTGGGATTTGCCGACGACGTTTGCGCCGCGCGAGGCCGCGTTTCTTTACAATCCCGGCCCCGCCTATCCGCTGACCTTCGTCGGCGCGGTGCCCGCAAATCCGCCGCCGCTGTCCGAGCTGGAGCCGGAGCAGTTTTATTACCTCAGCGCGCCGACCGCGCAGCGCGCCCGGTTTGGCGACCTCACCGGCCACACGCCGGAGACGGGCACGCGGTTGCTGCGCTGGGATCCAGCGAGCCAGTCCTACCTGACGCACCTCTGCGTCGCGTGCAACGTCTGGGAGCCCGCCGAACCCGTCCTGGAAATCGGTGAAGGCGCGGTGGTGGTGCTGCCGGGTGGCACGCCTCCGGTCCCGCCCTCGCCGCTGCCGCTGAAGCAATTCTGCGGCAAGCTCTACTGCATCTCCGGCGGGGTAACGCAGGCTTTGGGCGGCTTCAGCATCACGGTGAAGATGATGGGCGGCACCTGGCTAAACATCGTCCAGACCACTACCACGCAGGCGGACGGCAGTTATTGTGTGCCGCTCTATTCTGAATGCAACATGCCGTGGCCCACTTACATCACGGTTACCACGCCCGCGTGCCCGGGGCAGACGTTTACGTTCCAATACATTATCAACCAGCATGGCCTGGTGATTCCGCCGTTCTATTGCTCGAACTGCAATGCCTGCACCACCGTGCAGAACGTGGAAACCCTCTTCAGCGGGCGCGGCCCGTCGGGGCTGCTGGCGGTTGGCGCGCTGGACCCGCAATTCGCGACCGGCCTCCCGCCGTTCACGACGCCGCAACCGTACGTAACCACGGCCAGCGCCGGCTGGCTTGCCAACGACCCGAACTCGCGGTGGGTCGGCCCCGACCCGGCGTTCAACTCGCCGGCGGACGTTTTTTGCTACACAAACCAGTTCCACCTGCCTTGCATTGACCGCGCCGAGATCACGGGCCAGTGGAGCGTGGCGGGTGAAGGCGGCATCTTCCTCAACGGCGCGAACACCGGTGTGACCCTGACGAGCGCCGGAACCGCCTGGCAGCCCGTCAACATTACCAGCGGCTTCGTGCCCGGATTGAACACGCTCGTCTTCTGCGTCACCAATCCGCCGGGGGGCGTGTTTAGCGGCAATCCCACGGGCTTGCGAACCGAACTCTCCGTGAAGGCCACCTGTTGCGAAGGCTGCGTGACCATCAGATGCCCCAACGACATTCTGGCCGAGATCTGCACCAACGCGACCACTCTCGGCGTCGTGACCAACTATCCCGCGCCGGTCGCCTCCAGTGCCTGCGGCCAGATCACGAACGTGCAGTGCGTGCCGCCGAGCGGTTCGTATTTCCCGCTGGGCACGAATGTCGTGATCTGCACCGCCACCGATTCGCTCGGCAACACCGCGTCGTGCAGTTTCAAGGTCATTGTGAAACCGAAGTTCCCGTTCAAAGTGCTATGCCCGCCATTCACCCTCAGCGTCACCGGCTGCCCGCCGGTGCTGCCGAACCTGTTCGCGCTCGCGACCATCATGACCAACTGCCCCTTCGCGGGCAGCATAACCGTCACGAACTACGGGAACAATGGCATCATCACCAACGGCACGCCGCTGCCGCCGGGCCAGACCGTCGTGACCATCCAAATCTACTATAACGGAGTGCGGGTCACGGATTGCGACGTGGTCATCACCGCGTATTACCCGCCGGGCTGCTGCACGACCAACCAGGTGCTGCAGCTCTTCAGCGGCGCCTATTCCGCCGGCCTGCTGCCGGGCGGCGCGCTCGACCCGCAGTTCAACACCGGCCTCCCGATCTTCACCACGCCGAACCCGTACGTGCCGTCGCCGATTCATCCAGTCTGGGTGCCCAATCTCCCGACCGACAACTCCAAGTGGGTCGGGCCGGTCCCCGGCTTCACCGGCTCGCCCGTCGGTGTCTTCACCTATACCAACCACTTCTTCGTGTGTTCCACGAACCAGGCCATGATCACCGGCCGCTGGTCGGTGGATGACGCCGGCTCCATCAAGCTCAACGGCACGACCGTCGCGAGCGTTCCCGGCGTCGCGGGCACCTGCGCGTGCGCGCTCTGGCACCCGGTGAACATCACCTCGGGCTTCATGAATGGCTGGAACGAACTGGTGTTCTACGTTACCAACGGCGTGGCCAGCAGCGTCACCGGCCTACGCACCGAACTCACCGGCACGGCGTGCTGCCAGCCCTGCCTGGACATCGCCTGTCCGCCGAACCGGGTGGATTATAGCTGCTACGGTTCCATTCCCGTGAATTACACAACGCCCACGGCCACCTCCACCTGCGGCACCACGCCGACCGTCACTTGTGTTCCGCCCACCGGATCCCTGTTCCCGCTCGGCGTCACCACCGTCCTTTGCACCGCCAGCGATGGCCAGGGCCACCGCGCCGGATGCAGTTTCACCGTGACGGTGTTGCCGCAGCAGAATCCTCCTTGCATCCCGATGGACATCGTCGTTGCCGGCACCAACATCGTGGTCTGCTGGCCGGTCGGCGCCACCAACTTTGAGTTGGAAGCGACGGACAGCCTCAGCCCGCCGATCGTGTGGGTGCCCGTCAATGCGGCGGTCCAGGAGGCGAACGGGCGACGCTGCGTCACGATGCCGTACTCCGGCGCGAAACGTTTCTTCCGGCTGCGCGGGCCAGGTGAACCGCACATCCCGGCCGGCATCGACCTTTTCGAGACGGTCCTAGGGACGTATCAGGACTTCAATGGGACACCCATCCCGGCTGGCTTCTTCGGCCCTGGCTCGGAACCGTTTGCCAGCCGGGTCGATCTGCTGGGCAGCCCGCTGGCGGCCATTCAAAACATCGGTCAGCCCGACACGATTGTGCAACGGCTCGCCCCGCTCACATTGTCCCCAGGCGAGACCGGCACGGTGCCGATTCAGCTCGTCGCCCTGTCACTGGTCGGCACTGCGCCGATCACCGTGACTTACGGCGGCGGATCGTCCGAGCAATGGAACGTGCGTATGGACCTGAGCCACGGGCCGCAGCCACTTGGCACGATCACGATCACGTGCAACGCTGCCGGCAACGGCGGCACGTTCGATTCCACGCTGCCAGTGCGGCCCCGGTTGGTCTTCACGCGCCCAAGTGACGGTGCCCAGCGGATCCTCGACTTCGGCGACATGGGAGGCATGATGCCGGCCATACAGCTCTCCGTGGCCAACGTGCCTTGGTCCACCGGACCCAGCACTGGGAACACTGTCCAGTCCGTCATGGTTTCGGGCGACGGCTCATTGTCGGTTGTGAGAATTGGCCCAATTATTCCCATGAGCTATCCCTGTATTGGGGTTCAAAATAGCGCTGGAACGATATGCGGCATGTTGTGCGCTGAAAACGGTAAGAACGTTTTTTATGGGATTTCTTGCTCTGCGGAAATCTGGGACTACATAGGGCGTGCAATCGTTGATTGAATGAACCGTCTCGCTCATCGCAGACAAAACCGGGTCTCACCATTGATCATCGTTTGCGGCTTACTGGTCCATGGAATCAGGAAGAGCGAATGGGGCGTGGTGAATGAGTGAATGAAACCCCGGCGGGTTCCGGCGCGTGCCGGAACCCGCTTTTGGTTTTCGGAGGAGACCGCCGCACTCATGGGTGCCGTCCCCCCACTCTATTTTTGGATCGGGCATGGAGAAGCGCGGGTTGTCGCCCGTGCGCGGGTCCGGCAGCGCGCCGGCGACGGCGCGCAAACGGGCGCTGAGGTCATCGAAATCGAGCAGCTTCACGCGCCCCTTGCTGCCGGTACGGGGTCAAAAATTACATGTTGCAATTGTGTGACAACGCTCGCGCTCCGCTGCCAGACTGCCCGCACGCCCTCTCTGGACGCTGCCACGCCCAACCTCATTCTAATTCGCTTTCAAGATGAGACGAAACATGGCAGAGTCTCGGCATGGCAAGACCACGTCGGATGGATCCACTCCTCGTGAAGCGAGCGCAACTCACTGCCGCCACCTCAACCTCGGTCGAGTCCCTGCGCCAATG
>JANNEF010000368.1:0-8773 GCA_031378375.1 Verrucomicrobiota bacterium | reverse complement strand
GCCAAGAGCACGGGCAAGGCGGTGCTGGTGTCCGGCCTGACGACCATCGCGGGTTTCGGCAGCCTGGTGCTCGCGAAACATCGCGGCATCGAAAGCCTTGGCTGGATCATGGCGACGGGCACGGCGACGTGCATGTTCGTTGGCTTGACTTTCCTGCCGGCGATTTTGAATCTCTTGAACCGGGGCGGGTGGACAATAAAAAAAACCCAGCGGGACAATGCACAGTCCCGACTGGGTTGGGAGGAACCGAGGTAAAAACCTCAAGTATGCGAAGAAACTAAATGAATGCCTTGGAATGTCAATCCTTATGTCAAATTCCGTTGTTTTGGCAACTGGCGACCTACGATACCGTTAACGCTCAACCAGTCGAGCTTTTGCCCATTTCTTGTTTCTCAGTGGAGACCTCTTTGCGTATAGTCGCACCCGTTGCATGTTCATAGCCAAACCATTACGACACCTGACTCTGTGTCTATGCTTGGGGATCGGTTGGGGTGAGACCTGCCGTTCGTCCGAGGGTTTGTCGCTTGGTCCGCTCCACCACCAGTTCAAACTGACGCTTGACCCCGGTGACCGCGCGGAAACGCTCGGTCCAGTCTATTACTCCGAACGGAAAGAGTCCACGCGGTTGTGGGCGTCGCCTCCGCTTTTTTCCTACACACTCGACGAGGCGACGGATTTCGAGGAGTTCGACTTTCTCTACCCGTTGTTGAGCTACGATCGGTTTGGGGACGAGTATCGGTTTCACATTTTCCAGGTGTTCAGCTTCTCCGGCGGAAAGACGCTGACGGATACCAACGTCCACCGGTTCACCCTTTTCCCGTTCTATTTTCAACAACGGTCGGCCATCCCCGAAAAAAACTACACGGCGCTCATTCCGCTTTACGGCCATCTGCGCAACCGGCTCCTGCGCAACGAAGTGAACTTCGCGCTCATGCCGCTCTACGTGCAAACGCGCAAACGGGACATCATCACTTACAATGTTCCGTATCCGTTCTTCCACCTCCGCTATGGCGATGGCTTGAAAGGCTGGCAATTCTGGCCGCTCATCGGCAGCGAACACAAAAGTGTCACCACCAGGACCAACGCCTGGGGCGAACCCGAAATCGTCGGCGGGCACGACAAGTTTTTCGCCGCGTGGCCGTTTTTCTTCAACCAGACCACCGGCATCGGCACGGAAAATCCCGAACGGCATCAGGCGTTCATTCCGTTCTACAGCTTCCTGCGTTCGCCGCAGCGCGATTCCACCACGTACTTCTGGCCCTTCGGACTGACCATCACCGACGACCGCGCGAAGAAGTACCACGAAGTTGGTGCTCCGTGGCCGCTGGTCGTTTTCGGCAGTGGCGAAGGCAAAACCACCCGCCGCTTCTGGCCGTTGTTCAGCCGCTCGGAGAATGAGTTCCTGGAAAGCACCTGGTATCTCTGGCCGCTCTACAAATACAACCGCGTCCACTCCGCGCCGCTGGATCGCGAGCGCACGCGTCTCCTGCTATTTCTCTATTCCGACTTGGTTGAGCGAAACATCGAGACCGGCGCGGCCCTGCACCGCGTGGACTTCTGGCCCTTGTTTACTTTTCGCCGCGGCCTGGACGGCCACGAGCGCCTGCAACTTCTCTCCATCCTCGAATCGCTCATCCCCAACAACAAAAGCATCGAACGCAACTGGTCACCGCTCTGGGCGTTCTGGCGTGCGGAAAAGAATCCGACGACCGGCGCCGCCAGCCAGTCCTTGCTCTGGAATCTCTACCGCCGCGAAGTCTCCCCTGGCGCCCGCAAAAGCTCCTTTCTGTTCGGCCTTTTCCAGCACCAGTCCGGCCCGGACGGGAAACGGTGGCGCGTTTTCTTTTTGCCGCCTGGCAAGAACCGGCATCCAGCCACGCCTGAACCAGCCCCGGCGCCCATTCCGTAGCGGCTTCGCCCATCAGCCGTCGCCCCGGAAAAAAATTCTTTGCACGCGCCGCCGCCGCCGGACAATAATCCGCCGTGCCTGTGATGAATTCACCCTGGCATCGGCACAGTGGCCCGCCGATGTCGCCTGACACCAATTACGGCCAGCAGCAATCCCTGGAAGCCGCCATCGCGCGGTCGCAAAACTTTCTTCTGCGCGAACAGAAGCCGGAAGGGTTTTGGGTGGGCGAGCTAATCGTGGATTCCACGCTCGTCTCGGACATGATCGCCTATCACCACTGGAACGGCAGTGTGGACGAGGAATGGCAGCGCAAGGCGGTCAACCACATCTCCTCCCTGCAACTGCCGGACGGCGGATGGAACATTTATCACGGCGGCCCGGCCGAGGTGAACGCCACGATCAAAGGTTATCTCGCGTTGAAACTGGCCGGCGTGCCCGTCACCGATTCGCGTCTGCTGCGCGCGCGGGAAGTGGCGTTGAGCCTGGGTGGCGTGCCGCGCATGAACACGTTCAGCAAATTGTATCTCGCGCTGCTCGGCTTGTTCCCCTGGGATTACGTGCCGACCATTCCGAGCGAGGTGATCCTGATCGGCAAGTGGTTTTACGTGAACTTCAACGAGATGAGCAACTGGAGCCGCTCCATGCTCGTGCCGCTCTCCATCATCAATCACTTCAAGCCCACGCGCCCGCTGGATCACGGCGTCACGATCGACGAGTTGTATCCCGAAGGGTTCCACAAGCGTGACCTTGAGCTGCGGCAGGACCCGGAACGCTGCACCTGGCGGAACTTCTTCCTCTGGCTCGACCGGCTGCACAAGTTTGTCGAGAACAACAAACTCCGCCCCTTCCGCAAACGCGCGCTCCGCAAAGCCGAGCAGTGGATGCTCGAACGCTTCGAGGGCGCACACGGACTGGCTGCGATCTTCCCCGCGATGCTCAACTCGCTCATCGCCCTCAAGGCGCTGGGCTACCCGGACGACCACCCGCAGGTCGTGCGCGCCGCCCGCGAGTTGAAAAACCTGGAGCACGAAACCGAGGATACCGTGCGCATCGAGCCATGTCTCTCGCCGGTGTGGGACACGGCCATCGTCGCCATCTGCCTCCACGAGTCGGGCGTGCCGGCGGATCATCCGGCACTCAAAACCTGCTGCGACTGGCTCATCGGAAAGGAAATCCGTTTTCGCGGCGACTGGAAGTACAAGAACCCCGCCAACGTCGAGCCGAGCGGCTGGGTGTTTGAACACGAAAACAAATGGAACCCCGACGTGGACGACACCGCGATGGTGCTGCTCGCGTTGCGGAAGATCCCCACCGACGATCCTGCCAAACGCGACGCCTGCTTGCAGCGCGGCCTCAACTGGATGATGACCTTCCAGTGCAAGGACGGCGGCTGGGCGGCGTTCGACAAGGACTGCACCAAAGGCGTGCTTGAAAAAGTTCCCTTCGCCGATCACAACGCGATGCTCGACCCGGAATGTGCGGACATCACCGCGCGCATCCTCGAACTGCTCGGCTACGAGGGTTACAGCGCCACGCATCCACAGGTGTTGAAGGCCCTCATGTTCATCCGTGAACATCAGGAGGCCGACGGCTCCTGGTACGGCCGCTGGGGCGTGAACTACATCTACGGCACCTGGCAGGTGCTGCGCGGCCTGCGCGCGCTCAACCTCAACATGAGCCAGAAGTGGCTCCTCCGCGCGCGCGACTGGCTCGAAAGCGTCCAGCACGAGGACGGCGGCTGGGGCGAACGCTGCAACACCTACGACGATCCTGTCTTCAAAGGCCAGGGCCCGAGCACCGCCTCGCAGACCGCCTGGGCCGTCATGGGCCTGCTCGCGTTCGACGACCCGCACCGCCCCAGCGTGCGGCGCGGCATCGAGTATTTGATCCGCACGCAAAACCTCGACGGCTCGTGGACGGAACACGAGACAACCGGCACCGGTTTCCCGCGCGTGTATTATCTCAAGTACGACATGTATCGGAACAGTTGGCCGCTGCTGGCGCTCGCCACGCATCGCAAGCTGCTCGAAAAAGCGGCGGCACCCAACGGCCATGTGAACGGTCACGCGATGGCCCTGCCGGCGGAACCGGTGGCAAAGTAGGTGCGGCTGGTTCCAATGTGTTATACGAGGACGGCACCCCGTCGTCTCGCGTGTCCCGTGTCGGGCCCTTTGTAACCGATTGATTTGACGCTTTTGACTCCGCCGCCATGAGTTGGTTCTACCGCGCCTTCATCCGCCCGGCGCTTTTCGCGCAGGACTCGGAGCACGTCCACAACCGCACCCTCCGCGCACTGGCCTGGGCCGGGCGCAGCGAGTTGCCGTGCGACGCGCTCTGGGCTTTTTTCTCCGCGCCGGAACTGCCCGTGGAATTATTTGGCCTGAAATTTCCCAACCCCGTCGGCCTTGCCGCCGGCATGGACAAACACGCCGCCGCCGTTCCCGTGTGGGCGGCGCTGGGGTTCGGCTTCACCGAACTCGGCGGCGTCACCTGGCACGCGCAACCCGGCAACCCCGCGCCGCGCATGTTCCGCGCGGTGGCGGAGGAGGCGTTGATCAACCGCATGGGCTTCAATAATCCCGGCGCCGAAGCGCTCGCGCAAAAACTCGCCGAGTGGCGCGCGCGCGGACGCTGGCCCCGCCACCCCGTCGGCATCAACCTCGGCAAATCCAAAATCACGCCGCTCGAAGAAGCCGCCGGGGACTACGCCGCCTCGTTCCGCGCGCTCCGTCCGCACGCGGATTTCTTCGTCGTGAACGTCAGCTCGCCCAACACGCCGAACCTGCGCCAGCTTCAGGACAAGTCCGCGCTCGACGAAATACTCGCGGCGTTGCTGGAAGTGAACGGGAGCAAGGCAGTAGTCAGTAGTCAGTGGTCAGTAGGAGAGTCGGCGGGGGCATCCGCCGCAACGGACTACGGACTACGGACTACGGACTACAAGCCCATACTCGTCAAAGTCGCCCCCGACCTTTCCTTCGCGGCGCTCGATGAAATTCTCGAACTCGCCGGCCCGCGCCGCATCGCCGGCATCGTCGCCACCAACACCACCACCGCCCGCCCGCCCGCCGGCGACGCGGCATCGCAGCGCGCCTACGCGGAAACCGGCGGCCTGAGCGGACGGCCCCTGCGCGCCCGCAGCACCGAGGTCATCCGCCATCTGCACCGCCAGACCAAGGGCGCGCTGCCGATCATCGGCGTCGGCGGCATCTTCACCGCCGAGGATGCGTGGGAAAAAATCACCGCAGGCGCGTCCCTGCTGCAAATTTATACCGGACTGGTTTACGAGGGGCCGGGCGTGGCGCGAGCCATCGTGCGCGGACTGCAAACACGGCTGCGCGACCGCGGCCTGGCGGATTTGCGGAGCGCGGTCGGACTGGACCGGAACGATTGAGCCATTTGTTTCCCAAACCAGCTACGGCTCAGGGGGAGCATTGCCGGTCGCCGCGCCTGGATCGCGCGGGACGGACCCGGCACTTCTTGCCGGAAGGACGGGCGGGCCGCCGCACCGCTGCACGCTACCGCCCCCGGCCCATGCCCTGCCGCGTCCGGCAAAGCCGGTTCCGCAGTCGCCGATGACGTTTCCGCACTCGGACTCGACCCTTCCGCGCTCCCCGAATCCGATTCCGGTGTTTCCATTCTCACTTCCGCTGTCCCCAAAAGTGATTCCGGTGTTTTGATTCTCACTTCCGCTGTCTGCAAACCCGATTCCGCACTCCCCAAACCCGATTCCGGTCATTTCACTTCCCATTCCGGTGTCAGAAACGGCGCTGCCGGTGCGGACGGACGGAAAAAGACTGCGGAAGGGTCGAGTCCGAGTGCGGAACAGAGTTCTCCGAGTGCGGAATCACGTTTACCGACACCGGAAATGCGTTTGGCAACAGCGGCAGACCGATCGGCGGGTGCGGAAGCGGTCACGGCGGATGCCGCCGGGCGCAGTCCGACTGCGGAACAGCGTTCACCGGGGGCGGCAGAAAGTTCCCCGGACGCGGCAGGCGGTTCGGAGACACCGGCGGGGCATTTGGATACTGCGGTAGGAGACCGCGCGACAGCGTCAGGGATTTAACCGCAAAGAAGGCATAGACCGGGGCGTTACGCCAAAGCGGGCGTTCACCCATCGGCGAACTTGTCCGTCATTCGTTTTGTCCGTCTTTGTGTTCTCTGCGTTCTTTGCGGTTAAACAGCGATTCCTGGATCACCCCTCACTCACGGACGGGCGAGCCGGTAAAATTTCGCTGCGTTGGTGGTGGGAATGGTGACGGGATTGAGCGCCCCGCTCGGCGCATTGCTCCAACTGCCGGACGTAAGGCTCTCCGTGCATTGCAGTACGAAACCGGAAGAATTGGCGGGCGACCATGAGAGGGTGGCAGAGTCAGGCGCTGCGGGAATGATTCGGAGCAGCGGTCCGATGACGAAAATATGCGCGGCACCCCGGTTCGCTGCGTTAGTGTCGTCATTCGGAGCGCCGGCCACGACAGTCGTGCCATCAATGGCCACGGACCAGCCAAAAAAGTCTTGGAACCCCGGACTGGGGTTGGGCAGCGTGGCCACAGGCACGGCAGTTGTCCCGCTGGCGAGGTCATATACATAGGCGATGCCTGCGCTGGGCGCCTCGGTGTCGTCATATCGTGCCCCGACTATTGCCAGTGGTCCCGACATGGCCACAGAGAAACCAAATGAATCATTCAGAAATGGGCTGGGATTGTTCAATGTGGCCACGGGTACGGTGGGTGTGGAACTGGTCATTTCGTACACGTACGCGATGCCCGAATCGGACACCACGGCGTCGTCATAGGGCGCTCCAACTATCACCCGCGTGCCCGAAATGGCCACGGTCCAGCCGAAGTAGTCATTCATGGCAGGGCTGGGATTGTTTAACGCGGCCACAGGCACGGTGGGTGTGTCACTGGCCAGATCATAAACGTGGGCGCTTCCTGCGTGGTATCCCCCGGCGTTGTCCCAATGTGCTCCGACCACCACCCGCGTGCCGGAGATCGCGACAGATGAACCGAATTGATCACTTAGCGTGATCACCGGAGTGGTAGGTGTTGCACTGGCCAGGTTAAACACGTAGGTGCGGCTCGGCCGGACTACATCCGGGAAGTTGGGAAGGACCGCAACTACAACTCGCGTGCCGTCAATGGCGACGGACCACCCGAAGAAACCTCGTTCCATTATGATAGGATTTGTCAACGTAAGAACGGGTACGCCAGGCGTGGCGCCGGCGAGATCGTAAACGTAGACGCTGCCCGCATCAGTCGTTCCGGCGTCTTTTCGATACGCGCCTACCACTACTAGCGGTCCAGAAATGTCTACGGCGTTTCCATACTGGTCGCCCTGCGTTGGGCTGGGATTGGTCAGCGTGAGCACGGGCGCAGTGGGTGTTGCGCTGAAAATATCATAAACGTAGGCGACGCCCGCATCAATCGCTCCAGTGTCGTCGAAATGTGATCCCACCACCACCTTCGACCCGGAGCAGGCCACGGAGATGCCGAAGTAGTCATCAACCGTCGGGCCACCAGTGAGCGTGACAACTGGCACGGTGGGCGTGGCCCTGGTCAAGTCATAAACATAGGCGCTGCCAGCGTTGAACGTCGCAGTGTCATCATGCGGTGCGCCAACCACCACGCTAGCGCCGAAGATGGACACGGAAGAGCCGAACGAGTCACCCACGGCCGGGCTGGGATTGTTAAGGGTGGCCACGGGCAAGGTGGGTGCAGTGCTGGCGAGATCGTAAACGTAGGCTCTGCCTGCATTGGTCGCCCCGGTGTCATCCAACCGCGCTCCGACTACCACGCGAGTGCCAGAGATGGACACAGAGAAACCGAACGAGTCTCCCCTTGCCGGGCTGGGATTGTTAAGGGTGGCCACGGGCAAGGTGGGTGTGGTGCCGGCGAGATCGTAAACGTAGGCGCTGCCCGCATTGGTCGCCCCGGTGTCATCCAACTGCACTCCAACCACCACGCGAGTGCCGGAGATGGACACAGAGGAGCCGAACGAGTCCCCCCCTGCAGGGCTGGGATTGTTAAGGGTGGCCACCGGCCGGGTGGGCGTGGTGCCGGCGAGATCGTAAACGTAGGCACTGCCCGCATTCGCTGCTCCGGTATCGTCCTGATAAGCCCCAACCACGATCCGCGTCGTGGAGATGGCCACGGATTCGCCGAAATAGTCGAGCGTCGCCGGGCTGGGATTGGTCAACGTGATGAGCGGCACTGTGGGCGTGCCACTGGTGAGATCGTAAACGTAGGCACTGCCTGCCTTCTCCGCCCCCGTGTTGTCCCCATGCGCCCCGACAACAACCCGCGTTCCGGAGATGGCCACGGAATTTCCGAATTGGTCGTCAAAGGCCGGGCTGGGATTGGTCAGCGTGATGAACGGAACGGCGGGCGTGGCACTGGCCAGGTCATACACGTAAGCGCTCCCCGCGCCGTTGGTTCCCGCGCCGTCCCGATACGCTCCGACCACCACTCGCGTGCCGGAAACAGCCACAGAAAAGCCGAACGAATCACCTGCTCCCGGACTGGGATTGCTCAACACACGCAGCAGCGCGCCGTTTGTAACGGCATACACGTACACGGCGCTGAAATCGGTGCCTCCTACGCCACCAGCTGGTGCTCCGGCAACAGCAAAACTTCCATCTACCGCCACGCTCGATCCTCGCCGCGCACCCGCCCGAATATTCGGGTCGTAGAGGGAGTGCAGCAACGCATACGGAAGCTGGCTCGCAGCTAGTCTGGTGTCCAACAAGTCATTTACATTATAGGGTTGCGGGGTATCCTCTGGTGATGCCCCGCCATGCCGCGCCCCTGACCTTGAGCGATTCGGAGAGCAAACAACTGAACGCGCGCGTTCAAGATCGTCGTTCCA
>JANNEF010000335.1:0-5548 GCA_031378375.1 Verrucomicrobiota bacterium | reverse complement strand
AGGCAGGCTGGAAGCCTGCCCCACTACCACTGCGTACGGCGCATCCTCCGGATTCGGAAAATCCGCGCGCGTCTCGTCGGCGACCACGGTGGCGTTCGTGAACCCCGGGTTGTCAGCAACCTCCACCTTGAACCGTTTTGGAAAACCAAAGCCCGGCCCCGCGTGACTCTCGAACTTCAGATGCGCCGGCACGAGGAAGATTTGCTCGATGGGCCACGCGTGCCCCAGGTCCACCTGCACCCACTTCGTTTCGTAGCGCGTACGCGCGACCTGGCTGTGATAGCCCTTGCTAGGACTTTTCAGCGCGCTGGCCGGCGCGGCCGTCTCAGCGAGAGTGCCGCGCAAGTATTCCAGCCACGCATCCAGCCCCTTGATCTTCGGCGACGTGATCTTGCCGATGACGCCGTTCAAGTCCTTCAACTCCGCTTCCACCGCGCGCTGTTCCGGCTCCAGCGAGCGGCGCAAGTTGTGGATTTCGCGGTTCGTGTGATACGGCCGGCTCGCGCGGTCAATGCCCGCGAACACCGCCTGCAGCCGGTAATAATCCTCCATCGTGATCGGATCGAACTTGTGATCGTGGCAGCGCGCGCAATGCACCGTCAGGCTGTTGAACGTGCTGATCGTGTTCGCCACCATGTCATCGCGGTCGAGCACGCGCGTGATCTTCTTGTCCGTGGTGTCCTCGCGCAACTCGACATGGCCGACATAATCCCACGGTCCCGCCGCGATGAAACCCGTGGCCACCAGCGCGTCCGGTTCCTCCGGGAACAACGCGTCGCCCGCGATCTGCTCCTGCGCGAAGCGCCCGTAGGGCTTGTCCTCGTTGAGTGCTTGGATGACGTAATCGCGGTACGGCCAGGCGGTGGGCCGGCGCTTGTCCTTGTCGTAACCGTGCGTGTCGCCGTAATGCGCCACGTCCAGCCAGTGCCGGCCCCACCGCTCGCCGTAGCGCGGCGACGCGAGCAGACGATCCACGACCTTCTCGTACGCGCGCACGTCGGTGTCGTTGAGGAACGCTTCGATCTCCTCCGGCGTCGGCGGCAGGCCGTGCAAGTCGAACGTGATCCGGCGAAGGAGCGTGCGGCGGTCCGCTTCCGGTGAGGGCGGCAGTTTTTTCTCGTGCAACTTCGCCAGGATGAACGCATCCACCGGCGTGCGGCCCCAGTTCGTCTTAATGTCCGGCACGGGCACGCGCGCGAGCGGCTGCACGGCCCAGAAATCTTTCACGTCACGGTTGCTCTTCCGGTCCGGGTCGCTCCACTTGAGCGGCTCGCCGTAGGGAGCGCCCGCCTTGATCCACGCGGCGATGTTCGCGAGCGTCTCCGCCGGGAGCTTGTCGCGCTTGAACGGCATCCCCGGCTCCTCGGTATGCGCGATGCGTTTGAACAACCAGCTCGCCGCCGCGTCGCCCGCGACGATGGCCGCGCCATGCTCGCCGCCTTGCAACAAACCTTCCCGCGTGCTGAGGTCGAGACCAGACTTGGTGTGCCGTCCACCGTGACACTCCAGACAATTTTGCGCGAGCGCCGCGCGGACGTGATTGGTGAACAGCGCCAGCCCCGCCGTGTTCGTGCCCGGCGCGGGCGCGGCCTGCAACCGCGCCAGCAAATCCTTCTGCCGCTGCTCGGCCTGTTGCAGTTCCTTTTGCAACTGCTCGATGCGCGACCTGAATTCCTTGAGTTCCTGACCGCTCCGGGCGACCTCGGCCGGCAGCGATTTGGTTTCGGCGGGCGGCGGCTCCGCCCCGCGCGCGACGATGGCGGCGGCGCAGCACACCGCCAATGCACCCGGCAACGACCGCAAGATTGACACTCGCAAACGCATGGTCTGGACCGCAGCCAACATGCGTCAACCCGCGCG
Organism: Verrucomicrobiota bacterium; assembly: GCA_031378375.1. Lineage (GTDB taxonomy): Bacteria > Verrucomicrobiota > Verrucomicrobiia > Limisphaerales > JANNEF01 > JANNEF01. Next base: position 3,688 of record JANNEF010000335.1, on the reverse strand, counting down.
CGGGGCAAAGGCCAAAAGCAAACGAATCCAGTCCGTGCGCCCGTTTCAAGTCCGGACGGGCATCAGTTTGAGCAGCGTCCGCGCGCAGGCTTCGGCGAAGGGCGGGTCGTTGATGGCGCAATCCATTTCGATCACTTCAATGCCCGCGCGCAGGTGCGCCTTGAGCGCGTCGAAGAGCGCCTGGTCCGCCACCGGATCGTGGAACTTCTGCCCCGGCGCGCTGATGACGCTGATGGCGCGGCGCGGGAGCAGCACGCTGACGGGGCCGGTGGAGGCGTTGAGTTTGCCGGCGATGATTCGCCCCAACTGCGCGCATTCGGCGGGCGTGGTGCGCATGAGGGTCACTTGCGGGTTGTGCGCGTAGAAGTTGCGGCCCTGGAATTTCGCGGGCACGGAGTCCGGTCCGTGGAAGTTCACCATGTCCAGGCAGCCGGGCGTGACGATGGCGGGCACGCCGTGCCGCGCGGCCGCTTCCAGCCGCGCGGGGCCGGCGCCGAGGACGCCGCCGACGAGTTCATCGGCCCATTCGGTGGTGGTGATGTCGAGAACGCCGGCCACCATGCCGGATTCGATGAGGGATTCCATGGTGCGGCCGCCGGTGCCGGTGGCGTGAAAGACGAGGACTTCATAGCCGGCGTTTTCCAGAATCTTGCGCGCGTGATCCACGCAGGTGGTGGTGTTGCCGAACTGGCTGGCCGCGATGATCGGCTTATCGCTCGCGGCGGGCGGGACGGCTTCGACCATGCCGCAGATCGCCCCGGCGGCGCGGGTGAGGATCGCGCGCGAGATGCGGTTGAGACCCGCCACGTCCACGATGCTGGGGAACATGACGATGTCCTTGACGCCGACGTATTGCGCGGTGTGACCGCTGGCGAGGGTGGAGACCATCAGCTTGGGGAAACCGATGGGCAACGCGCGCATGGCCGCCGTGCTGATGGCGGTGCCGCCGCCGCCGCCGAGGGAGATGACGCCGGCAATTTGGTTTTCGCGCACCAGCCGCGCGAGGATGACGGGCGCGCCCTGGGACATCGCGAGGACGGCTTCGCCGCGATCGCGTTTGGCGACGAGCGCGGCGAGGTTGATGCCGGCGGCGGCGGCGACTTCGTGGCGGGTGATGTCGGGTTTGAGTTTGGGTTCGTCGAGCGTGCCGGTGTCAATGACGAGGATCTGGTGGCCGTGCTGGCGGATGAGTCCGGCGACGAAGGCGTGTTCTTCGCCCTTGGTGTCCATGGTGCCGAGGATTGCGATGGTTGCCATAGGTGGGGAAGTTGAAGTTCAAAGCTCAAAGTTCAAAGCTCAAAGTTCGCCTGTGGAACTCTCCCGATTCTCATCGGGCTTGCGTGGAAAGAACCGGGGTGGGGGGTGTCCCCAGAACTGGTGACTGGCGGCGACCACGCCATCGGGTATTTTGTGTCGTGGTTGCGGTGCGGAACTTCATGGTGCTGCACCGGTATTCAGCGGTTTGGTTTAGGTTGTTTGTTCTCCGTTTGTTTGGTGTTGGGTGTTTGGACTGGCCGGGCGAAGACGCCCGGCCTTTCTGTTGGTGGCGTTCCTCCCGGCGGCCAGCCGCTACATCCCCATGATTTGATACCCGCAGTCCACGTACAGCACCTGACCGGTGATGGCCGCGGCGCCGTCGCTGGCCAGGAAGGTGCCGGTGGCGCCCAGTTCTTCCGGCAGGACGTTCCGTTTGAGCGGGGCGTGGGCCTCGTAGTGCTTGAGCATCTCCGTGAAGCCGGAAATGCCGCGCGCCGCCAGCGTGTTCACCGGGCCGGCGCTGATGCAATTGACACGGATTTTCTTCGGACCGAGATCGTAGGCGAGGTAACGGGTGCTGGCTTCCAGCGATGCCTTGGCAACGCCCATCACGTTGTAGTGGGGAACCACCTTTTCCGCGCCGTAATAAGTCATCGCCACGATGCTGCCGCCCTCCGTCATCAACGGCGCCGCCCCGCGCGCCAGCGCCACGAGCGAATAGGCGCTCACGTCATGCGCCACGCGGAACGCTTCGCGGCTCGTGTTCACGAACTCACCCTCCAGTGCGTCCTTGGGCGCGAACGCCACCGAATGCAGGAGCAGATGCAGCTTGCCGAACTTTGCGCCCACCTCGGCGAAGACGCGGGCGATGTCGTCGTCCCGGGTCACGTCGCACGGCAACAGCAGCGTATCCGGGCCGAAAGTGCCGGCCAGTTCCTCCACGTTTTCCTTGAGGCGTTCCCCCTGATAGGTGAACGCGAGTTGCGCGCCCGCCCGGTGCCACGCCTGCGCAATGGCCCAGGCGATGGACCGCTTGTTGGCGACGCCGAAGACGACGCCCAGTTTACCCGCCAGCATTGGTTGTGACATAAGTGCGGGCAGAATGAAGCAAACCGTCAATTCGTGGCAAGGGAGGAGTTCGGGAACGTGCGGCGTGAAGCGGGAACCCCGACGTCCATCCCGCTTCACGTCTCATTCTCAACAAACTGATTTTCAAGTGATTGCGAAAAGCGCCCCCACCGCGCCGGATTTTCCAACCCCCATTGCCACGTCACGAAGCCCTCGGAAAGACTGCCCGACCCCATTTCCTCAGAGCAACACACCCGCGCACCGCTTGCCGACCCCTTCCGCCACGGAGCAACACCCCCAGCCAGCTCTTACCGACCCAATTTCCGCGCGGCGACACCCCGCCGTAAGTCTTGCAGCCCCCTCTTGCTACGGAGCAACACCCCCGTGCAACTCTGACCGGGACCATTTCCCTGAAGCGGCCCCCCTCGGAAAGACTTCCCGACCCCATTTCCATGGAGCAACACCCCCGTGCAACTCTGGCAGACCCCCTCCGCCACGCGGCACCACCCCGTTGCCAGACCAGCCGAACCCTTTCGTTTTCTACCCAGCCATGCCACACCTGCCGCCTCCAAATGTTCGGATGCAGCCGTGGCTGATAGCCAGTTCAAAAAGCCAGACACCCGCTGTAGCGGCGGTCTGTGACCGCCGTTTTTCGGCCTAGTTCCCAACCTCGAACGGCGCTACAGCTTTTTTGACGGCTACTACGGCTGGGACAATCGGAAAAATCTCCTCATGCCTCCCGGCGTGAGCGTTACCGGGCTGGTTTGCGTCGCCGAACTCGTCCACGGGCCGGTTACGTTGCTCGCTTCCTGCAAGGTGTAGCCAGGCTCCGACCAGGAAACAGTCACGGTTCCGTTCGCGTTGTGGATGATGGTCAAATTGGCTGGCGACGATCTGTGAGCGTCCAGCGTCATGCCGAACACGATGTCGCTGCTGATCGGGGAACCTTGATGGACTTCCACGGCCAGCACGTTGTCACCGGTGATCAGATTGGAGGCCGAGAGGGCCACCACGTCCACAATACCTTCGGGCGACTGACTGAGAGCCAGCGAGTCGAATAAGACGGGATTGGCCGGCATTCGCACGCGCCCGGCTTCCCTGCCATTCAGGTAGAACACCGCGCCGTCATCAATGTAGTTGGAGGCGGTCAAAGTGACTCCCTCAGTGCTGCCACTCCAATCGAAATGCGTGCGGAAATAATAGGTGATGCGGTTGCTGCTGACCGGCAGGGGTGTGAGGAAGGGCCACGGATAGAGGGCCGGTGAGGTCTCAAAGCCAAACAACGGCAGGCCGCTGGCCCACGTACTGTTATTGAGCCGCCCCCCACAACAACCTTTTGGCGCCCCCCGCCACCCACCGCCGC
>JANNEF010000303.1:0-15659 GCA_031378375.1 Verrucomicrobiota bacterium | reverse complement strand
AACAGGACGAAGCTTGCCAGCATCCCGGCATACGCCCCGGCCAGCCAGCGGAAGCGATAGTGCCAGCCCGGCCACAACCAAAACCACACGAACGACAGTGTGCGCGCGAACAGCCACAGCGAACAGTAGAAGCCCGCTTCCTTCGGGGAGAGCCCGAGATTCTGCGCCAGGCTGGGACTGACGGCGATGACGGTGTTGATGGCGAGGTAGGCGAAGGGATTCGCCAGCCACGCCATCTTCAGGAACAGCGCGGGGCTGACCGGCGAAACCGGGTGAGGCGCTTCCGGTGCGGGTTCGTCTTTCGCCTCGGCCTCGCCGGGGAAGGATTCGCGCCTCGCCTGGCGTTCGAGCCAGAACGTCAGCGCCAGTTGCGCCACATGAATGGCCGCCGGCAGCGCGAACATGGCGCCAAAGCCGAACCGTTCCAGCAGCGCCCCGCCGGTGAAGTAGGCCACCCCGCCGCAGCCCGACCAGACGACGTTGTAGATGCCGACGTTGCGCGCCAGCCGCCCGCGTGGTTCGCCCTCGCTCACGATGGCCTGGAGCGCCGGCCAGGTGAAGCACATGCCAATCGTGGTGAAGAACATCACTCCCAGATGCGCCGCGAGGCTTTCCACTCCGGCCCCGACGACGAGTCCCAGCACCATGACGACCAGACCGACTTTCAAGGCACGGAAGTAGCCGAAACGCTGGCTGAACTTCCCGGCAGCGGCCGCCCAAAACATATAGAAAAATCCCTGCGCCGCCGCCAGCGCCAGGTTGTCCTGCTTGGAGAAGTCGAACGTCGCGGCCATGAAGAAATAGACGTAGTAAAAGTAATACGTCGTGCCGAACGAATTGAGCGCCTCGAGGACGAAGACGCCGTTTTTGACCTTGCGGGAGAACATGCGCGCGTGACGTGATGGCTAATCCGAAACCGTGGCCTTCGCCCTCAACTCGAAACCTGGAACTTGAAACCTGGAACTTCTTGAAGCGCCTTGCGGCAATACCACTTCACGGCGTTGGACATCGCCGGCTGCAGCGTGTCCAAATCTTCCGGCGCACACCAGCGGATGTGATGATGCTCTTCGGCGGCCAGCGTGACGGCCGATCCGTTCTTCGGTCGCGCCCAGTAAATCATCCCGATGTGTTCGTGTGTGTCGTTGATGCGATGGATGTCCAGGAAGCGCGGGCTAAGGAGTGCGCGGGTGCCCGGTTCGGTGGTGGGCGGACGCTCGCCGAGCAACTCCACTTCCAGCCCGCTTTCCTCGCGCGCCTCACGCACGGCGGCCTGCTCCGGGTCCTCGTCCAACTCGATGTGCCCGCCCAGCGGCAGCCACTTGTCGAGCTTGCGGTGGTGGATGAGCAAAATTCTGCCCTCGCTCACGACGAAAATCGCGACTGTGAAATCAATCTTCTCATGGATGTGCGCCATGCCCGGAAGACTGAAGTTCGCAGTGGGAATAGGGAATACAAAACGCGCCGGAACCGCGCCAACGAGGTTGGGTGCGTCCGCAGCGACATCCATTGGCGGCGGCGGCGCGCGGCTTCACTGTTGAGTCCGTCGCGCTTGAAGAAACATCCGCTGGGCAGCGTCACTCTACGTGGTTACTATTGCTGCGAAACACCGGGCGCGTCTGGGTTGCTGCCTCGGATTGCAGAGCAGGAGCGACGGCTTGACCGCGGCGGAACGAGCACTTTATCTGATGAACATCAAACTACAAAAGCCGCTTCTGATGCGGGGCTGGCGGGATGGTTTCTTCCGGCGATCGCTAGTCGTCCAATTTTTCATCACCCTGGCGGTGTCGTGGTCAGCGGACACGCAAGCCGCCACCACCATCCAGTTCAACCGTGACATCCGGCCGATGATGTCGGACAATTGTTTTGCCTGCCACGGGCCGGACGCCACCGCGCGCAAGGCCAAGCTGCGCCTCGACACCAAGGAGGGCTTGTTCGAGTCCACGCCCAAGCGCGGGTCGGCGGTGGTGCCGGGCAAGCCGGAGCAGAGCGAACTGTGGAAGCGCATCATCACCAGCGACGCGGATGAGGTCATGCCGCCGCCGGACTCGCACAAGTCGCTCAAGCCGGCGCAGAAGGAATTGTTCAAGCAATGGATCGCAGCCGGAGCGCCGTGGCAGGGGCATTGGGCGTTCATCAAGCCGGAGCGGGCGCCGCTGCCAGTAACCAGTAAATCAGTAACCAGTAGGTCAGTAATCAGTGAGCGAAAGGCCGGCACCGCGCGCACTGATTCACTGAACACTGGTTCACTGATTACTTCAAAATGGGTTCGCAATCCGATCGACGCCTTCATCCTCGCGCGGCTCGACACCAAGGGCCTCAAGCCCGCGCCGGAAGCCGACCGCCGCACGCTCGCGCGCCGCCTGTCGCTGGACCTCACGGGACTGCCGCCCAAGCCGGAAACAGTCGAGGTGTTCGTGAACGACAAGTCGCCGGATTATTACGCGCAGTTCGTGAAGAAGCTGATGGCCACGCCGCAGTGGGGCGAGCATCGCGCGCGTTACTGGCTGGACGCGGCGCGCTACGCGGACACGCACGGACTGCACTTCGACAATTATCGTGAGATGTGGCCGTACCGCGACTGGGTCATCCGTGCGTTCAACTACAACGTGCGGTTCAATCAATTCACCATCGAGCAACTCGCGGGGGATTTGTTGCCGGACCCGACGGACGAACAGCTCGTGGCCACCGGGTTCCACCGTTGCAACATGACGACGAACGAGGGCGGCACCATCGAGGAGGAGAACTTGTGCAACTACGCCAACGACCGCGTGACGACGACCTCGTGGGTGTGGCTGGGGCTGACGGCGAATTGCAGCGCCTGCCACGATCACAAGTTTGATCCGATCACGCAGCGGGATTTTTATTCGATGGCGGCGTACTTCCGCAACACGGTGCAACCCGGCCTGGACGGCAACGTGAAGGATTCCAGTCCGAGCCTCGTGGTCGTAACGGGCGAGGCGGATCGGCGGCGCTGGAAGGCGTTGCCCGAGGAGATCGAATCGGCGAAGAAAGTTGTCGAGCAACGGCGCAAGGACGCGGAGCCGGAGTTCGTGAAGTGGGCGGGCGGCTTGAAGGCGGATGAAGTGGAGCGCGAGCTTTCCGCAAACGGTCTGGCCGCGCACATCCCGTTGACCGCGGGCAGCACGAATGAAGTCCTCGCGCGCATTGGCGGCGTGGAGAAGCGGTTCACTCCTGTCGGCAACGTGACGGTCAAGCAGGACGGCAAGCTGGGGCCGGTGCTGAAATTCGCGAAGGGCGCGACGGTGGAGTTCCCCGACATCGGCGACTTTGATCACGGGCAGGCGTTCTCCGTCGGCGCGTGGGTGTTCGTGCCGAAGGATTTCAAGGAGAACGTCACCATCTTCGGGCGTATGGACGAGGGGAACGATCATCGCGGGTGGGATTTGTGGCACGAGGACGGACGCTTCGCCACCCACATCGTCAGCAAGTGGCCGGACAACGCGCTCAAGGTGCGTACGACCAAGAAGCTGGCGAAGAAGGGCGAGTGGCAGCACGTCCTCATGGCCTACGACGGCTCCGGCAAACCAGACGGCGTGCAGATTTACGTGGATGGTGAAACCGCCGCGACGGAGGCGGACAACGCCAAGGGCGTCACCAACTCCATCCGCACCGCCGTGCCGTTCAAGCTGCTTCAGCGCAGCGAAGGGCCGCACTTCACGGGCGGACTGTTGCAGGACGTGCGCGTGTATTCTCGCGCGCTCGCCGGACCGGAGGTGACCGTCGTCGCGCATCTGGCCGACTTGCGTTCACTCATCGGCACGCCGCTGGCCGATTGGAAGAAGGAGTTGCGGCGGGAGCTTCGCGAATATTTCCTCGTGACGCGGCATCAGCCGTTTCAGGACGCGCAGAAAACTCAGGTTGCTTTTGAGAAGGAGAAGGAAGGCATCCGGCTCCGCTATCCCATTACGCACGTTCAGCGCGAGAAACAGGACACGATGCCGGTGGCGAACATCCTGTTTCGTGGTGCCTACGACAAACCCAAGGACAAGGTCCCGGCGGCAACCTTCGCCGTGTTGCACAAGATGCCCGAGTACGCGCCGACGAACCGCCTCGGTCTCGCGCTCTGGATGGTGTCCCCGGAAAACCCGCTCACCGCGCGCGTCACGGTGAATCGTTTCTGGTCGGAGGTGTTTGGCATTGGGTTGGTGAAGACGGCGGAGGATTTCGGCACGATGGGCGAGCCGCCGGTGAACCAGGCGTTGCTCGACTGGCTGGCGGTGGAATTCATCGAGAGCGGCTGGGACGTAAAACATCTTTTCGAATTGATCGTTTCCTCCGCCGCGTACCGCCAGAGCGCGGAGACGACGAAGGAAAAACTGGAGAAAGACCCGGCCAACCGTCTGCTCAGTCGCGGCCCGCGCTTCCGCATGGACGCCGAGATGATTCGCGACTACGCGCTCGCCGCCAGCGGCCTGCTGGTGAACAAAATCGGCGGCGCCAGCGTGAAGCCCTACCAACCTGACGGCATCTGGGAAGCCGTGGCGATGCCCGAAAGCAACACCAAGAAATACAAGCGCGACTCCGGCGAGGCGCTCTACCGCCGCAGCCTCTACACGTTTTGGAAACGCGCCGCGCCGCCCGCGACGATGGACATCTTCAACGCCCCCAGCCGCGAGACTTGCAGCGTACGCCGCGAGCGCACGAACACGCCGCTTCAGGCGCTGGCCACGTTGAATGATCCGCAATTCCTCGAAGCCGCGCGGCATCTCGCGCAGGAGGCGATCCGGCGGAGCCGGGGCAACCTCGACCAGACGATGGAATTCCTCGCGCGCCGGGTGCTCGCGCGCCCGCTTCGCTCGCCGGAGGCGGGCGTCGTCAAGACCACGCACGCGAAGCTGCTGGCCTTCTACGCAAAGCAGCCCGACGAAGCGAAGAAGCTCATCGCCATCGGCGAGTCGAAAGCCGACGAAAGCATCGCCGCCCCGCAACTCGCCGCGCTGACGATGGTCGCGAACCAGTTGTTGAACCTCGATGAAGTGTTGAACAAGTGAAGACAGTGACCAGTGAGTCAGTAATCAGTGAACCAGTCAGCCAGTCGCTTGGTTACGCGCGTCGGTTTCAGGATTTGGCGGTTTACAAGAAGGCTCGCGCTTTGGCGAAGCTGGTGTTTGTGGCGACGAAAGGGTTTCCGCGTGAGGAAGCATTCGCGTTGACGGACCAGGGCCGGCGCGCGTCGCGTTCCATTGGCGCGCAGATAGCCGAGGCGTGGGCCAAACGGCGCTACCCGAAACATTTTGTCAGCAAACTTACGGACGCGGACGGCGAACAACAGGAAACTCAGCATTGGCTGACGGTCGCCTACGACTGTGAGTATTTGTCGGAGCAGGAAACCCGTCGCCTCGGCGAACTCTGTCTCGAAGTCGGCCGGATGCTCGGCGAGATGATCGCCAAGGCCGACCAATTCTGCCAAACCGATGGCGAGCACCTGCACGAAAGTCCAATCGACTACCGCGTATCCGAAGACCCCAGCTTCCCACTCGACGACTGACCACTGTTTCACTGATTACTGACCTACTGATTACTCTCCGACCATGAGCCTCATCAACGACTACCTCCGTTACGAAACCCGCCGCCAGTTCTTCGCGCGCGGCAGGAACGTCCTCGGTGCCGCCGCCCTGGCCAGCCTGCTCGGCCCCAAGTGGCTCCTCGCCGGTGACGACGAACCGGCCAAGCCCATCCTGCCGCATTTCGCACCCAAGGCGAAGCGCGTGATCTACCTGCACATGGTCGGCGGCCCGTCGCAGATGGACCTCTACGACTACAAGCCGGTGATGAAGGAATGGTACGACAAGGACTTGCCCGACTCCGTCCGCATGGGCCAGCGGCTCACCACCATGACCAGCGGCCAGACGCGCTTTCCCATCGCGCCGTCGAAATACAAATTCAGCCAGGTCGGCCAGTGCGGCCTGTGGATGAACACCGAGTTGCTGCCGCAAACGGCAAAGTGCGTGGATGACATGTGCTTCATCCGCTCGATGCACACCGAGGCCATCAACCACGAACCGGCCATCTGCCACATGCAGACCGGCAGCATGGTGAGCGGCCGCCCGTGCATCGGCTCGTGGGTCAGCTACGGCCTCGGCTCGATGAACAAGAACCTGCCCGCGTTCGTGGTGCTCGTCGCCGAGCCGACCAACAAGGAACAGATTCAAGCGATCTCCGCGCGCCTGTGGTCCAACGGCCCGCTGCCCGGCGAACACGCGGGCGTCTCCTTCCGCAGCCAGGGCGATCCCATTCTCTACATCAGCAATCCGCCGGGCGTGAACCGCAACCTCCGCCGCACGCAGCTCGACGGCCTCAAGGCGCTGAACGAGATGAATTACAAACAGGTCGGCGATCCGGAAACGCACACGCGCATCCAGCAATTTGAAATGGCGTTTCGGATGCAGGCCAGCGTGCCGGAGTTGACCAGCGTCGCCGGGGAACCGCCTTCCACCTACCAGCTCTACGGCGACGAGGCGAAGAAGCCCGGCACCTTCGCCTACACCTGCCTGATGGCGCGGCGGCTCGTCGAGCGCGGCGTGCGCTTCGTGCAGGTGTATCTCAACAACTGGGACCACCACGCCAACGTCGGCAAACGCCTGCCCATGCAATGCGAGGACGTGGATCAGGCGACCTACGGACTGATCACCGACCTCAAGGCGCGCGGCATGTTCGACGACACGCTCATCATCTGGGGCGGTGAATTCGGCCGCACCATCTACAGCCAGGGCGGACTCACGAAGGACAATTACGGCCGCGACCATCACCCGCGCTGCTTCACCATGTGGATGGCCGGCGGCGGCGCGAAGGGTGGAACCATCTACGGCCAGACCGACGATTTCTCCTACAACATCGTGGAGAACCCCGTTCACGTCCGTGACTTCCACGCCACCATCCTGCACCTGCTCGGCGTCAACCACGAGAAGTTCACCTTCAAGACCCAGGGCCTGGACCTGCGCCTCAGCGGCGTGGAGGCCGCGCGCGTGGTGAAGGAACTTCTGGCGTGAAGCCGCTTCAGCGGGTGCGCGAAAAGAGTATCGGCTCACCCGCAGACTTGTGGACGTGGGAGCGGCCTGAAGGCCGCGCGCCACGGTCAGCCCTCCACCGGCTTTGGGGGTTCGGGTTCATACCACCGGCTGCCGCCATTGGCTCCAACCATGCCGCTGACAACCGCAGGGAACCTTTTCTCATTTGCAAAGTGGCCGGCGGCCTGCCCCCGGGGGGACGCCCGCCAGAATATTGTCAGAATATTGATTGTCCCTTTCTCCCGCAGGCGGCTAATCTCGCCGTCAACAAGTTGCTGACATGAGTCCACAAAACATTGTGCGGTTGATCGGGGCGGCCCTGCTGCTCTTCGCGGTCGTCATCATGGCGGCGTCGGGCACCTACGTCGTGCAACCGGGTTATCGGGGCGTGGAGGTGACGATGGGCAAGGTTTCCGTCGCGTTCAAGCCGGAGGGCTTCGGCCTCAAGGCGCCGATGATCACCACCATCCATCCCATCTCCATCCGGCAGCAGACGGCGCAGGACAAGGCGGAGTGTTACTCGTCGGACTTGCAGCAGATTCACGTCGAGTTGCGCGTCTTGTTCCGCATCCCGGAGGGTTCGGTGGTGAAGCTGTTCCAGGATTATTTCGGGGACCCGTTCGAGAGCCTCGTCGCTCCGCGCGTCCACGAAGCGCTCAAGGAAGTCACCGCCTTGCAAAGCGCCGAGCAGATCGTGAAGAACCGCGAGCAGATCAAAACCCGCGCCCTCGAAATCACCCGCAAGAAGATCGGCACCCTGCTCGTCGTGGAGGACATCGTCATCCAGAACATCGCGCTCACCAAGGAACTCGAACACGCCATCGAGGCGAAGATGGTGCAGGAACAGGAGGCCGCCAAATCCAAGTATCTCCAGCAGCGGGCTCAAATCGAAGCGGACACCGGCGTCATCAAGGCCAAGGGCGAGGCCGAATCCATCCGCATCCGCGGCGAGGCGTTGAAGGCCAACCCGTCGTTCGTGGACCTGCAAATCGTGGACAAGTGGGATGGTCTCGCGCCGCTGGTCATCGGCGGCGGGGACAATTTCGTGCTGCCACTGGCCGAACTGGAACGTCTCCATCAACTGAAAAACAATGCCACCCCCGCGTCAACCGCGCCCGTACCCGGGCGCCGAACAACCCGCTAACCCCATGCCCCCGGCATTCATGGCGAAGCTGATCAGCGTGGGCGTGCTGGTCTTTGCCCTCATCATCGCCAGTTCCGCCACGACGTACGTGATCTCCCCCGGCACCCGCGGCATCAAGGTGACGCTGGGCAAGGTGACCGACCAGTTCCTCCCGGAAGGCTTCGGCTTCAAGGCGCCGTTCATCACAAGCATCGTGCCGGTGACCATTCAGCAGCGCACCCGTGCCGTGCGTGCGGAATGTTTTTCCTCCGACCTCCAGCAGGTCATCGTCGAGTTGCGCGTCCTCTACCGCGTGCCGGAGAAGGCGGTGGTGCAGATTTACAAGGAATTCGCCGGCGACCCGTTTGACAGCCTCATTGCGCCGCGCGTCCAGGAGGCGCTCAAGGAGGTCACCGCGATGAAGACCGCCGAGCAAATCGTGAAGGACCGCGAAGACATCAAACAGAAAGCCCTCGCCGCGACGAAACAGAAAACCGGCGGCCTGCTCTGGATCGAGGACATCGTCATCCGCAACATCGATCTCTCGACGGAACTGGAGCGGGCCATCGAGGCGAAGATGGTCGCCGAACAACAGGCGTCGCAGGCGCGCTTCACGCAGTTGCAGACGCAGGTGGAAGCGGAGACGGCGGTCATCAACGCGCGCGGCGAAGCGGAAGCCATCAAAGTGCGCGGCGAAGCGTTGAAGCTGAACCCGGCGGTGCTGCGGCTGAAGATCGTCGAGCGCTGGAGTGGACGGTCGCCGCTCGTGGTGCCCGCCGGCGCGAACAACACTGGTGCCTCGCTGTTGCTGCCGCTGGGGCCGGCGGAACCCCCCGCGCCATGATGCCTCGCACGCGGGCCGCGCTTCAAATTGCGCTGCTGGCGGCGGTGGTCGGCGCGCTATTGCTGCTTTTTCCGCGCGCGTTTGCCTTCGTCGAGATGGCCGCGCGCGACCTGCGTTACTTCTGGTGGCTCATCCTAATCGTGGCGCTCGCCGTTTGGTTGATATGGGGCATTGGCCGCAAGCCGAAGCCGTAAGAGAAAAGGGTTCCCTCCCCGACGTGATCGTCGCGCGTATGGCGTCGCCACCGCACCGTCACTTCAGCGCCCGACCAGCAGAATCACCCCGCCCAGCACGACCCGGTACCAGCCGAAGACGACGAACGTGTGCGTCTGCACAAAACGCAGCAGCCATTTCACTGCGATGAAAGCCGTGACCGCCGCCACTGCGGTGGCGAGCAACGTGAGCGTCCAGTTTTCACCGCCCAGTTCGCCGTGGCGCCAGGCTTTGAAGACCTTGTAGGCCCCCGCCGCCAGCAGCGTCGGCACGCCCAGTAGGAATGAAAACTCCGTGGCCGCCGGCCGCGCGACCCCCAACGCCAGCGCGCACAGAATCGTGGCGCCCGAACGCGAAGTGCCGGAATAGAGCGCCGCGAGAATCTGCGCGCCACCGACGCCCAGCGCCACCGCCCAGGTGATTTCAGCGCGGCCGGGCCGGCCGCGCAGCCACCGTTCAATGACAAGGAACAGCACGCCGCCAATCAACGTCGCCCACGCGACGCGCGCGGCCCACGCGGCGGCGGCGACGTCCTCCTTGCGGACTTTCCCACCCAGTTTTTCCGCCGCGAGCACCCCGACGATGGTAATCACGAACGCGACCAACAGCTTGGCGGCGTAACCGCGGCTCGCGGGGGCGCGCCACTCGCGGATCAGGCCGCCGACCCGCGCGTGAAAAACGGCAAGCACCGCGAGCACCGCGCCGCACTGCACGACGATGTCGAACAGCTCGCTCTGCGGGCGCAGCCAGCGTTCGGCGAGTTGCAAATGGCCGGTGGAGGAAACGGGAAGAAACTCCGTCACCCCTTCGATGAGTCCGAGCACGATGGCGTCAATCCAGTCAGGCACCCGGCGGTTAAACGGGAAAGCACCGTGGCTGGCAAGGGTGAAATGGATCACTCGCGCCAATTTCAAACTCCCGGCTTGTTTTCAGTGCGCGCCTCGCTTACTTGTGTGCGCGGCATTTTTCACGCATGAGCCAGAAAACACTTGTCATCGTCCCGACCTACAACGAGCGCGAAAACCTTCCGCCGCTCGTCAAGCGCGTCATGGGCCTGCCCGTCCCCGTCGAGATGCTGGTCGTGGACGATAATTCCCCCGACGGCACCGGCAAACTCGCCGACGAGATTGCGGCGCAGAACCCGATGTTTCATGTGCTTCACCGGCAGGAGAAGAACGGGTTGGGCCGCGCGTACTGCGCTGGCTTCAAGTGGGCGCTGGAGCGCGACTACGAATTCATCTTCGAGATGGACGGCGATTTTTCTCACAACCCCGACGACATCCCCGCGTTTCTCCAGGCCGCGCAGAGCGCCGATTGCGTGCTTGGCTCGCGTTACCGCAACGGCATCCGCGTCATCAACTGGCCGCTCAAGCGGCTCATGCTGAGTATGTGCGCGGCCAAGTATGTGCGGGTCATCACCGGCATGCCCTTCAGCGATCCCACGGGCGGCTTCAAGTGCTTTCGCCGCCGCGCGCTGGCCAGCGTGAATCTCGACGCGGTGCGTTCCAACGGTTACAGCTTCCAAATCGAGATGACCCACAAGCTGTGGCGTCAGGGCATGAAGATCGCGGAGGTGCCCATCGTGTTCACCGACCGGTTCCTGGGCAGTTCCAAGATGTCCTCGAAGATCGTGCGCGAGGCGCTGGTGATCGTCTGGGGCTTGTGGTTGCAAAACGGACTGCGCCGCTCGCCCAAAAGCTGACCGCGCATGAAAATCGCGGTGGTCGGCTGCGGCGCGGTGGGCAGTTACTACGGCGGCCAGCTTCAACGCGCCGGGCAGGAGGTGCATTTCCTCCTGCGTTCGGATTACGACACGGTGCGGCGCGACGGCGTCTCCGTGCGCAGTCCCAGGGGCGACTTCCACTTCCAGCCCATCTGTGCCAACGATGCCGCCGCCATCGGCGTGAGTGATCTCGTCGTCATCGCGCTCAAGACCACGGCCAACGATCAGTTTGCGCGCCTGCTCCCGCCGCTGGTGGGGCAGGGGACGGCGGTGCTCACGTTGCAGAACGGTCTGGGCAACGCGGAACAACTCGCCGCCCGGTTCGGAGCGGAAAGAATCCTCGGCGGTCTCTGCTTCGTCTGCCTGAACCGGCTGGCACCCGGCGTCATCCAGCACATTGACCACGGTAAGATCGTGCTCGGTGAATTCCAGCGTCCGCCCGCCCCGCGCACGCACGCGCTGGCCGCGCTCTTTCAGCAAGCCGGTGTGCCATGTGAAATCACCGATGATCTGGCGCGGGCGCACTGGGAGAAGCTGATGTGGAACATCCCGTTCAACGGCCTCGGCGTGGCGAGCGCCGCCGGCTTCGACGCGGTGTGGCGCGGGGAAGTGCCGGCGGGCGCCCGGCTCGGCCCGTGCCTGACCACTGACCGGCTGCTGGCCGACGCGCGCTGGGAATCGCTCGCTCGCGCGTTGATGCGGGAAGTGTTCGCGGCCGCGCGCGCGCAGGGACTGGCCGTTTCCGAGCGGCTCGAGGAATTGCAGTTCAATCGCACGCGCACGATGGGGGCCTACCGCGCCTCGACGTTGATTGATTTCGAGCGCGCGCAGCCGTTGGAACTGGAGGGGATGTTTCTCGAACCGCTCCGGCGTGCGCGCGCCGCCGGCGTGGCCACGCCGCGACTGGCGGCGTTATGCGAGGTGCTGCGGCGGTTGAATCCGCCCGCTATCGCTTGATGGCCTTGCCGTCGGCCGGGATGAGATAGCTGCCCGCAGTCAATGCGAACTTGCCGCGCTGCGTGACGACTTCGCAGCGCGAGTGCGGACCGGGGTTCGGCCAGTTGGCCAGCAGCGTGCCTTGGTACAAACGCAGACGTGAGAGCGAGGGGGCGCCATCCGCAGAACCGGCGCCACGCATTTCCTCCAAGGTCATCAGGCTGTTTTCGGCGAGGCGGAGGAACGGATGCTGCACACCAAGGAACAACTCCATGCTGGCATCGCCCGAAGTGCGCAGGGAGGTTCCCGCCGCGAGCACGTCGCCAATTTTCACCCGCGTCCAGTTGATGCGATCCGTGGAGGCTTCCGGTGCGCCGGTGATGGCGCGTGCCTCGGCGGTGGTATTGTCTCCCGGCAAGCCGGTCGCCGGACCGGGGGCCGGCGCAGCGGATTTACCCGACTGCGGGGACTGGCAGGCACTGAGCATTAAGAGGCACAACACTGGCGCGGCGAACGATGCGAGCTTCATAACGCGATGTTAGGAAATCCCGTCTTCCCCGCGCAATGCAAAATGTCCGGGGCGTTGGCTCCGGGCACATCGCATTCAATTGCAGGCGGGGCGCCCCATGGCGCCACGCCTTGCAAAAACGGCGATGCGCAACTGGCTCCGCGTAACTTATCGCACTGGCTTCGCCTTGAGCTTTTCCAGTTTGGGGCGGATGACGTAGGTGCAGTAGGGCACGCGCGGATTGTTGCGAAAATAGTCCTGATGGTATTTCTCCGCGTTGAAGAACCGGGTGAGCGGCGCAATCTCCGTGACGATCGGATCGCGGAAATCCTTGGCGGCTTCCTTTTTGGATTTCTCGGCGGCCAGTTTCTGCGCGTCGTTGTGGTAGAAAATAACGGAGCGGTATTGCGTGCCGGTGTCGGCGCCCTGGCGGTTGAGGGTGGTCGGATCGTGCGCCCGCCAGAAGAGGTCGAGCAGTTCCGTGTAGGAGACGAGCTTCGGGACGAATTCGACCTGGATCACCTCGGCGTGCCCGGTCTTGCCGCCGCAGATCTCATCGTAGGTGGGGTTTTCCTTCTTGCCCCCGGCGTAGCCGCTGGTGACGGATTTGACGCCGGCCAAGCTTTCGAAGACGGCTTCGACGCACCAGAAGCAGCCGGCGCCGAAGGTGGCCAGTTCGGTGGTGTTGGTGGGGGAGTCGGTGGGTTTCATTTTTTGAGCGGCGGTGGGCGCGGCCCCGCCGAGGAGGAGGCCGAGCGGAATCAGGATGGTTAACGCGCGTTTTATCATACTTGCATGTCCGTCGAATATGGACGCCAAAAGCTTGCAGGCAATCAAAGTTTTTTCTTCCCGTCCAAATCCGTCACGGCTTCACGATCACTTCGCCACCGGACTGGTTCAGAGTTTGTTCGGTGCGCCGGCCACCGGGCCAGGCTATCTGGATGGCGTTTGGCGGTGATGGCGTTCCCAGCACGGCACAGGCGCTGTCCTGCGACCAATAGCCGCTGCCGGCATGGATCTCCCGCGCCGGACCCCAACCACTGGCAAATTTCAACCGCAGCACGGCCCCCACCGCGTCGGGATTGCCCGCCGGCCCGCGCAGTCGCACCCGCAGGCCGGGTTTCGCACCGGTGTTGCGGTAGAGTTTTGTTTCCGCGCCGTTCTGCGACACCACCAGATCCACGCGTCCATCGCCGTCGTAATCCGCCAGCGCGCAGCCGCGCTGTTCGCCATAAACGCGCACGCCGCTTTCCTGGCCGGGCACGGGCCGGAATTTTCCCGCGCCATCGCCCGCCAGCCACAGGCCGCGTCCGGCGTCGCAGCGGGGCGTGTCACCGTCCATCGCGGAAAAATTCTGGCTGAGGAAAATGTCCTCGCGGCCATCGCCGTTGGCGTCGGCCACGCAGACGCCAAAGGCGGGGGAGAACTGCGCTTCGAGCGGCAGTGGCGCGGCCTCGAACCGGTCGCCGCGATTCAGGAAGACGGTCGTCTCCAGCCAGACGGCTTGCAGGACGCGGGTCGCATTGGTGTGCTCGGCGAGCAACTCCGCGACTCCGGCGGTCGAGAACGCCGTGGCGGTGGGATAACGCTCGGCGATCCACGGGAGTTTCTTCGCCGTTTCGTAGCTGCACCACGGGACAATCTTTTTGAGACCTTCGTCGTAATAGGCGTCCATCTGGTCCATCGCGCCGGGCACCCGCCATTCACCGAAATAGATCTGCAGCGGGCGACGGCGAAAGCCTTCGTGTTTCAAGTTGCGACCCCAGTTGCCCGCCACGATGTCGAGCCGCCCGTCGCCATCGAAATCCCCGGTGGTGATGCCGTTCCACCAGCCGGTGAGTTGACTGAGGGTTGAAAGTTGAGACTGGGCGGCCGCCACCGGTGGATCCCAGGGAACCAATTTACCCTTGTCGTTGCGGAAGATTTTCAGCGGCCCCCATTCGCAGGCGAGAATCAACTCCGGCCAGCCGTCGCCGTTCAGATCGCTGAAGACGGCGCCGTGTACCAAGCCGACCTGCGCCAGCCCTTTTGTGTTCTCCCCGTCGGGAATGAACTTGCCGCCGCTTTGCCGGAACAACGCCGAAGACGCCGGGGCCGGATACATTTGCGGCAGGACGCGTCCGCCCACAAACAGGTCGAGGAGTCCGTCGCCGTCCACGTCCGCCAACGCCATCGGCCCGACGGATGCCGGCAAGCCGGGGAGGCTGTCGTCCACGCTGCGCCGGGCCAGATCGAATTGGCGCACGCACGTTTCCTTGGTCGAGGCGTCTTCGTAGTTGGAGGAACCGGCGAGCAGCACTGTCTGACCGTCGCTTTTGCGCCAGCCGAGGATGGTTGTTTGATCCCGCTGCAGCACTTGATCCAGTTGCGGGCCGGGCCAGGGGCGGAACGCGCCCTTGCCATCGTTCTGGAACGCTGCCATGCGTCCGCCGGCTCCGGTGCCGAGGATCAATTCCTCCCAACCATCACCGTCGAGATCCTGCCAGCAGACGCCGGGGGCTTGCTGGCTGAGACGCCGGGGCATGAGCGGCTGCGCTTCGAAATCGTTGAACCCCTCGTCCACGTTCGTGTGATTGAGCAGTGAGCTGACATCGGTGAACCAGGGAAGTTTCGAGTTTCGAGTTTCGAGTTTCGAGTTCGGCGCGGCGTGCGCGCTTCGCTCATCAATGTCGTAAATCCGGTTCGGCTGCACGTTGCTGACCACGCTCACCGCGCCGTTGCGCCAGGCGACTTCGAGGCGCAGTCCGTTGGTGCCCCGGCCCGCCGCGAACATCCGGATCGTGTCATCACTCGAAAGGTAGCGGCCGCCACTCATGATTTCCTGGCTCTGCGGCATCGGCCCGCCGAGGAATTGGATGCGCGCGCCGATGGCGCGCGTATTGGGTGCCCGGCCGCGCAGCCGCACGGCCACGCGCGGGGCGATGGACTCGTTGCGGTAAAGGCCCGCGCAGTCGTTCAAGTGGCTGACGATCACGTCGAGGTCGCCGTCGTTATCGAGGTCGGCCAGGCACAGCCCGTGGGTTTCACCGACGTAATCAAAACCCCATTCACGCGCCGTGTCCGCGAAGGTCAGGTCGCCGCGGTTGTGAAAGGCCTGGTTCGCGCGGGTCAGCCCCGGATAGAAATGTTGCTTCAGGGCGCGGTGATCGAGGTCGGACAGACGCCGGCCGCGGCGCTGGGCCAGGATTTGATTCACGGCGTCCATGTGCAATGAATCACGATGGTAGCCGGTGGTCACCAGCACATCTTCGTAGCCGTCGAGGTCCACGTCGAGGAAGGCCGGC
>JANNEF010000213.1:0-6823 GCA_031378375.1 Verrucomicrobiota bacterium | reverse complement strand
GGCCACGCGCAAGACCATCTCCGCGACTTCAGAGTTGGCGCGCACAGCGGCGAAGAGTTCGCGCCAGTCTTTAAGATCGCCGCGCTCCAGCGCGGAGTCCACGGCGGCAGCCGACCAGTGTTGAGTGGTGAGGTGGCGGTGTTCCATCACTGTTCTCCTTTTACCAAGGCTTCGCCCAATAGCACGCCAAAGCGCTGGCAGATGGTGCGCGTGGTTTCCCAGCGGTGCCATTTCTCGGTCAGGCCCTTGTAGTGGGGCAATTCAGCTTCATCGAGATCGAAGGGGGCGGCGGCGCAGAGCGCCTTGGCGACTTCAAGTCCGACCGAGGCGGTTTGCAGTGCGCCGTAACGGGCATCGAGTTTCAGCAGTGAACCCAACACGGCCTGCGGAGAGCCGCACTCGGTCAGCGCGGCAAAGTCCAGATAGTCACGAGTGGCGTTGCGGTCGTAAGCCAGGAACGCCTTCATGCAAATCAGTTCGTCCAGAGTCGGAATCACCAGCGGTCCGGCTTCGGTCTGCACGGTCTGCGTTTCGACGGGTTTAGCGCGTTTGAGTTGCCGGAACCCCACTTCGACATTGCTGATGCTGCCAAGAATCAGCACCGGCGGAGTGACACGGGCCGTTTTCCATTCCGGCTGTGCTTCGAGCCGGGCGCGCACTTCCTGAAAATGATCCCGCAGGCCCGGCAGGAGGTGATCGGTGTCGTAGGAAATGCGGTGCCCGGCATACAACGCCGCCGCCGTGCCGCCCACGCAAACAGCCCCCGGCACCAGGCGCTGGGCGTGAACTCCTGCCTTCAGAATGCCAGCCCACTCGGTTGCCCGCGCGGAGTCGAGGGTCGGGGCAGGCTCACCAGGCTTTTCCTTTTTCATTTCCGCGCTCATACAATCAATGGACCGAGTCTATCACAAAGTTCAAACGGATGTTTGTTCTCCAGTGAGTTTAGCACGATGCCGGGGGAAAAGGCTAGGGGGGGTGAAAACGGGCGGTGAGCAGGTCAATGGCGGCGTATTTGGGTTTTTCCATGTGCAACACTCCGCGACGAGGATACCACGTTCGGCAATCGAATGTCACGGGTGCCTTGAGCCGAATTTGCGACCTGTGATCTGCCGCCGTCATGCTGAAACTCGGTTTTGCCATCAATAGTCTTCTGGCAGTAATAACGTCGTGACCTCGTGTCCAGGGTCGGTAATCACCCAAAACTTCACGCCCTTGGCTGACTGATAAGCGGACAGGATCATTCCTTGGTCACGCACCCCGCGCTCATTGACCTTCGCGTCCTCGGCACACACTTCTCCCCAATCGCAACGGCTGTGGCGTGTGAGCGCCATGTTGATATCTTCCGGCGTCAGCACCGATTGCGCGTTGGACGTGATCACAATCTGCCCCAAGTTGAACTTCCGCAGCGGAACCACGAGCAAAACGAAAGCATCTGGCGTTTCCGGCTTCGCTTCACTTGGCGGCGTAGTCTGCGAAGGTCGAGGTGGCAGTTCAGGATTGGGCATGGCTTCTCCGGTGATAGTTAAAACTGGCAATGGAGAGCCTAGCACGAATCGCGCAATGGAGTCACGCGGTCTTGGCAGCTCGCGAGATTGGGGACAACACTATCGCCAAGCCGCGCGGATTATTCCCGCACTCGCCGCCCGGCCCAGATCGGGGGTTGTCCCCTCCTCTCATCCTCTGGCATAACTCCTTTTAAGTTCTTCGATGCCAGGCGGCAGGGGAGCGCGAGTCGCGTAGGTTATTCAGCGGAACCTCAGTATTGGACTTTGAAAGTGGGGGAATCCTCCGGCCGCGATTTTCGCTTGTCGTAGAGGCGCGTCGTTGAAATGTCCGAATGCCCCAGCCATTCCTGCACTTTGGCAATGTCGCTCCCGTGATCCAAAGCGTTGGTCGCTGCGGTCGCCCGCAGTGAGTGCGGACCGAATCCCGAAAGCGTCAGTCCGATTTGCTTCGCGTAATGGATCACGACATTCCGATAAATCGAAGTCGGGGAGAGCGCCTTTTCCGTGTGACCATCCGAGTTTTTCACCGGGCGAAAGAGTGCGCCGTGGATGTCGGCACGGTGGCCGGCAGTGTCCAGATACTCCTCAATGAAACCAATCGCCCGCGCGTGGACGGGAACGTAGCGGATTTTTCCCCGTTTGCCGTGGACCCGCAAATGTTTGACGCCGCGACGGTCCTCGTAGTCCTTCACGCGCAGGCTGCAAAGTTCAGAGCGTCGAAGCGCATGGTAAAGCAGAACGGCGAGGATCGCCCGGTCGCGTTTTCCTTTCAACGTGTCCGTCGCCGGCGCTCCGATGAGCTGCCGTGCCTGATCGTCGCTGATGGCGGGCGTTTTGCCTTCGTTTGCGCCCTCGGTCGGGCGTTCCACGCCGTTGACGGGGTTGTGCCGGATCGCGTTGGCTTCACAAAGATAATCAAAGAGAGCGGAAAGGGCCGAGAGCTTGCGCCGCAGGGAGGCGGCGGCCAGCGCCCGCGACTCCAGATGTTTTCGCCAGGCAATCACATGCGCTCGGGTGACGGTGCGAAATTCTTCAGGACGTTTGATGCCCACAAAAGTCATGAAGCTCTGAATGTCGTTTTTGTAGGCCCGGCGTGTGTGCGCGTTTTTGATGTTGGCAAACCATTCGATCTCCGGTGGCACGTCGGCCAGCCGTCGAAATTCTTCGCGGGAGAGCAGGCCGTGTTCAGCCGGCTTTTGCAGCGTGAGCGAGGGTTGCCCTGGAGCGATGGTGTCAGGTCGGGGAGGGTGTTGGACCATCAGCGTTGTTCCTTGGCAAAACACTTCTGAAAATCAGCGAAATTGGATCGGCTTCCGTCAGCATCGCCGCAAGTCGTTTCATGCAGCAAATGCGGTTCGGTCCCTGAAATACAACTCAGAGGTGAATCTTCGGTGGTGGCTCCACGCAACCCCTGCAACACAACAACCATGATGTGCCCCTCCTTTGGGCTTATCGGTCAATTTCCCGGTCGCGATTCTGCGCCCGTTCTTTTCGCGCCG
The DNA here is from genome assembly GCA_031378375.1 of Verrucomicrobiota bacterium. Lineage (GTDB taxonomy): Bacteria > Verrucomicrobiota > Verrucomicrobiia > Limisphaerales > JANNEF01 > JANNEF01. The sequence continues at coordinate 3,819 of JANNEF010000213.1, read as the reverse complement.
CGTCCCGGCTCAGAGCATCCTGAAGCAGTTGGCGACAACGAGGGTCATTTCCGACCAAGCCCGGCGAGAGATTTCCGATCAACTTCCAAATCGGCCAGCGTGTATGGGCGCTTGGCCTCGTGCCGGGTCAGAAAATCTTCCGTCTGCCAATAATCAAGTTGAAGCAATTGGCGCACTTGATTGCGGGAAAGTTTTTGCGAGCGGTAGCTCTCGATGGCTAGAGCTTCCAGGAGCTTGCGCGGCATGTGGGCCGATTCGCCCAGCAGCCTGGCGATCTCGTCCGGCATTTGCACAGTCACTTCCATCGCGACCTCACCCAATTCGAAAAGTCATGTTCCCAACGACCGTTGTTTGCAGTTTGCATCATTTTCATGAGCTTCACAATGGGTATGATAAAATGGATTATCATACCCAGAACCAACGCGGCAGGGGAGTTCCCCCAAACGGCGTTGTGAGGCCATTCGTGGGTGTCCTCCGCGCAGCCTCGGTGAACACGTTGACGTTTCCGTGCTCCATCGGTTGAAGCTTGAGCGAGAACATATCGTCAGGCTTGAATCTGGGCCATGCTCACTGAAGAACAAATTCTCGTGCGGTTACGCCAGTCCGAGTCAACACATGTTGAACGGAAGCGATCACGGCAAAACCCGCGTGAAATTAGGACAACGCTTGTGGCTTTTGCCAATGCGCTCGGGCCGGACGAGCATGCCGTCCTCTTCCTCGGAGTTGGACCGGACGGCGCGATCGTTGGCTTGGAAGATGCCGATACTGATCAACGGGAGCTTGCAAAGATAGCTGCTGAGGAGTGCTTTCCACGGGTCCCTTGTGAGTTTCGCGTTTTGACGATTGAAGCGAAAGAGATCCTGGCCGTTGTCATTCCTGCCAGCACCAAGCGGCCCCATTTTACAGGCCACGCCTACGTCCGGATTGGCTCGGAGAACAAAAAGGCCAGCGACCAGATGTTCAACGAGATGATCGCCAGCCGAAATGACAAGGCTCGTCGGCTCATTGCGGTGAAAGGTAAACTGGTGGAGGTGGAACTGCGTCCCAAGAAAACTTATTACACGCCAGTTGGAGTGCGGGAAATTGAGTGGCGCGATTACCGACTCCTGGACTGTGACGCTCATTTTGTCATCATTGAGGACGTCACCTATATGCGGCAGATCACCGAACCATTGGAAAACGTGCAGATTTGCCCAACCAAGACCGGCAAGGCGCTCAAACTAATCTTCACCAACGCCAACCATGACCAGTTTTGACGCCCGCAAAAAACTTGTCTCGCTACGGTTTGGCATTCAACGCCGCCTTACGCGCCCGTTTGATGACTTCCGCGAAGTCAACGTCGAGCACGTCGGCAATCCGTAGAAAAGTGTCCAAGGTGGGATTGCGCAGATCGCGTTCGACGAGACTGATCATGGCTTGTGAAAGTCCCGCTCGTTGGGCGAGCACCGTCATGGAAATCCGGTGTTTCTTCCGCTCTTCGCGCAAAATACGGACGACCTGAGCGCAAACAGCCTCGCGCAGTTGGTGTTTCGACACCTGTGAGAATTACCAACAAAAAGATTTGACACCGTAGATTACTATAGTCATATTTCAGCATGTTTCTACGACGACTCACTTCCAACGGGGGCAGTCAAGCGGGCCGCTGCGCGGGCGGCCGTTCCTGCCCGGACATTCTCGAACTGAACTCCGGCGATTTTGCCATCATCGGGGCGGACATCACCTCCGAGGCGGTGGACAAGCTGCCGCCGGAGTGCGGCTGCGGCCCCGGCGAGCGCGTGGTGCGCATCCCCCGCGCGACACTCGTGGGGGCGCGCGCGAATATTCCAGCGGCCATCTGAGCACCCCTTCCGTTGCGCCGCGCACCTGTGTTATGACGGACAGGTGGATGCGTTACTGGATTGGGTCACGGCAAATTGGTTTCTGGTGCTTCAGGGTGCGGGGATTATCGGCGGCCTGCTGTTCACGGGCCTGTCGCTGCGCCGCGAGTCCAGAGCGCGGCGGGTCAGCGATCTGCTGACGCTCACGGAGCAACATCGGGAGCTGTGGAATGAAGGCCGTTGTCGCCCGGAGTTGGCGCGGGTCTTTCAGGGCGAGGGCGATCTGGTCGGCCAACCGGTGAGCGCGCACGAGGAGGCGTTCTTGAACGAGGTCATCGTGCATTTCAACACGGGCTGGTTGCTCGCGCGGGAAGGTTCGTTGCTGTCGCTGGCGGCGCTGGCGAACGATGTGCAGGCATTCTTTCGATTGCCCATCCCACGAGTGGTCTGGCAAAAGACCCGGCTGGAGCGCGATCCGAAATTTGTTCGCTTCGTCGAAAAACAGGTTGGCCGACCACATTGACGATTGGCAGCGCCAGGGAAAATTGAATCGCAAGTTCGAACCCCGCGCCGAGTGCGAGCGAAAGAGCCGGTTGGTGCAAAATTAAGGAGAAAGCCATGCCGCAATTTCACCCGATCATTTACTCGATGCCCGACGGCGGGGCGCTGGGCAGAACCGTTGAGGCCAACGATGCCGACGAGGCGTGTCGCAAAGCGGCGGCCAGTATTTTGGACCTCACCCTGCCGGAAGTGGACCGAATGCTGGAACAGAACGAGTTGGAGGTCATCGCCGTGATCAAAGGCGACCCGGAGTTTGAACCGGTCAAGCGGACACCGCTCTTTCCGGGACTCTGAAGCGCATCTGTCGAACCCGCATGTTGGACAGCTTCCGGTCCGCGTTCCCCCGCCCCTGCGGAAAATCACCATAGTTGCTCAACAGTGGCGAATCATGCTATGCTTCCAAGTATGGTTGAAGTCACGGTCAAGTTGCCAGAGAGCGTCGCCCGGAGCCTGGGCGAAACGCATGATGAGATGGCCCACCGGCTCCTGGAGAACGTCGCCGTCGAAGAGTATCGAGCCGGGCATTTGTCACACCGGCAGGTGGGCGAAATGCTCGGACTGGATTACTGGCAGGCCGAAACTTTTCTCCTGCAACACCGGGTGCCGCTAAACCACACCCTGGCCGACCTCGAAGCGGATCGCGCGACTCTGGACAAAATCCTGGACGGCAAGTGAGCGTGGTCGTCTCCGACACCAGCCCGCTGCATTATCTGATTCTCTGCGGTGCGCCGGACGTGCTCCCCCGCCTGTTCACGCAAGTGTATATTCCCCCGACGGTCTTTCAGGAGCTGCAACACCCCAACACCCCCGCCGCTGTGCGAGATTGGGCGCGCACGCTGCCGGTCTGGGTAAAAGTCCAGGCACCCACCACCCTCGATCCAACACTCGACGTGGATCGGGGAGAATTGGAAGCAATTTGTCTGGCGAAGGAAATCCAGGCGGCGGCGATTCTGATGGATGACCGCGCCGGGCGAGCCGCCGCCGCCGGTTATGGACTGCTCGTCACCGGCACCGTGGGCGTGCTGGAGGCGGCGGCGGCCCGGGGGTTGATCCAATTGCCCGAAGCAATCGAGCGATTACAGCAGACCAACGCGCGGCTCGACCGGGAGATCGTCCAGGCGGCGTTGGAACGCGACCAAGCGCGACGCGAACGAACGCGTGTTCAGTTAAGAAATCGAGGCGTTGAACCGGAGCGGTAGGCATCGCTCTGACAAATCGAGCCAAAACATCCCCGACGCCGAATCGTCCGCTTCCCGCGCAGCCCCCTCGTCCACGCCCGAACAGATACTCCGGCGACCCGGTCCCCTGCCGCGCTGCTGAACCGGTGACAAGAACACTGCGAGTGTAGAAGAGATAAGAGTTTGCCGGAACAAACCACACAGCGCCAAAACATCAGACAAAAACCGCATCGCAGTATCCGACATCAGAAAGATGGCCTGTC
>JANNEF010000021.1:0-3578 GCA_031378375.1 Verrucomicrobiota bacterium | reverse complement strand
TACAGCGAATTCGCGTCAAATTCGAGCAACGTATATGGCAGTGGCGAATAGTGCGGGGCGAGAATTTAGAGGGCTGGAGGCAAGTCACCGTTACCGAAGACGGGGCGGAGTCACCAGACCGGTTTCTCGTTTTCTCTGACGCGGGCACGAATCCCGTGGCGAACAGTCCTCATCGCCGATTTGCCGCTGCGGTGCGACTCGATGCGAATAGTTTGCCAGCACCTTTGGATAAATTATGGCGTAAGTTTCACCTGACCTTCGAGACTGACCACGACTTTCCACTGGATTTTCTTGTCAATGGAGATTTCGATTCAGACCAAGGGCGTGTGGGACTGCGTAACATCGCCCGCAGCGGGTTGGTAGAATTAGCTTACGATGCGGTGATCCAACGCGCCGAGAGCGAAATCCGCAACAAACCAGCCAGCCCTGTTTGGCTTGCTTGGGCGCGAGTGCTTCACTTGAACGAAGCGCCCACAGAACTGGAAGCAAGCAGTGAACTTCGCTCTTTGCGCCGTCATGCCGAAAAAGCTGCCGGACGACTCAGTGCAATCGTTCCTCATGGCGGCGGGCTGGTTGCTGCGTCCACGTTGGAATTTCCCAGCACGCTCTTCCGTCGCATCGGCAGCGTTTTTGGTCAACAATGGCATATCAATCAAGCCAAATGGATTGATGCAGAAATCGCCGCAGCTCTCCCAGACGGCGAACATCACCGAATAACTTTCGATGGTTGGGTGATTTTGCAGCAACCTGATTCGCCACTCTTGCGGCTGGTCGATGCAGGTCTCAAATCCGAGACCTTCACAAGATTGCGCTTGTCCGGCCCAGAGAAAGACGAACTTGATAAGGCCAAGGGCGTGTTGACCGAAAAGCTACGGCCAGCCGCACCACCGCAACCCCTCGAACCAGAAATGCCAGTCGTCGAGGCTTGGTCAGTCGAGAACCTCTGGCACTGGTGGGAACGACGCGGCAAGCCGATGGCAGATTATACGCTCGAAGGAGACGAGAATTGGCGGCTGCTTTATACTACCGATGAGGCAGACACCAACTCGCGCCGTGCGCGGCTCAGAGCGGACCTGCTTTCAGTTTCATCGGAAAATGGAAAGTGCATCTGGTATCGTCTATTCGGACTCGCATGTTTGATGTCCGCTGGGCGTCGCATGACGGAAGTGCGCAATTTCTGGCGTAGCGAACTGGATGGCCGACAATTCTGGGAACGCACCAGCAAGGAAACATTTGGTGAGGGCACTGACGCCTTGTTTGCTGATGTGACGAAGCGGCCATTTGCAAACCTGGCTGCCAGTGGAGAGCACGCATATTTTTGGCGGCGTGTCTTTTATGACATCCGAAAAATTCACAGGCTGGTGTGGGAAGATCATTTCCCAGCCACGCTGTTAGAACTCGTGGAAGCCGGTCGCGGAATTGACCTCCTTAATTTTCTAAAAACGGGTCACCTGCCCGGACAAAAAGCTTGGGTGGGTGTTTTCGGACAAAGTGCTGGCGCACCATTGTTTTTTGTTGTGCGAGAGTTGTGTCGCCTCGGAGTAATAACCGATCCTGCGGTGAAGCCTCTCGCGTTGTTTGTATCAACGCCGGTGCGTCGGGCGATGGAACGCATCGGTTGGCTCGGTGCCGACATCGGCAACCGCGTGGATTTTGAGGCATTGGCTTCGTTGAGCGATTCACTTTACAGTAGGATTGCATCAGACCGCGAATTTGGGTCACGCCTGCTGCCGTTCTACGACATCCCGCTCCTGCATCTAGGGCTTGAAGGCTAATCCATGAGCGCCAATTTCCACCCAAACACACGCGTAGTTCACCGAACACACCCTGAATATGGCTTCGGCATTATCCGCTATGTGGAAGAAGACGCGTTTGGCGATGCGCGGTTGCAGGTCGCGTTTGATCACCTTGATCAGCTTCTAAACGTCGGTCCACAAGAGGTCGAGATTGTTGGGGACCCGCTCGCCGACGCTGCTGCCGAGCGGTGGGGTGATTTAGCGGTGTTCAAGCGCAAGTTGGCCGCTGGACTTGTCATCGGCGAAAACAATTTCACCGGCGGTTTTACAAAAGCGGCCGTCCAGCCGCTTCCGCACCAAGCCTTCCTCCTCGACAAAGTGCTCGCCGCCGACCGCTTTGGTCATGTGCTGGCCGATGACGTCGGTCTTGGCAAAACTATCGAAGCTGGCTTGCTCATCACTTGCCTTATGCGTCGTGATCCTCCCCAGCGTGTGATGATTGTTTGTCCGGCAGGACTCGCGCTCCAGTGGAAAGACGAGATGGATGAACACTTCGGATTGAACTTTACAATTCTTGGCAGTGATTTCGATGGCAAGCTCGCCTCGAACTGGCGCACGCAGCCCTTGGTTATTGCTCCGATTGACCGACTGAAGCGCGATGAATATCGGGATCTGATTGCGCAGGTCGGGGCCTTCGATGTTGTTGTTTGCGATGAGGCGCACCGTTTAACTGCACAACGCCGTTTCTTGAGTCAAAAGCTTGAGAAAACGGCGAACTATCGCTTGTTCGAGTTCTTGGTGGAAAGCCGACTCATACGTCATGTTGCAAACGCGGACAACACGCCGCGCTCGCCCCGCCTTCTGCTGCTCTCGGCGACACCACACCAAGGAGACGATGAGCGTTTCCTGTATCTGCTTCATCTCGCTCGCCCGGATTTGTTTCAGCCGGGCAATCGTCCCTTGGGTCAGCAACTGACGACGGCAGCGCTAATCGAAACGCTCACACGCACGCCGAAGTCGCGTGCGGTGGACTGGAACGGAAAGCCATTATTCAAAGGTCACACCACCACCACTCTCGACGTGCGTTGGACAGTGGAAGAAACCGAAATCTCGCGGCTCCTTACGGAATACATTCTCAAGAGTCTGGACTTTGTCCGTGACTCCGACCGGGGAACGCAACTCGTGGTGCAATTGGTAATGCACACCTTTCACAAGCTCGCCGCAAGCAGTTGGCCCGCATTGGAGCGCGCGCTGCAACGGCGGTTGGGTTCCTTGCAAGGCCGCGTCGAGCGGTTGGTTGACCTCTTGGAGGCTGACGAAGAAGACGGCAGCGAGGAGGTCCGCGACTTCACCTTGCCGACGAAAACATTCTTCGAGAATGAGCGCGTCTTGCTCGAAACTCTGTTGAAGCGACTGCGTGAGTTGTCGCAGGATTCAAAATGGAACCATTGCGCTGACCTCCTGCGCGAACTCGAAAAGAATGAACCTGGTTCCAAGGTTCTCGTTTTCACCCAATACCGAACGACGCAAGAAATGCTGCAAACGCGCGTCGCCTCACTTTTCCCCGGCTCAATTGTCGAGTTGATAAACGGCGACATCGAGATGGAGGAACGTCGTGCCGCGCGCGTGAGGTTCGAGCGTGGTTCACGATTTATGTTGTCCACTGAGGCCGGTGGTGAGGGCATTAACCTTCAGAAAGCCTGCCACCTGATGGTCAACTACGATTTGCCGTGGAATCCAATGCGATTGCAGCAACGCATCGGACGCCTCGACCGTTATGGACAACAACACTTGGTGCGAGTGTTCAACTTGCGTGTTCCAGATTCTTGGGACCAACACATC
>JANNEF010000163.1:0-4778 GCA_031378375.1 Verrucomicrobiota bacterium | reverse complement strand
GTCGCAGATCACCGGGCCCCAGGATCTCGATCTGACCGGGGAGTTCATCTACGCGATCAACTTCTCGGCCAACGATCCGGTGCGCACGGTGGCGGGCGTGGCGTTCATCCCGGATACGCAGACGATTCCCGGCGTGGTGCTCTACGGGCCGAATCACGTGACGCCCTGGTGGAACCGGCCTGAATTCGGCGCGTCGGCGAACGCGAACGAGCTTGAGGAAATCCTCCACGACATCCGCTGGGCTTTGAGTCCCGACAAGCTGAGCGCGCAGCTCGCCGTGACGACGGGCGACATATACAAGCTTCAGGTTCTTTTCTCCGGCAACAGTTTCGAGGATCGGAAGTGGGACATTCGCGTGAACGGGCAGAACGCGGTGGACGAAATCACGTCGCTCGGCGCCTCGCCGGGGCAGAGCTACGCGTCGGCGCGCGCGACGCTCTACACGTATCAGTTCAAGGCGCCGACGAACCAGGTGCTGGTCGAGATGGGCAGTTTCTTCGGCCTGTCTGAGGGTGGCGACCGAAATCCAATCTGGCAGGCGCTCACGCTCGAGCGCGTGTTCATCCCGCCGGCGCCGGATGATGTCGCACTCACGCCGGCGCAGTTTTTCGCGGACCAGACGGCACCCATCGGGGTGTTCGCCGTCACCGATCGAAAATCGCCGCCAGTTTCACATACGATCACATTCACCAACGGTCCGGGGGCGACGGACAACGCGAAGTTCACCATCGCGGGGATGCAACTCCTGCCGGTGCCGTTCCAATTTTCCGGCACGCCGCCGGGCACGGTGTTTTCGATCCGCGTGCGGGCGACCGACACGGCGGACGCGAACCGTTTCCTCGAGAAGACGCTCAACGTCACGGTCGCGACGCCGCACGCGCCGACGGCGGTGACGCTCGACCCGACGGCGGTGAGCGCGGCCGCGGGGTCAGGGGTGTTCGCGGGGCAGCTCGGCGCGACGGATCAGGATTCATTCGACCAGCACACGTTCGAACTGGTGGCGGGGTTGGGCAGCACGGACAACGCGTTCTTTTCCGTGAGCGGCCGGGAGCTGCGGTTTACGCAAGCGTTGCCGGCGGGGAAGGCGGGCGTCGCCATCCGGCTGCGCGCGACGGACCTCGCGGGACTGTCGGTCGAGACGGCGCTGACCCTGCCGGTCGTGACGCCGCAGTTTCGCATCAATGAGTTTCTTGCCGGCAACACGGCGGGGCTGACCGACGAGTCGCTCGTGCCGCAGGACTGGATCGAGATCCGCAACGACCTCGCGCAATCGGTGGTCATCGCCGGCTGGTACCTCAGCGACGACCCGGCCAACCTCACGAAGTGGCCGTTCCCCTCGCGCGTCATCGGGCCGAACGGCTATCTCGTCGTCTTCGCCGACGGCCGCGGCACGCCGCCGCTCGGCTCGACGCAACTGCACGCGAATTTTTCGCTCAACGACCGCGGCGAGCGCATCCTGCTCGTGCAGCCGGACGGAGTCACGGTTGCCAGCGAGATCAATCCGCCCCAGCAATTTCCGAACGTGGCCTACGGTTACGATGCCGCCGGCACGCAACTCGGCTACCTGCTCACGCCCACGCCCGGCGCCGCGAACTCCGCCCTTGCCGCCTACGGACAGAACCCCGTCAGCTTCTCTCATCCGCACGGCTTCTACGCGGCGGGCTTTGCGCTCACGCTGGTGGCGAGCGCGCCGGGATCGACGATTCGCTACACGCTCGACGGCTCAAAGCCGACCGCGACCACTGGCAGCGTGTATTCCGGGCCGCTGACGATCACGGCTGACACCACCGGCCCGACGCGCGGCACGCGCATCGTGCGCGCTATCGCCGTGAACGCGCAGGCCGCGTGGGCCCCGGTGGTCACGCAGACGTATCTTTTCATCCGCGGCAGCGGCGGCTCGAACTCGGCGGTCACGGGCCAGGCGAACTTCGTCTCGTCCATCACCACGCACCCGACCTACGGGCCGCTGCTCGGCGACGCGCTGCTCGCGCTGCCGTCGCTGTCGGTGATTCTGCCGGGCGGCCTTTCGACTTTGGAAAATGAGGCGTCCCTCGAGTTGATGGACCCGGCGGGCGCGGAAGCCGGCTTCCAGATCAATTGCGGCGTGACCCTGACCGGCACGACGAGCCTTGGCTCGCCGAAGCAGAGCATGTCCGCCAAGTTTCGCGTGGACTACGGCGGATCGAAGCTCGCGTATCCCGTCTTCGCCGCCGGCTCGACGGCCCCCGTCGGCGCGGCCACCGAATTCACGGAACTGCGGTTGCGCTCGCACTCGCACGACACCTTTTTCTGGCTGGGCACGGCGGAAAACCCTCCTCTGCCCTACGGCTCGCCCCCGGTGGCGCACAGCGGCGACGCGCAGCTCATGCGCAACCTTTGGATGGACGAAATGCAGCTCCGCATGGGCCAGCCGGGCAAGCGCGGGCGGCAGGTGCATCTCTACCTCAACGGCGCGTATCACGGCATCTATCATGTCCACGAGCATCCGGACGACGACTTCATGGCGAGCTACCATCCCGGGTCGGGCAAGGACTTTCATTTCACCGGTGCGGCGACGACGGGCAGCGACCACGGCAACGGCGATTCGTGGACGGTGCCGTGGAGCGCGCTGAAGAACTCGCTCGGCAATTACCCCGAGGCGAAGCGGTGGGTGGATGTCGTGAACCTCGCCGACTACATGGTCGAAAGTTTTTACGCCGGCAACGACTGGGACTGGACCGGCAATCACAACTGGAGCGCCGCCGGGCCGAAGCGGCCCGACCGCGGCGGCTGGAAGTTTTTCCAGCAGGACTCCGACATCGCGCTCCAGGACATCGTCGCCGACTGCACCGACCAGAACGTGCCCGACGGGATTTTCTACACGCTGATGAACCACGCCGATTTCCGCGTGCTCTTCCGTGACCGCGCCTACCAGCACTGCCACCACGGCGGCGCGCTCACGCCGGCGGTCGCGGGCGCGTTCTACGACGCACGCATCAACGAGATTTTCACCGCCATCATCGCGGAGACCGCGCGCTGGCAGCCGGCCTCGAGCGTCTCGCCGCTGCCGTGGGATCGCGATCAGGAATGGGTGAACGAGTGGAATTACTTGAAGAACACATTTTTCCCACAGCGCAGCACCGCGTTCATCGCGCAGCTCCGTCTCCACGCGGGATGGTGGCCCGTCGAGCCGGTCGAAATGAATCAGCACGGCGGGCCGGTGCCGGGCGGGTTCAACGTCACGTTCACCGCGCCGGCGGGCACCATCTACTACACGACGGACGGATCCGATCCGCGCCTGCCCGGCGGCGGGGTGAGTCCGACGGCGATCGCCGCGAACGTTGGCACGATCGCGACGACGACATTCATCCCGACGGGTGCGACGTGGCGATTCCTCGACAACGGTTCTGATCAGGGCACCGCGTGGCGAGTTGCGGGTTACAACGATGCCATGTGGCGCAGCGGCCCCGCGGAGATCGGCTACGGCGACGGCGACGAGGTCACGGTGGCCAACTACATTGACACCGACCCCGTCACCACGGGCGTGCAGAAGAACATCACGACGTACTTTCGGAAGACGTTTGAGGTCGCGAACCCAGGCAGCTACACCGGACTGAGAATCCGGCTGCGGCGCGACGATGGAGCCGTCGTGTATCTCAACGGCCAGGAATTGTGGCGCCCCGCCATGCCCGCCGGCACGATCACGCGCGACACGCTCGCCAGCATCGGCGCGGGCGGCGCGGACGAGACAAACTACTTCGAGCAGAACCTCGCGGCGGGGCAGTTCACGCTGCTGGCCGGCGGCAACGTGCTTGCGGTCGAAATCCACCAGGTGTTGAACAACAGTTCCGACATCAGCTTCGACCTGGAATTGCAGGGCACCTACGAGGCGCTGCCGCCGCTGCCGCTGGTCATCAACGAGGCGACGCTCGTGCGCGTGCGCGCCTACCAGGGCAACGACTGGTCGGCGCTCAACGAGGCATCGTTCGCGCCACAGGGCACCGTCGCAGCGACGTTTACGAACTTTTGCCCGTCCGAAATCCATTACCATCCCGCTGACCTCGCCGACACGGAGTTCCTCGAATTCGTCAACACGAGCGCTGGCTACGTGGACGCGACCGGGGTGACCCTGGCGGGCGCGGTCGAGTTCGTCTTTCCCATCGGCAGCGTCCTCGCGCCGGGCGCGCGCATCGTCGTGGCGAAGGACGCCGCGCTTTTCCACGCGCGCTACCGGGTGCCCGCGTCGCCGTGGTATCACGCGGGCATCCGGCTCGCCGGCGCATGGCTCGGCTCGCTCGCGAATGGCGGCGAATCGCTGCAAGTTCTTGCCGGCGGCGGCGCGGAGATCGGCACCTTTGCCTACAGCGATTCCGGTGCGTGGCCGGGCCGCGCGGACGGCGGCGGCAGTTCCGCCGAACTGGGCGATCCCGCCGCGATCCCCATCACCAACCCCGCCGCGAAAGGGGCCGCGCTCGCCAACGGCGCGAACTGGCGCCCGAGCGCCGAGTATCATGGCACGCCCGGCTGGCCCGGCACCGGACCGGACAACCGCATCGTGATTAACGAAATCCTCAGCGCCTCGTTCGCGCCCGCGACGGACACGATGGAACTCTTCAACACCACTGGCAGCGCGATTTCGATGGGCGGCTGGTTCCTGAGCGACAGTTCGCTGAATTATAGAAAGTACCGCGTACCCGCCGTGACGACGCTCGCCGCCGGAGCCTACCTCGTGCTCAACGAATCCGACTTCAACGCGCCCACGAACCCCGCGTGCCTCGTGCCCTTCGCGCTCGACGGCC
>JANNEF010000124.1:0-14516 GCA_031378375.1 Verrucomicrobiota bacterium | reverse complement strand
GGAATGTATTTCTCAATCCTCCGCGCCCCGCTAGAGTGCGCCCATGAATGCGCTGGCTTTGCACGAATTGCATCAGGGGTTGAACGCCCGTTTCACCGAGGTGAACGGACGGGAGGCCGTCCGCGATTACGGTGACGCGTCGGCGGAGTACGCCGCGTGGCACGCGAGTGCGGGGGTTATTGATCTGAGTTTTCGTGACCGTCTCTGCGTCACGGGTGTGGATCGGCAGCGTTTTTTGCACGGCCAGGCGACGAACAACGTGAAGGATCTCGACGTTGGCGACGGGTGTTACGGCGCCTTCGTCAACGCCAAGGGACGGATGCAGGGCGACGCGAACATCTACTGTCTGCGCGATGAATTTCTCCTGGACTGCGAGCCCGGCTACGGCGGCGTGCTGGCCGGGCGGTTCGAGCATTACATCATCGCGGACGACGTGCAGGTGACGGACGTAGCGGCGCTCTACGGGTTGTTGAGCGTGCAAGGGCCGCGCGCCGCGGAGGTCGTCACCGCTCTGGGGTTGGGAGCGGTGCCGGCGAAGCTGCTGAGTTTCACCAACTGGCAGGATGGCACACTGGGGGAAATTTACTGCATGAACCAGCCGCGCTCACTGACGCTGGGGTTCGATCTCTTCGTGCCCGCGCCGGCGCTTGCCGCGGTGGCGGACAAACTCATCGCCGCCGCCCGCGGGGTGGGCGGTCGCGCGTGCGGTTGGAGCGCGCTGGAGACCGCGCGCATCGAGGCGGGCATCCCGCGTTTCGGCGCGGACATGGACGAAACCAATCTGCCGCCCGAAGCGGGCATCGAAGGTCGCGCGGTGAGTTACACCAAGGGGTGTTACGTCGGACAGGAAGTCATCGCGCGCATCCGCACCTACGGACAGGTGACGAAGACCTTGCGCGGACTGCGGCTGGTGGATGGTTTGCCGGCACTGCCGCAGCGGGGCGACAAACTGTTTCACGCGGACAAGGAGGTGGGCTACGTGACCAGCGCGGTGGCGTCGCCATTGGCGCGGGCGAATCTCGCGCTCGGCTACGTGCGGCGGGAACACAACGCGCAGGGGACGGAGTTGCGATTACGCGCGGCGGCGGGTGAGAGCGCGGCGCGCGTGGTGGAACTGCCGTTTACCGGGTCGGTTTGAAATTTAGAATTTGCCATCAACGGCTGGCGGCAACATACAATTCGCGCACTCATGTCAAATCAACCTTCCGTGCGCGATGCAGTTGCGCCGCCACGAACCTTCCAGGTGGATGCACTCTCCGTGCGCGTCTATCCGAACGAACCCGAACTCGCGCGCGACGTGGCTCAAATCGCGCAGCGACATCTGGTGGAGACGCTCGCGCAGAAAAGTTCCGCCGCGGTGATCCTGGCGACGGGCAATTCGCAAATCCGCTTCCTGGAAAATCTCATCGCGCTGGGTGGCGTGGACTGGTCGCGCCTCACGCTCTTCCACATGGACGAGTATCTGGGCATTGACACCAACCACAAGGCGAGCTTCCGCCGTTACATGCGCGAACGGGTCGAGCAGCGGGTAAAGCCACGCGCATTCCACTATCTGGAAGGCGACTGCCTTTTGCCGCTGGCCGAATGCGACCGCTATCGGCGGTTGCTCCAGGCGCAGCCGATTGATCTGTGCTGCCTGGGCGTCGGCGAGAATGGCCACATCGCCTTCAACGATCCGCCCGTGGCGGATTTCCAGGACGCGCACACCGTCAAGCTGGTGAAGCTGGACACCGCCTGCCGGATGCAGCAAGTCGGCGAGGGACATTTTCCGAACCTTGAGGCGGTGCCGCAATACGCCTTCACGCTCACCATCCCGGCGTTGTGCGCCGCCAGAAAAATGTTGTGCATCGTGCCGGAGACCCGCAAGGCGCAGGCGGTGCGGGACGCCTTGCGCGGGCCGATCAGCCCGGCCTGTCCGGCGTCCTTCCTGCGAGCGCAGGCGCACTGCACGATGTTCCTGGACACGGCGTCGGCGAGTTTGCTGTGAGTCCGGCGACCGGCTGGTGGTGACAACCCTGGGTGTGCGGGGTGAGTGCGACTGCGCGTCCCGTTCCGGTAAATCTTCAGCGGGTTTGGACACCGTTCCAGAACAGCAGCACTTGGGCGGGGCTGGAGGACTACATCCTGAAGAACGCCTCGACGAACAAGTTCCGCGCCAGCGTGTTCACCGGCCCGGTGCTGGTGCCGGAGGATCAGATGTTCAACGGGGTGCAATTGCCCGGCAGTTCTGGAAAGTTGCCGTGAGGGTGAAGGAGAACAAAAAAAGAACAGAAAACTCTCCGCGACGGAGCGTATCCGTTGAGCCAGGCCAAGCTCATCGCCGGTATGGTGGACGAGGCGTTCACTTACGCCGGTTACAAGACGTTCCAGGTGCCTGTGCGCAAGATCGAGAAGTTGACCGGCCTGAATTGCGACAAGTTGCGCAACGCCGATCCGCTCAAGACTGCGAACGAAGCGGTGGGGGTGAAGGAATTGGCGAGCCTGGAGCAAATCAAGTTGTGAGCAACATGGCAACTCCGCCTATCCAAAAAATTACAGGCCAAGCGGCTCAGCCGTCCATGTGGTGTGTGGAAGGTTTTTCCCATAATCACGACGCCAGGTTTCTTGGTGACCCGGCGGGGAAGTTTTCTCGGATATCGGGAAAGCACTCACGCACCAATGAATTGGCGTGCGGTTGCGTCGCGACCGGGTGTTCCAAACGTCGTTGCGAGGGTGACCTTTCGCGGTGGGTGTGGGTTCCAACGACGTTTGTTGCCCGGCCGTTCGCGAAAAGTGTGGGTGTGAACGACGTTTGTTGCCCGGCTTTCGCGGCGGGTGCGGAGTCGAACAAGGTTGGTGGCCTGACCCATATCACCACCCCCGCCGCGCAGGGCAAGCGCATCAAAATTTCCCCTGAAGACGGGCCAGTGAGGTAGGGACATCGCGCCGCGATGTCCCCGCCCGCGTCCAGCGGGCGGAACGAATCATCCGAGCGCCGGGTCAATGCTGGCTCGCGTTGCGCCGCTGGACACGGCGCGGACGGCGCAGCGCGCCGTCCCTACCATAAAATTAGATGCGTCTGGCCTGCACCGCCGCGCCCATCCGCTTGACGCGCCCGGCACGGCCTGCAACTTTGCTGGCGCGTGGCGTCCGACATAACCACACGGGCGAACGGCAGATTGTTCGCCACCGTTGCTCAGACTCCCGCGGTGCAATCCCTGGCGCGGCGATTGGAGGCTGGCGGCGCATTGACATGTGCCGGAGTCAGCGCGGGCGCGCAACCGTTTCTTGCCGCATTGCTTCGACAGCTTTTCCCAACGCGCTCCATCGTCGTGGTCACCGACGGATTGAAGGCGCAGGAGGTTTTTCTCCAGGATGCTGAGACGTGGCTGGGCGTCGCGGGTTTGGAAGCTCAGAGCGCACATTGCAAACCGCTCTTCTATCCCGCGTGGGAAGTCCTGCCCCACGAAGCAAAGCTTCCGCACGCCGACGTCATCAGTGAGCGATTGGAAACACTCGTCGCGCTCTCTCGCCACGAGCCAGGCGCCACGAACCACGCACCCCTTGCCGTCACCAACGTGGCAGCGCTGGTGCAACGGACCTTTCCGCCCGAGGTGCTTCGCAAGCAGACGCGGACTTTGTCGCGCGGCGATCACCTCGACCCGCTCGACCTCATCGAGTGGCTCGAAGACGCCGGCTACGAACCGGAGGCCAAGGTCAGCGCGAAAGGCGAGATTTCCCTGCGCGGCGGCATCCTCGATCTTTTCCCGCTCACCAGCCCGTGGCCGGTGCGGTTGGAATTTTTCGGCGACGAGTTGGAGTCGCTTCGGCAGTTCGATCCCGTCACGCAGATGTCGAGGGAGCCGGTGGAGAGCGTCACCATTCCGCCGGGCGGCGAGTTGGGCATTCTTAAAAAGCTCGTCGAGTCCAAGGCCGGGGCGCTGGCGACCCTGCTCGATTATCTGCCGCGCGAAACGATCTTCGTGCTCTGCGAACCGGAGGCCATCGAACAGCAGGCCGCGAGTTACGCCGAGCGCGTTCCGGCGAACGATCCGTTCCACATCGCGTGGGAAGATTTTCGCTCGGCGCTCGACGCCAAAGGCTTGACCCGGCTCGAGTTGAGCGGCGACGACACGGAGGCTTGGGAGTGCGCGGGCGAGTCGCCGCACTCCGAAGTCGCTCCGTCCTCCCTTCCCGCGTTTCAATCGCTGGACGCCTTCCGCCCCATCGTCGAGCGCGCCGCCGAACCTGCGGTGGTCGAGGCGCAGCGGCGCGAGTTCTTTGCCCAGTTGCATCGCTGGTCGCGCCAGGACCGCGCCGTCCATGTCTTTTGCAACAACGACGGTGAGCAGGAACGGTTTGGCGAAGTGTGGAAGGAGTATGGGTTTGGGGGGGAGTCAGTAGTCAGTAGTCAGTGGTCAGTAGCGCACACACCGGAACAAAGAGACGCCGAGACCAACCAACCACGGACTACTGACTGCGAACTGCTGACTCACCTCGGCGCGCTTTCACGCGGTTTCATCTGTGACGACGCCAAGCTCGTCGTCGTGACCGACGCAGAGATTTTTGGGCGTTACAAGGTGCAGCGCCCGCGCCGGCTCAAGTCGCCGCACGCGCAGACTTCGCGGTCGCTGTTGGAAATTGATTTCTCGGATCTGGAGGAGGGCGATTACGTTGTGCATCTCCAGCATGGCATCGGGCGTTACCTCGGCTTGCAGATGCTTCCCACCGGCATGGGGCGGAAGCCGTTGGAAAAATCCAAGCCCGATGAAGCCGCGCAGGAATGTCTCGTGATCGAATATGCGGCGCACGATCCGGAACAGCCCGCGCCCAAACTCTACGTGCCGGTGAGCGAGGCGCATCTCGTCAGCAAATATGTCGGCACCGGCAAGGCGCGTCCGCCGCTCAACACGCTCGGCGGCGCCCGCTGGGCCAAGGCGAAGGAACATGCCGAGCGCGCGGTCCGCGATCTGGCGGGCGAACTTCTTTCCCTCCAGGCCGCCCGCGCGTCGCTGCCCGGCCACGCTTTCAAGGAGGACACCGCCTGGCAGCGCGAGTTTGAAAGCGCTTTTCTCTACGAAGAAACTCCCGACCAGATGCGCGCCATCGTCGAGGCCAAGCGCGACATGGAAACGGCCAAGCCGATGGACCGCCTCATCTGCGGCGACGTGGGCTACGGCAAAACCGAGGTGGCCATCCGCGCGGCGTTCAAGGCGGTGATGGATGGGCGGCAGGTCGCCATTCTCGTGCCCACGACCGTGCTGGCGCAGCAACACTTCAACACCTTCCGCGAGCGCATGGCGGATTACCCGATTCGCGTCGATCTGCTTTCGCGTTTCCGCACCGGGCGCGAGCAGCGGCGCGTGGTGCAGGAACTCGCGACGGGCGCGGTGGACATCGTCATCGGCACGCACCGGTTGGTGCAGGACGACATCGCGTTCAAAGACCTCGGCCTGGTGGTGATTGACGAGGAGCAACGCTTCGGTCTGCTGCACAAGGAGAAGTTCAAGCTGCTCCGCAAACTGGTGGACGTGCTTACCCTCAGCGCCACGCCGATTCCGCGCACGCTTTACCTCGCGCTCACCGGCGCGCGGGACATGAGCACCATCGAAACGCCGCCGCAGGATCGCCTGCCCGTCGAGACCATCGTCACGCAATACGACGAGCGCGTGATCCGCGACGCCATCCAGCGCGAGATGAACCGCGAAGGGCAGGTCTTCTATCTGCACAACCGCGTGATGACGATTGAGACGGTCGCCCAAAAACTCCGTTCGCTGCTTCCCAAGGCCCGCATCATCGTCGGCCACGGGCAAATGGATTCCGACGATCTGGAGAAAGTGATGGCGAAGTTCGTCAATGGCGAAGCCGACGTGCTGCTGTCCACGACGATCATTGAGAGCGGGCTGGATATTCCGAACGCGAACACGATCATCATTGATCGCGCCGACCGCTTTGGCCTGAGCGACCTCTACCAGTTGCGCGGGCGCGTGGGCCGCTACAAGCACCAGGCCTTCGCCTATCTGCTGATTCCGCGCCACGCCGGACTGCTCTCGGACGCGCGCAAACGCATCAGCGCCATCAAGCAGTACTCGACGCTCGGCAGCGGTTTCAAAATCGCCATGCGCGATCTGGAGATTCGCGGCGCGGGAAATCTGCTCGGCGCACAGCAAAGCGGCCACATCACGGCGGTGGGCTTCGACCTCTACTGCCAGTTGCTCAAGCAAAGCGTCGCCGCGCTCAAGGGCGAGAAGATGAAACCGCGCGTTGACGTGCAGGTGCGGCTGGACTTCCTCGCGCTCAATCCGGCGGAGGAAGCGGAGCGAAGAAGTTCAAAGTTCAAAGTTCAAAGTTCAAAGGCCGTGGAGGCGGAGCTCAAGGTTGCTGTGCCGCGCGAGGTCGCCAGCTACATCACCGACGAGGAAGCCGCCGTTTCCAAATCGGCCATCGGCCATCGGCCATCGGCGATCCCCACGGGAGCCGCCTACGTTCCGGCCAACTACATCCCTGATTCGCGGCAGCGAATCGAGGCGTATCGCAAGTTCGCCGAACTCACCGACGACGAGGGCATCAGCCAATTGAAGGGCGAGTTGCGCGACCGCTTCGGGCCGCTGCCGACCGCAGTGGACCTGCTGCTGCAAGTCGCCGCGCTCAAAGTGCTGGCGAGCGAGCGCGGCATCACCGCCATGGAAACCAAGGAGGAGAAGCTGATGCTGACACGCAACAACGATTTCATCATGGCCGACGGAAAATTTCCGCGCCTGACGAAAACTAGCGTCAAGGCGCGTTTGAACGAGATCAAACGGCTGTTGCAATCGCTACGCTGAGAGCCTGCATGGAAAGTGGCGCTGGCACCCACGCCAGCGAAAGTCCAGCGGGCGCCCCGCCCGCTGTAGTTCCACCGGGCGGGGCGCCCGCTGGACACAGGCAGGCGAGGCGCCTGCCCCACTAGCTATTCCAGCCAGGTTCCAGGGCGCCGCACTGGCCCGCTTTTAGCTGAACACGCAGACGTGTTGACTGAATCGAAACCTCCTTGCGGGGTGACCGGGCCGGCTTGTGACTCCATCCCGGAGGCTTCGCGCACCGGCGTTTTCTGGCTGCTGGTGTGTTTCACCTGCTCCGGGATGAGCGGGCTGATTTACGAAGTCGCCTGGGTGCGGGCGCTCGAACTGATTTTCGGCACGACGACATTCGCCGTGGCCACGGTGCTGGCCGCGTTCATGGGCGGCCTGGCATGCGGCAGCTATTTCATGGGCAGGATGCTTCCACGATTCGAACGGCACCATCCGCTGGTCGTGTATGCGGTCATCGAAGTTCTGATCGCGGCGGTGGCGCTCCTGATTCCGGTGGTGTTGCAATCGCTGGTGCCGGTTTACCAGTGGGTGTGGCGTTCGTCCCACGGGTCGTGGGTGACGTTCAGCCTCGTGCGCTTTGCGTTGTCCGCGCTGGTGTTGCTGGTACCGACATTCCTGATGGGCGCGACGCTGCCGGTGTTGAGCAGTTTTGTCAGCCGCGACCCGCGGCGAGGCGAGCAGCGCATCGGCCTGCTCTACAGCTTCAACACGCTGGGCGCGGTGCTCGGCTGCGCGGCGGCGGGGTTGGTGTTGTTCCCGATGATCGGGCGCAGCAACACGCTGTGGGTCGCCATCGCGCTGAACTTGATCGCGGCGGCGGGGAGCTGCGCGCTGGCGCGGGGACAACGCAGGACAGCCGTGCCGGCTCAACCGAACTTCGCGACAGATTTGGAAACCACGGGAGTGACAGAAGGCGGCGAGGCCGGCGGGACGCCGGCCCAACTCTCGCGCCGCGAAGCCGGCCTGTTGGTCACGCTCTACGCGTGCAGTGGTTTCGTTGCGATGCTGTACGAAGTGGCGTGGAGCCGCGTGCTGGTGCTGGCGCTGGGATGCTCGACCTATGCCTACACGATCATGCTCACCACGTTCCTGCTGGGCCTGGCGCTCGGTGCCTGGCTGGCGACACGCTGGCTGGGGCGCATGACGTACCCGTTGCTCGCGGCCGGCCTGTGCCAGGTGGGGATCGCGCTCACCACCTACCTGAGCGTGTTCCTGGTGGGCGAACTGCCGTTCCTCTACGCGCAGGCCTACGGGTGGTTGAACCCGTCCGCCACGGGACTGCTCCGCCTGCAATTTCTACTCGCGGCGGGCTTGATGATTTTGCCGACGCTCGGACTCGGCGCGATGTTTCCAATCACCATTCACGGGTTGAACCCGCGCGGGCGCAAGGCGGCGGGCGTCGTCGGCTGGGCGTACGCGCTGAACACCGTGGGCGCGATTGTCGGCTCAGTCCTGGCGGGCTTCTGGCTGGTGCCCCGGCTCGGTTCGCAAAACACGCTGCTGGCCGGCATCGCGCTCAATGCGTTGCTCGGCCTGTTCGCCATTGCGGTCGTGAAGCGCGGCCCGCTCGCGCGCCACCGCGCCTTCGCCGCCGTGCTGCTGGTGGTTTTCTGCGGCAACCTCTTTTACGCGATGCCGCGCTGGGAACCGGCCGTGATGTCGTCCGGCGTCTTCCGCTACGTGACCGACTACCTCGGACTGACACGCGCCGAGTTCGTGGACCGGGCGCGGCGCATCATCGGCCAGGTGCTGATGTTCGACGAAGGCTTGACCTGCACGATCACCGTCGCCCGGACGCCGGCGAACCTGGTGATGCTGATGAACGGCAAGCCCGACGCGTCCGCGCCGTCGGGTCTGGTCAACCCGCTCGACCCGGATGCGCCGGTTGGCCTGCACGACCTGCCGACACAGTCGCTCCTCGGACAACTCCCCATGCTCATCGCCCCGCAGCGCGACGACGTACTCGTCATCGGCCTCGGCAGCGGTATCACACTTAACTCGGTGCTGACGCACCCGGTAAGGAAAGTCGAGTGCATCGAACTGGAGGACGCCGTTGTGCGTGGCAGCCGGTTCTTCGATCAATTCAATGGCAACCCGCTCGCCGACCCGCGCGTGGAACTGATCGTCAACGACGCGCGCAACCACCTGGTCGTCACCGACCGCCGCTACGACGTGATTGTGTCCGAGCCATCGAACCCGTGGATTCCCGGCGCGGCCAATCTGTTCACGCGGGAATTTTTCGAGATCAGCCGGGCGAAGCTGCGGCCCGGCGGGGTGTTCTGCCAGTGGATTCAACTCTACGAACTCCAGGAGCCGCACTTCCAGGCGATTCTGCGGACGTTCACGGCGGTCTTTCCCCACGTGCACATGTTCCGCGTGAACCACGACGCGATTCTCGTGGCCTCCGCGCAACCGCTGCCCTTGCGCGCGGACGAACTGCTCGCGCGCGTCACACCTGCGGCGCGGCGCGATCTCGCCCGCGTGAACGTGGTCACGCTGCCCGACTTGCTGGCGCACTACTGGATCGGCGGCGACGAGTTGCTACGGAACATCGCGCCGGGCCGCTTCAACACTGACGACAACATGCTGATCGAGTTCGAGGCGCCGTTGCAGATTCTGTCTGCGCGTGCCCGGAGCGTCTGGGCGGCGAACAGCTTGAAGCGGACGTTCGACGGGCGTTCGACGGGCGCGATTGAACAACTGGCGCTGCCGCCGGGCGCGGATGCCGCCGGGTTTTGGGCAGGTGTGGGCGAAACCGCGCTGCGGCTGCCCGCGCCGTTCGAGGCGGGCGCGTACGTGGAGCATTCGCAGAAACTCCGCGCCAACCCGCGCGCCGCCGCCGTGCGCGGCGCGGTGCTCGCGGTGTTGGGGAAACGCGAGGTGGCCCGCGCGGTCTTCACGGAGGCGGTGAAGGAGTTTCCGCAATCACCGGAATTGCTGCGGGCACTGGCACTCTTTGAATCACAGGAACGCCAGTGGCCGGCGGCGCGTGCGTATGCGGAGCGCGCGGTGACACTCGCGCCGGACGACGCGCGGGCGCAGTTTCATCTCGCGCGGGCGCTGTATTATTTGAAGGACGCAAAGGCGAGTCTCCCGCTACTGGAGAAAATCAAGCCTGCGCCGGACGACCAGGATTTCAAAGACCTGCCATTTTTCCTCGGCGCGGCGAATTGGAGCGAGAGCCATTTCCCGGAAGCCATCGCGCACTACCGGCGGTTTCTCAAGCGCGAGCCGGCGCACGCCGAAGCCCGGGCGCAACTGGCGGACGCGCTCTATCACGTCGGGCAGCACGCGGACGCCGCCGCGCAATGGGAACAGGTCGCGCGGCTCAATTCCGCGCAAGCCGCCAGCTCTTTTCGCGACGCCAGGATGGCCTTGCAGCGTGGCGACGCCGGGCTGGCGGTGGAGAAATTGAAACAGTCGCGTGAACTCGATCCGAACGATGACGACGCCGCGCTTCTGCTGGCGCGCGTGCTCGCGGTGCGCGGCGAAATCGCGGGCGCAACGAAATTGCTGGAGGATTTTCTGGCGCTGAATCCGGATCGCCCGGCGGCGCTTGGATACTTGAGCCAGCTAAACGCAAAGCAGGGCAGGGCGGAGCAGGCGCGGGCGCTGACGGATCGTTACCACGCCTTGACCGGCAAACCGTGGGAGCCGCTCGGCGACTAGGCCGGCCCATCCGTCTCCAGAAAACGCATTCGACTTTCAGCGCAGAAATCTCCCTTGACGGGCCTTCATCGCCGGCGTGAAATCGCCGCCATGAACACATTGCCATTCCACATTTCACGCCGCCATTTTCTCAAAACCACCGCTGCCACGGCTGCCGCCACCGGCCTGCCGTTGTGGTTCCTCAAACGCGAACTGAGCGAAGCCACCGCCGCGCCCGCGACTCTCAGCGCCAATGACAAGCCGGGCATCGCCCTCGTCGGCTGCGGTGGGCAGGGGACCGGCGATTGCAACAGCGCCAAACGCTACGGCAACGTCGTCGCCGTGTGCGACGTGGACGCCAAGCATGCTGAGTCTGCGGCGAAAAAATTCACCGTCGAGGGCAAGGCTGCGCCGGTCGTCTATAAAGATTTTCGCAAGCTGATGGAGCGCGACGACGTTCACGCGGTCATCACGGGCACGCCCGACCACTGGCACACACTCGTCAACCTGCTCGCTGTCAAAACCGGCAAGGATATTTACAGCGAGAAGCCGCTGACGCTCACGATTGACGAAGGCAAGCGGCTGGTCAAAGCGGTGAAGGACAAGGGCACGGTCTTCCAGGTCGGCAGCCAGCAGCGCAGCGACCGCAACTTCCGGCTCGCGTGTGAACTGGTCCGCAACGGGCGCATCGGCAAGCTGCGGCGCATCGTCGTCGGCCTGCCCACCGGCCCGCGCCAGGGTCCATTCAAGGCCGAGCCTGTGCCTGAAGGATTCGATTGGGATTTCTATTTGGGCCAGACGCCGAAGGTTGATTTCAACGGCAAGAACCATCACTGGAACTTCCGCTGGTGGTATCAATTCTCCGGCGGCCAGATGACGGACTGGGGCGCGCACCACCACGACATCGCCCAGTGGGGCAACGGCACCGAGCGCACCGGCCCCGTGGCAGTGAACGGCCGCTCGCTGGTGGACCAGATCCCCGGCGGCTACGACGCGGCCTCAGAATACTGGATCAAGTTCAAATACGCCAATGGCGTTGACATGATCGTGCTGCACGACGAGATCGTCCCCAACGGCGTGAAGTTCGTCGGCGCGGACGGCTGGATCTTCGTGAGCCGCGGCAAGATTGAAGGGAGCAAGCCGGACTTTATCACCGACCCGCTGCCCGACGACGCCACGCGCCTTTACAAGAGCGACGACCACATGGGCAACTTCTTCGACTGCCTGCGCACGCGGAAGCAGCCGATTTGCGAGGCCGAGATCGGGCACCGCTCGATTTCCATCGCGCACCTCGGCGTCATCTCCATCCGCATGGGCGGCGCGGCACTCAAGTGGGATCCGGCGAAGGAAGAGTTCACCGGCGAGCGCGCGGCGGAGGCCAACCAGTGGGTTGCCCGCGAAATGCGCAAGCCGTACGACTACAGCTTCATCGGCTGAACGCCCCCCGCTCCGTGGGTGACACAAGCGAGTTCTCGCTGCCGGTGCGTCTTTTTCTGAAGGCGTATCCGTGGCGGCGGATTGATCCAGTGCCGTGGACACCGCTTCGGAAACCGCTCGCGCAATGCCGCGTGGCGCTTGTGTCGAGCGCGGGGTTCAGCCTGCCGAGCCAGCTTCCCTTCGATGAATCCGTCAAAGGCGGCGATCCCAGTTTCCGCGAAATCGCCGGCGACGCGGACGTGAAGACGTTGATCGAAACGCATCGCAGCGAATCCTTCGATCACGCGGGCCTGCAACAAGACCCCAACCTGGTATTCCCGCTGGATCGCGCCCGTGAGTTGGTGGCGGCGGGGCGCATCGGCTCGCTGAACCGGCGGCACCTGTCGTTCATGGGTTCACTCACCGCGCCGGGGCGCTTCGTGCGCGACACCGTGCCGCAAGCCGCCGGCTGGCTGGCGGAAGATGGCGTGGACGTGGCGCTGCTGGTGCCGGTGTGACCCATGTGCAACCAGGCCGTGTGCCTGGCCGCGGCGGAACTGGAGCGGCGCGGCATCGCCACCGTGACGATTATCTTGCTGCGCCAAGTGGCGGAGCGCGTGCGTCCGCCGCGCGCGTTGTGCGTGCCGTTTCGCCACGGCTACCCGCTGGACACGCCCGGCGACGCGCGACGCCAGCACGCGGTGATCGAAGCGGCGTTGCGGATGCTGGAGAACCCCACGCTGGGGCCGCCCGCGTTGAACGATTACTCACCGGCGGGAAGTTGACCTTGACGCGGGCGCGGGCCACGGCTGCAATCGCGGCATGATTCGCCTGCCACTCCAAACTGTCCGATTGCGCGGCCTTTTGTTTGCGGCGCTCGTTTGTTTCACGATGTCCGCCGCCGCCGCTGGCTTGCGAGTTTCGTGGGAAAAGAATTTTCTAAAAATTTCCGGCGACGAACTGCCGGGGGGCACCATCGAAATCAATTACCTCGAAGCCTTCTGCCGCAGCGGTTCCACGCATCAGCGATGGGACAAGACCACCATCCCGCACCGGACGGAACTCATCGCGGCGGACAAAGCCGGTCAGCGCATCCAACTGCGAACGGTCGTGGAGCCGAACGTCGAAGTGCTTCACGACATCCGCGCGGACGCGGACGAGGTGGAGTTCAATCTCACCGCGAAGAACCTCGGCGCGGAGTTCGCCGACGTGCAATGGTTCCAGCCGTGCATGAGAGTGGACCGCTTTACCGGCGGCAACCAGTCCAACTACGTCGGGCGCTGTTTCATTTTCACCGAGCGGGGGTTGACGACGCTCGACCGGGTCCGCCGCACCGAGGAGGCGATTTACCGGGGCGGCCAGGTCTATGTGTCGCGCGGCGTCAGCACGAACGACGTGAATCCGCGTCCGCTCAGCCCGGAGCAACCGGCGAACGCGATCATCGGCTGCTTCTCGGCGGACGGAAAACATCTGCTGGCCAACGCTTGGGACACGCCGCAGGAATTGTTTCAGGGCGTCATCGTCTGCATCCACAACGACCCCCGCATCGGTGGACTGAAAGGTGGCGAGACGAAGCGGCTGCGCGGGAAAATCTATTTTCTGAAGAACGACCCGCAGTCGTTGCTCCAGCGCTATCAGCATGATTTTCCCGCCCATCGGGAACCGCCGTCACGCCGGCCAGGCGGGAGCTGATCATCGCGCGCGCCGTTGTTGGCATTGGACAGATGCCGGCGCGGCCTCGTGGTCGCTTGTCGCGATCCGGCCATCAACCAACTTGCCTGCCATTCGCAGAGGCACAAAGACGCCAGGGCGCGGGGAAAACGGGAGCAGCTCGCTTTGCGTCTCCGCGCCTGATGCGTGAGCCCGCAGTGTCTGCCTTGCCAGCCGCCACAAACGGGACAATCTTCCGCCATGAGGACGCGCGAATTGATCGAAAAGGAAGTCTCGGCCATGCCGGAACCCTTGCAACGCGAGGTCTATGATTTCGCGCGCTTCCTGCGGCACAAGACTGAGGACGACTCATTCAACGGCCTGCTCCTGAGTGAATCCGCGCTCGCCAAAGATTGGAACCCGTCAGAGGAGGACACTGCCTGGGCAAGCCTGTAGCCGGCGAAGTCGTCGTTCTCCCTTTTCCGCAAACCAATCTTCAATCTGGCAAACGCCGTCCCGCGCACGTCGTGGCGGACTTGGCGGGTGACGCCTGGTGCGCTGTCAGATTACCAGCAAAACGCGCTCCGATGGTTACTCCGTTCCGCTAACCGTCGACGACTTTGAAAGCGGGCGTCTCGCTGTGGACAGTTTCATCCGCTCCAATCGCTTTGTGGCCATGGTGCATAATCTCCTGCTGCTCCTGCAAGACTGGCACCAGCAACCGGGCGTGGAAAACACGGCGGAACTCCAGCGCCGCCAAAAATCGCTTGGACCAACAGGAAAACGAACTGAAGAAAACCGGTCGAACCCTGCCGTTGGTTTACAGAATCCTCCAGCGCTTCACGCAGGTGCCGTTCAAACTGATCCGCTGGTTGCGCGTCCACTGGCATCGCCCCACCTCGCTGCCTCAAGCCCTGCTCCAGCTACGCTCCCTCTACGCCAGACTTTAACCCGAATAACCAAACACCAATG
>JANNEF010000108.1:0-44637 GCA_031378375.1 Verrucomicrobiota bacterium | reverse complement strand
ATTTCTATTTTGGTTCACGGATAGCCTTCCACCGGCCGCTGGAGAAGACATCGTCGGGACTGGATGGCGTACTAATGCCCGGAACCTACGGGCCGCGAGGTAGGGGTTTCACCGGGTGCCCGGCAGCAAATACGCGCGCGGATAACGGTTGGGCGGGGTTGGAATTCCGCAAAAGTCTTCGCGGTTGGAAACGTCGAACCGTGGCGATGCGCAAGCAGACTGGAAGACGCGGCGTCGGATCTACGACCGCGTGTCAACGCCGCGACCGCTTCACGTTCATCGAGAGGATGCTCGCGCCGTGCGTGACTATTCCGCTGCCGCCGACGATGACGCGCCGCACGGGTTCGCCGGTTTTTGGATCGGTCTTGTGCGGCGGGTCGCTCATTTTCTGCTCCACTTCAAATCGGCGTGGTTTGGTCTTCGGACTTTTCGGATTCGTTTCGTAAACGTAGGTGGCCATGGTTTTGAAAATACTCTTACTTCAACTGTTAAGTCAGACGCGCCGCCGGCGCTCGCGGTTCAAACGATGTGCGCCGCGAGGGGCGGTGGTTCGGGCGAAAAGTTCAGCTCCCGGCTTGCGCCACGTTTCAAACCCGCTACCATCTCACGTCATGAAATTTTACTACGCTTGTTTCGCCTGGCTGCTCATGGCGGCCATCCTCGGCTGGGGAATGCTGCTTGCGGTCAATGGCAAGCCCTGGCTGCTGCTTCTGGGCATCGTTGGATTTATTGTCGCCGTCGGGCGCATCGGCTGCCTGCCTCCCGCCAAGCATTGAACGGGAGTGGTTGTCCACGCGCAATTGATGAGCGTGGCAATGGGTGGGATACCCACAAAGTCACCGGGGCTTTTCAATCAGTTCCACCGGCCCCTGGCAGCAGGCGCACTCGGCGGGCGATACCGATTGGATGTCGCAGACGTCGCAGTAATAATAGAGGTCATGCACCACGCCATTGCGCACCGAGCGGATGAGTGTCGGCTCGAAGACCTGGCTCTTCGGGAAAACGCGCCCCTTGAGCAGAAGCTCCTTCGTGCGCAACCGTTCGTCGTCGAACAGCGCCTCGGATAATTTGGTTCGCAGGAGCGTGTAGAATTTGCCGTCCTTCGTCTTGAAGCCGTAAACATGCGCGTGCCCCGTCGGCAGGTCGGCCTCATGCAAGCGGTGCATTTCCTCGGCGAGACAAACCACCTGGCCGCGCAGTTCGACTTCCGGGATCGTCGGCGCGGGCTTGGGCGTTTTCGTCGGTTCTGCGGCACTCGTTGACACGGCGAGCGCGAGGCTCAGAGCGCCGACGAACCAGTGCCGTGGAAACCGGTTTTGGTGTCGCATGACTGCCGTTTCTTGTAGTCGAGTGGCGCGGGAACGCACGCTATTTCAACGGGAAGCCCTGGTCGTTTTGAAAATAATGCCGCAACGCCCGCTCGTAATCCGCCGGCTCGTCCATGTCGAAATCCAGCGCCGGGTCGTTCAGTTCACAAAGTGCCCGGTCGGTTGCCTGTGACTGGAGAAACAGCTTCAGGCTTTCCGCCGGGGAGTTTTTCAACTCCGCCAACACGCCCGCCGGCAAAATCACCGGATGCCGCGCGCGTCCGTGGCGTCCCGGTTGGCAGATGCTTTGCGAGTTGGAGGCGGTGAAGTCAAGCAGCGCCGCCAACGTCTCGCGCCGCACATGCGGTTGATCGCCCAGCGAGATTAGCCAATGAGTCAGGCGCGGCTCCCAGCCCGTCCAGCGCGCGGCGCACTGCACCGAACCGAACATGCCTGCCGCCGGGGCCGGGTTCACGATGCGGTTGGTCGTTGGAAAATCGAGCCGGTCCAGTTCCTCGTTGATGGCTGCGTCATTCGTCGCGCAGACCACGGCGATTTGGGCCGCACGAAGTTCCTGCCATTGCGCGAGCAAATGTCCCAGCACCGTCGTCGCGCCCCAGGGCAACAGCAATTTGGGCCGGCCCATGCGCGAGGAAGCGCCGGCAGCGAGGATGACAACGCCGAAGCGCAGAGCGGGTGGCTGGCGGGAAAGGGTCACGTTCAAGCCCCCGGCCCGTCGGTGCGATCCAAAGCCATTTGCCATCAAGCCGGGGGCACCGCCGCCACGCAGCGCCCGCAAAGCGTCGAGTGCTTCGGTTCCTCGCCCACGTCCGTTTCCCAATGCCAGCAGCGTTCGCACTTTTGGCCCTGCGCTTTGGCGATGACGATGGCCGGCCCGCCGTTGCCTTCGAGGACGATCTCCATCTGGGAAACGTTGAGAAGTTCGCGCAAGACTTCGAGATGAATCTTGCCGTCCACCAGCAGCGGGGTGTTGCCGGTCAAAATGACTTTCGCTTCCAGTGCCTTGCCGATGGTTTTGGCCTGGCGCGCTTTTTCCAGTTCGGGCAGCACCTGTTCGCGCAGCGCGAACAAGCCAGCCCAACTGTTCTGCTCCGCCTTGGAGCGTCCGAAACCAGTCACTGGCCACAAGGCCTCGTGAACGGAGGAACCGTGAGCGACGTCAGGAATGAATTCCCATGCTTCATCCGCAGTGAAGGCGAGGACCGGCGCCAGCATCCGGCAGAGTCCCGTCGCCAGACGATGCAACGCCGTTTGCGTCGAACGGCGGCGCGGAGAGTTCGCGGCGTCGGTGTAGAGCCGGTCTTTCACCACATCGTGGTAAATCGAAGACAGTTCCACAGCCGCGAACTGGCTGACCTTTTGATAAACGACGTGGAACTCGCACATGTCGTAAGCCGCACCGACTTCGGCTTCGAGCCGCGCGAACTCGCCGAGAATCCAGCGGTCCAGGCCGGTGAGTTTGTCGTCGGGCACCGCGTGTCTGGCCGACTCGAAGTCGTAGAGGTTCGAGAGTTGGTAGCGCAGCGCGTTGCGGATGCCGCGATAGGTTTCGCTGACTTTCTTGATGCGCTCCTCGCTGACCACGATGTCGGTGCGGCTGTCCTGCGACGCGACCCACAGGCGGATGACGTCCGCGCCGTAGTCCTTGATGTAGCGTTCGGCGGTCTGCGGTTTTTCGTAAGCGTTCTGGCCCTGTTTGCTCTTGGAAACTTTCAGGCGGTCTTCGTCCACCATGAACCCGTGGGTGAACACGGATTTGTAAGGTGCAACGCCGTTGCCGGCCAGCGAGAGCAACAGCGATGACTGGAACCAGCCGCGATGCTGGTCGCTGCCTTCGAGATACATGTCGGCTTGCCAGGCGTGGGGCGTGGTGGCGGGTGCGTGACCCAATTCGGAGCGGCGCATCAGCACCGCACGCGATGAAGAACCTGAATCAATCCATACGTCCAGCGTGTCATTGGATTTCGTCGAGGCCTCCGCGCCTTGCCAGCCTTTGGGTTTCACCAGCGCCCACAACTCGGCGGCGGATTTCTCGAACCACACATTCGAGCCGTGCTGCTCGATCAAGGCGGCGGCATTGCGGACGATTTGTGCGTCGAGGATGGCGTTGCCCTGCGCGTCGTAAAACGCCGGGATGGGCACGCCCCAGGTGCGCTGGCGGGAGATGCACCAGTCGGGGCGCGACTTCACGGCGGCTTCGATGCGGTTCTTGCCCCAGTCGGGCAGCCATTGAACCTCCTCGATGGCTGAGATGGCCGAGTCCCGAAAGTGCTTGTGATCGATGCGAACGAACCACTGGTCCATCGCACGGAAAATCACCGGCGTCTTGCTGCGCCAGCAATGCGGATAGCTGTGATGGTAATTCTCCTGGTGCGCGAGTGCGTTGCGAAGGCGCAGTTCGTGCAGCACCACTTCGTTGGCGTCGCTCTTGCCGTGCTTTTCCAGGATGGACTTGCCAAGCATTTCGGCGGGCATCTGCTGCTCGCGCCGCAAATCATTCGTGTGGGCGAGGCAACCGTCGTCGTCCACGGGCGAATAGATCGGCAGGCCGTGTTGGCGGCCGAGGCTGTAGTCTTCGAGACCGTGGCCGGGCGCGATGTGGACGAAGCCGGTGCCGGTGCTGTTCTCCACGAAAGCGTCGCCGGCGAACAGTTTTCCGGTGCGGTCGCAGAACGGGTGTTGATATTCGATCTGCTGAAGTTGGTCGCCCTCCAGGCTGCGGATGATTTCGTAGCCGTCCCAGCCGCACTTCTCCGAAACGGTCGAGAGCAGCATCGTGGAGAGGATGTAGGTCTCGCCGTTCGCGCGCACATGCGAATAGCTGAACGTCGAGTTGTAGGCGACGGCGAGATTGGCCGGCAGCGTCCACGGGGTCGTCGTCCAGATCAGCAGGCTCGTGCCTGGCTGACCGACAATGGGGAATTTCACATACACGCTCTGGCTGACGTGGTCGGCGTATTCCACCTCCGCTTCGGCCAACGCGGTGCGGCAGGGGATGCTCCAATACACCGGCTTCTTGCCGCGATAGACGAAACCTTTTTCGACGATGTCGGCGAACAGGCGAAGTTCATCCGCCTCGTAATCCTTGTTCAAGGTGAGGTAGGGATTGTCCCAATCACCGAGCACGCCGAGGCGTTTGAACTGCGTGCGCTGGAGGTCAATGTATTTGCGCGCGTAGGCGTCACAGGCGGTGCGGATGGTCGCGGCGTCGGCGGCGGTGTTGCCCGCCTTGCGCATCTCCTGCGTGACCTTGAATTCGATGGGCAGCCCGTGACAATCCCAGCCCGGCACGTACGGCGCGCTCTGGCCGCGCAGTGTGTGATACTTGACGATGATGTCCTTGAGAATCTTGTTGAGCGCGGTGCCGATGTGGACGTCGCCGTTGGCGAAGGGCGGGCCGTCGTGAAGAATGAATTTCTCCGCGCCCGCGCGGGCGGCCTGGATTTTCTCGTAGAGTTTCGCCGCTTCCCATTTCTTGAGCCGCTCCGGCTCGCGCGTGACCAAGTCGGCCTTCATCGGGAAGTCCGTGCGCGGCAGATTCAATGTGTCTTTATAGTCCATGCAATCGTGGCCGCATGGTGTACAAATTTTCGCGGCCTGGCGCAAAGGTTCTTTCGCGCCGTCTGACGCGACGGAGCTATCGAGTTGCCGGCGCGGACGAACGGCTGGCGCAAAACCCATTGCCTCGCCGCGCAACTGTCCCTAACGTCCGCGCGTGGCTGTTCACCTGACGATTCTTGGCAGCGGTTCCAGCGGCAATTGCGCCTATCTGGAGACCGCCGAGACCCGCCTGCTGGTGGACGCCGGCTTGAGCGGACGGCAGATCCGTCAGCGGCTCCTCACGCTCGGCCGCGCGCCGGAGAATCTCCACGGCATCCTCATCACGCACGAGCACACCGACCACACGCAGGGGCTGGCGGTGCTGGCGGGGAAGTTGAACCTGCCGGTCTATTGCAACCGGCTCACGAAGGACGCCATCCAGACGCAGGTCGCGGGACGGATGGATTTTCGTTTGTTCAACACGGGCGCGAGTTTTGAGATTGGCGACGTAACGGTGGATACGTTCAGCGTGCCGCACGATGCCTATGACCCGGTGGGTTTTCTCTTGCGCACGGTGGATGGCAATGTCGGTTTCCTCACGGACCTGGGCCACGCGACCAAGCTGGTCATCGAACGGGTGCGCGCGGCGAACATCCTCCTGCTCGAGGCCAACCACGACATGAAGCTGCTCCAGGACGACACGAAGCGTCCGTGGAGCATCAAGCAACGCATCCTCAGCCGGCACGGGCATCTGTCCAATGACGCGGCGGCGCAGTTGGCCGGGGAGATTGCCACCGCCGGACTGCGCCATCTCTGCCTGGGCCATTTGAGCAGCGATTGCAACCGGCCCGAACTGGCCCACCGCGTCGTGAGCCAGGCGTTGCACCAGATGGGCGCCACGCATGTGCGGGTGCAAACCGCCTCACCGGACGTGCCGTGCGCGACGCTGAGTCTGGGGTGAGTTCCGGGAAGCCAAATCGGCTTGCACCCGCGCGCCTCGCCCGCTATTCGTTCCCGCCCGATGATGAATTACAAAATCTCAAAACGCGCCGCCTCGCTCGCGCC
Source organism: Verrucomicrobiota bacterium (assembly GCA_031378375.1). Taxonomy (GTDB): domain Bacteria; phylum Verrucomicrobiota; class Verrucomicrobiia; order Limisphaerales; family JANNEF01; genus JANNEF01. The sequence goes on along the minus strand of JANNEF010000108.1, from coordinate 38,704 downwards.
CTCGCTCACGCTGGCGATTGATTCCAAGGCCAAGCAGATGAAGGCCGACGGGCTGGACGTGGTCGGTTTCGGCGCGGTCGAACCGGACTTCGACACGCCGCAGCACATTAAGGACGCCGCCGCCAAGGCGCTCGCCGACGGCTTCACCAAATACACCCCCAGCAGCGGCATCCCCGAACTGCGCCAGGCCATCGCTGAAAAATTCCGGCGCGACAACGGCCTCGCCTACAAGCCCGGCCAGATCATCGTGAGTTGTGGCGGCAAGCATTCCTGCTACAACGCCATCCTCGCCACCTGCGAGGAGGGCGACGAGGTCATTATCCCGTCGCCGTACTGGTTGAGTTATCCGGAGATGGTGAAGCTCGCGGGCGCGACACCCGTCATCGTGCCGACGACGGATCAGACGGAGTTCAAGGTCACCCCCGCGCAGTTGCGCGCCGCCATCACGCCGCGCACGCGGCTGTTCGTGCTGAACTCGCCGAGCAACCCCACCGGCTCGCTCTACTCGCGCGACGAGATCAAGGCGCTGGGCGACCTCTGCGTCGAGAGGGGCGTGCTCATCATGAGCGACGAGATCTACGAGAAGCTCGTCTATGATGGCGCGACCCACACGAGCGTCGCGAGCTTTTCGTCCGCGCACTACGACCACACGATCGTCGTGCATGGTTTCGCCAAGGCGTATTCGATGACGGGCTGGCGGCTCGGCTACCTGGCCGCGCCGGAGCCGATTGCGAAGGCCATTGACGCCATCCAAAGCCACAGCACGAGCAACCCGACGAGCTTCGCCCAAAAGGGCGCCGTGGCTGCGCTCACCGGGCCGCAGGATCATCTGGCGGTCTGGCTCGCCGAATACGCGCGGCGCCGGAGCTTCGCGTGGAAAAAGTTGAACAGCATCCCCGGCATCTCGTGCGTGAACGCGAAGGGCGCGTTCTACCTCTTTCCGAACATCTCCAAGCTCGGCCTCAAGTCCGCCGAATTTTGCGCGCGCCTGCTGGAGCAGGAGAAGGTCGCCGCCGTCCCCGGCATCGCCTTTGGCGCGGACGACTACCTGCGCATCAGCTACGCGACGAGCCTGGCGAACATCGAGAAGGGGCTGGACCGGCTGGAGAAGTTCGCGCGCGGCCTGGCGAAGTGACCGGTTGCGGATCAAGGTGGCTGTCCGACATGGATTCGAACCATGACAAAGGCCTCCAAAGGGCCTTGTGCTACCATTACACCATCGGACACACCGGGAGAAAATTAGCTTTGGTGGCGTGGAGTGCAAAGGAAAATCTGCCGGACCCCGCGCGTTTGAAGTGAGTTCCATCGCCGGGATTGTCCTCCGCGCGCCTCTGCCCCATACTCCCCTCCGATGCCCGAGATTCAACTGACCCAGGCCGCGCTGGCGGCGGCGGCGGCGGTGGCCATTTACCTGTTGCTCGTCGCGCTCGGCCGCTGGCTCAAGCGCCGCGCGGGTGTGCGGTTGGGCGTGCTGTATCAATTGCTCTGCCTGACGGCGGCGATCTTCATCCCGCTGACATTTTTCCCGGTCAACTTCACCCTGCTCCGTTTCCTCGGCGCGCTGGTGGCGATGCTCGGCACCGTCTTTCTGCTGGCGCTGGTGCGGCGTTTTTTCTGGGAGTTGTATTTCGAGAAGCAGCGCAGCACGCAGGTTCCCAAGTTCATGAGCGAAGTCGTGTCATTGGTGATTTTCATCATCGCCGTGCTGCTGGTGCTCAACTTCATCTTCGAGGTGAAGGTGCCCGGCCTGCTCACCGGCTCGGGCATCCTGGTCGTGTTGCTCGGTCTCTCCATGCAGGACACCCTTGGCAATATCATCGCCGGCTTCATCATTCATTTTGAAAAACCCTTCCGGCCCGGCGACTGGATCATCCTCGACCAGCGCCACAGCGAGATCATCGAAATCAACTGGCGTTCCACCCGCCTCCGCACCAACGACAACGTCTATCTCGACATCCCCAACAACCAGATCACCAGGCAAACCGTCGTCAACCTCACTTATCCCGACATCCTCCACGCCATGCGGATCACCGTCGGCCTGGACAATCGCGTGCCGCCCAACGATGTCAAAGACGCGCTCCTCCACGCCACGCTCCACGCTGCCGGCGTGCTGCCCGAACCCGCGCCCAAGATCTACCTCAGCCACTTCGCCGACTCGGCCGCCGTCTATGAAATCAAATTCTGGATGGGCGACCATGCCCGCTTCAACGACATCACCGACGCCATCCGCACCAACGTCTGGTACGAACTGCGCCGCCATCACATCAAAATCCCCTATCCCATCCGCACCCTGCATCTGGAAACGCCCGGCACCGGCGAACCCGCCGCGCCGGACCTGACCGGCCCGCGCGGCGTGCTGCGCCAGCAAACCCTGTTTGCCTGCCTGTCCGACGCGCACTGCGACACGTTGCTGGCCCGCGCCAAGCAAGCCCGCTTCGGACGCGGCGAAAGGATCATCGAGCAGGGCCACGCCGGCGACTCGATGTTCCTGCTCCTGCGCGGCGAGGCCGACGTGCTCGTGCGGCATCACGACACGCCCGCGCGCGTGGCGTCCCTGCGCGCCGGTGATTGCTTCGGCGAAATGTCCCTCCTCACCGGCGAGAAGCGCAGTGCCACCGTGATCGCGCGGACCGATTGTGACATCCTGGAGATTGCCCGCCCGCATCTCGCGGAAGTCTTGCAACACCAGCCCGAACTCCTCGAGCGCCTCAGCGAACTGCTGGCCCGGCGACGCCTGGAAACCGAGGGCGTCCTCGCGGAGAACCCCTCCGCGCAGGTCGCGAGCGAACGCCAGCGTGAATACACGCAGGGCTTCCTGGGCCGGCTCCGTTCCTTCTTTGAACTCTAACCGCATCGAGGACGCGCGCGTGGCGACACTATTTCCAAATCTCACACTGTGGCTGAAACGCGGCAGTGATAATGGCGCTGGCGGTAGTGGCAGTAGTGGCCGTAGTGGCGCTGGCGCCCCCGCCAGCGAAAGTCCTGCGGGCGCCCCGCCCGCAGGTTCGACGGGCGAGGCGCCCGTCAGACTGGGACAGGCGAGGGCGCCTGCCCCACTGCGGCACTCACAACGCGGCCACATCCTGCGCGGCGGCCTGCTCTGGACACTGGCCATCCTCTCCTGCGTGCTGCTGGGTTGGTTGTGGTGGCGCGGCGGGAGGGCCGCCACATCGCCGGACGCCGTGCCCGGCGCCTCGGCGAAGCCCGCGACCGCATCCCGGGACAACCCCGCCGCCGCACCGCCCCTCCTCGTTCCCGTGGTGCGCGAGCGGCCCTCCGCCACCTTCACCAACACCCCCGCCAGCCCGCGCGTGTTCGAGGCGCAACTCGCCCTGGCGCGACTGGGCATTTCCCCCGGCTCGATGGATGGCGCCGCCGGCTCACAAACCCGCACCGCCCTGCGCGCCTTTCAACGCCTCGAAAAACTTCCCCCCACCGGCGACCTCGACGACGTGACCCTCGTGCGGCTGGCGCTCACCCCGCCCACGCTTACCAATTACACCGTCACCGCCGCCGCCCTCGCGCGCCTCCAGCCCCTGGGCAAGACCTGGCTCGCCAAGTCCGAGCAAGCCCGTCTCGATTACGAAACCATCCTCGAACTCGTGGCCGAACAGAGCCAGGCGCACCCGAACTTCATCCGCCGGCTCAATCCCGGCGTGGACTGGAGCAACGTCGTGGCCGGCGCGAGCGTCGTCCTGCCGAACATCAGCCCGCCGCCGGTGAACGGGCGCGCGGCTGTGGTGAAGATCGTCCTGGCGGAGCGGATGCTCGAAGCGTTCGATGAACAGGGCCGGCTGCTGGCGCACTTCCCGTGCAGCATCGCGCAGCGCGTGGACAAACGGCCCGTCGGCGAACTCCACGTCGCCGTCATCGCGCCCGACCCGAACTACACCTTCGACCCGGACGTGTTCCCGGAGTCGGCCGAGGCCCGTCAACTGGGCCGCAAACTCATCCTGCAACCCGGCCCGAACAACCCGGTGGGCGTGGCCTGGATCGGCCTGGACCGCCCGGGCTACGGCATCCACGGCACGCCGCGCCCCGAGGACGTGGGCCGCACCGAATCGCACGGCTGCTTCCGCCTGGCCAATTGGAACGCGCAATTGCTGCTGCGACTGGTGGGCGTGGGCACGCCGGTGATTGTTGAGTAGTCAGAAGTTGGGAGATGGGAGATGGGAGATGGGAGTCAGTGATTGGACGTGCTTGTGAATTCCTAACTCCCATCTCCCAACTCCCAACTCCCATCTCCTCCCCAAAAAAAATCCCGCCCGCAGCCCCTCCATGGGCCGCCGGGCGGGTGTGACGCACGAATGCGTGCCGGTTACGCTGCCGCTTGCTGCGCGCCGCCGACCACGGCGGCCACCGGCTTGCTCAAACGACTCTCCGCACTCGCACTCGCCGCCGTCACAAAAACGTCATACGCCTGCCCCGGCGTCAGCCCCGCCAGATGAAACATCGGCGCGGCGGAACTCCCGGCGAACACCGGCTCCAGATCCTCCTCCCGCTCCGTGAAGAACCGGTAATGCGTCGCATTGGCGGAAGGCGAGCAGGTGATGAAAAACTCGCCCGGCGTGTTCGTATTCACCGCCAGGTTCCTGGGCACGGCGGGGACCGTGGGCGCGGACGGCACATTCAGGCCGAACTGCCGCCAGCGGGCGTCCTCCGTGCCGATGCGCTGACGCAACTCGGCCACCAGCCCGCGCAACCGCGCCTGCAACGTCTTCACCGCCGTGTCCCGGCCCGTCTTCTTCGTGCCGGCATCCTGCTCCTTGGCGTTGAGCGCCGTCGTCGAGTTCTTCAGCGCCGTGGCGAAGGTGCCCGCGCGCGCGGACGTCACATTCACCTTCGGATCGGGATTCTCCTGCGACGGATTGTCGCCGAAATAAAGTTCCATCCGCTCCAGCAACGCCTGCAAACCCGCGTCCGTGCGCGGGATCTTGATCGAATGATTGTCAAAGCCCACCGCGCTCCAGGCCAGGGTCCACTTCGGGCCGAGCGAATTCTCCAGCCAGTTGCGCGCCTTGGTGGCGAACGCGCGCCCGTTCGTGCGCGCCAGCGCCGCCGCCGTGCGCAAGGCCGGCAGCCCGGACAGGCTCGTGCGATAGCTCGACTGCAATTGCAGCGCGTTGGCGCGGTCGCTGCCGATGACCCCGCCGGTGTTGATCAACAGCGGGATGCTCGGCCCGAGCGTCGTCGCGCCCGCCTGACACTCGCTGCCGAGATGAAACAAGTCACTGATGTTTTGGGGGATGGAATTGGATGCCATAATATGCCTTTGGGTGTCTATTGATATGTTCGCGATTCAGTTGTGCGCTTCAGTTCTTATAGGTTGTGGACCGATACAAAACTTGCCGGCGTCATTGCCGGCTGAGAAGTGTTCAGCACAACGGGTGCCAAGAGAGAAACAGGGGCGGTGGGAAGTGCGGGCGGCAAGGTGGGTCAGGCTTCCAGCCTGACGGTTAACGGGGCATCCCAGCCCCGTGTTGATGTGGGGTGTGACCTTGGAACTGGCCGCAAGATGCGGCCAGAACCGTCAGGCTGGAAGCCTGACCCACAAGGTTTCGCCCTGATTATCGGCAAAATTTGCCGCTCGCGATCCGGTTTACCCCTTCGTCGCGGCAACAAGTTCCACCGACGACATGAACATCGCTTCCGTCGCGGCAACAAGTTCCACCGACGACATGGACATCGCCTGTGTCGCGGCAACAAGTTCCATACGCGACCCGATGATGGCCTCCGTCGCGGCAACAAGTTCCAGGTGCGAGTCGTCCGGCCCCTCCGTAAGCGTTACCGCCCCCCTGGCGCACCGCCTATGCACCCGCGCGGACGGAACAGCGGAGACAAGTGATGGTGCTCCGCAGGGCCAAAGGCCCGGTTTATGTCAGCCTGGGCCAACGGCCCAGGTCGTCGGCCAACGGATGGGCAAGGGCTGAAGGCCCGTGTCAATCAGTCGTTCGCCGGGGGATTTGGATCGGGCCTTCAGCCCTCCGGCCGCCACCGCCGGTTTTCCTGGGCCGTTGGCCCAGGCTGGCATGGCCCGCGCCGTTGGCGCTTCGTGCGATAGCGCGCCCGGAAAACGCGGTTGACGCGGGGCAGGGGGCGGCGCAGCGTGGCGAGGCTTGCACAGCAATACACATCCAGTTTACCGCCTTGAACAGACGATGCGTCACCCACGCTGTATAACGACCATCCCTTTCAGTTGACAGAAAGGTTAGACGGCAGAAAAATGCTGTGCATCAATAATGCTTATGAAAATGAATATCAAATCTCTTGGAACGCTCGTTGCCCTTGGCTTCCTCACCGGAGGCTGTAACAAGTCGCCAACGTCACCAATTGCGAATAACACTGATAGTCCACGCCCGCCCGCAATTCAGGCCGAACCATTTCAAGGACAGGTTTACAAATCACTTAACGGCAAAACCGTGCTGACGCTTGTCTCAAAGGACGAGTGCGAATTAGCCGAGCGTGGAACAACGCTCCTTTGCCGATATACCAAGCCGAATAATACGTTGCGTATCGTTACAACAGCTTTGGGAACAAGTCAGGTGATTTACTTTCGTTTCACCGACCAAGGTTTAGAAGACAGCAATGGCGATGTGCTTCTTTCGCCGGAAAAATATACAGCCGCGATTAAGATGCTTAACCAGCGGCAACGGGAGGAAGAAAAACAAGAGCTAGAGAAGCAGCGTGTTGCAGAAGTGCTTGCCAACTCCATAATTGAGACGCGAACGCTTAGTACATTTTCGTTAGCTCAGAAGTTAGGGGTGGGCCAAGGCGGGACGACATTCCCAACGGAGGGGAGTGTGATATTGACGGATGTGTCATTGAAGTTTCGCACCATTGATCACTTTACGTTTTACGATGGCAAGGATAACGAGGATGTTCTGTTTTCCCAAGTAAAGAGAATCGGCGATGTCGGGGACGGAACGTCACGCGATGCTTTCGTTTTGGACGCTGATCCAATCGATCGTGTGAGCTTCTACACCGGTGCTAGGCCAGCGATTTTGTACTTCAAATCAGAAGCTGAAGCCCAGACTGTTCACGATGCCATGCTGAAGGCTTTTAATGAGTGGAAGCAGAAGTTTCCCGAAGCTGTTTTGCGGTGAGAGGGAGCTTCATTTTCTAGGCGGCAGCGTGCGGTTCGTGAATTCATCCAGCGTCCAAGTTGACGGGGATTACCCAGACAGGTCGTAAGCGGTCTTTGGAGCTTGAATCATGGAGCTTTAGTTTCGCAGCATGTTTCTTCCACGCATTGGCCTGCATGATGGCAAGGTCAAACAACTCGTCGGCGGGAGTCCCATCCGCGCCTCCCCCGAGCAAGCGCGCTTATCCGGGTCATTAAGCATACCTAAATGTGACGGTTGCCCCAAACAAGGCTTGCGTCGCCCGGAACGGTGCGTTAAACCTTTTGCGCGCTGACAAGTGTTTCTTATTCTGTTTCCAGCGTTGAATTGGCCCGAATGATGTTGAAATATTGGTTGACGGCGGCGCGCCGTTGCCAAGAATCACCGCCGTCTGGCAATTCTTTGCGGGTCAGGCGCCCAAACGTCGCGCAATTAAAACGATTTTAGTCTGATGCCAGCTATCTTTCCGAAATGGACCAACCGGCTGCCCGCGATGCTCATCGTGGGCGTGATGCTGGCGGGCGGCGGCGCGGGGGCCGGCATCTGGTATTACTTTTCCCCCAAATACACGCGCGTGGGTTATCAGCCCATCCAGCCGGTGTCCTTCCCGCATTCGGTGCATGTGGATCAACTGGGGCTGGATTGCCGCTATTGCCACAGCGCGGTGGAGAAGTCGTGGTATTCCAATGTGCCGTCGGCGAACACCTGCATGAACTGCCACAATCAGGTGCTCAAGGAGGACCCGAAGCTGGCGCTGGTGCGGGATAGTTTCAACACGGGCAAGCCGATTCCCTGGGTGCAGGTTCACAAGGTGCCGGATTATGTTTATTTCAATCATGCGGTGCATGTGAATCGCGGGGTGAGTTGCGTGCATTGCCACGGGCAGATTGACAAGATGGAGGAGGTGCAGCACGCCAAGCCGTTGAGCATGACGTTCTGCCTGGATTGCCATCGCAATCCGGGGCCGAACCTGCGTCCGCCTGGCAAGGTGACGGACCTCGCCTGGATGCCGGGCACCGGCGGTGTGCCGATGGATTATGGCGCGAAGGCGGTCACGAACTGGCACGTCAATGCGTCGCAGAATTGTTCCGCCTGTCACCGATGAAAACGATTCCCCCACCTTGTCCCGAGCCGGTGAGCGGCATTAAGTACTGGCGCAGCCTGGATGATCTGGCGCAGGCGCCGGAGTTCCGGCAGTGGGTGGAGAAGGAGTTCCCGCAGGGCGTGGGCGAGGACGGCGACGCGGTGTCGCGGCGGCATTTCATGAAGATCATGTCCGCGTCGTTCCTGCTGGCGGGCTTCGGTCTGAGCGGTTGCCGGCGGCCGGTGGAGAAGATCCTGCCGTTTTCCAAGATGCCGGAGGGTTACGTCCACGGTGTGGCGCAGTATTACGCGACGGCGATGCCGACGCGCGGCACGGCCATCCCGCTGGTGGTCAAGTCGCACGAGGGCCGCCCGACGAAGATCGAGGGCAACCCGGAGCATCCGGACAGCAACGGCGGGACGGACACGTTCGCGCAGGCTTCGATTCTGGGGCTTTACGATCCGGATCGCGCGCAGCGGTTCGCGAAGGACGGGAACAACGTGACGCGCGAGGCGGCGCTGGATTTTCTGACGGCGACAGCGCAGCGGTTCGCGGGGAACGGCGGCGCGGGGCTGGCGTTTTTGCTGGAGCGAAGCAGTTCGCCGTCGCGGGTGCGGTTGCAGGCGGAGTTGGCGCGGAAATTTCCCAGTGCGCGCTGGCACGTCCATGAGCCGGTGGATTTCGACGTGCATCAGGCCGCCGCCAGCGCGCTGGCCGGCGTGGCCGCGGAGCCGTATTACAAGCTGGACCAGGCGAAGGTGATTCTGTCGCTGGACTGCGATTTCATTGGTGCGGAACAGGACCGTTGCCGGTTCATCCGCGACTTCGCCAGGGGCCGGCGTGTCAACAAGCCCGGTGATGCGATGAACCGCCTTTACGCGGTGGAGGGGTTGATGACGCTCACGGGCATCAACGCCGATCACCGTCTCCGCGTGCCGACGAGCCAGGTGCTCGCGGTGGCCGCCGCTGTCGCGGCGCAGATCGCGCCGGACAACGCCGCGGTGACGGCGCTGGCGGGACGTTTCCCGCTGCCCGCCGGCGTGAAGCCGGAATGGATCGCCGAATGCGCGAAGGATTTGCTGTCACAGAAGGGCGCGTCGGTGGTGCTGGCCGGTTATCGGCAGCCGGCGGCGGTGCATGTGCTGGCGAACGTGCTCAACGCCGCGTTGCAAAACGTGGGCAAGACGGTTTCGTATCACGCGCCCGCGAGCGCGGTGGCGTCGGCGTTGCCGCTGGTCGAACTGGCGCGATCGCTCAACGCCGGGCAGGTGGACACGCTGGTGGTGCTGGGCGGCAACCCGGTGCTCAACGCGCCGGCGGATCTTGATTGGGCGACCACGCAGCGCAAGGCGAAGACGGTCGTGCGCCTGGGCTATTACGAGGACGAGACGTTCGCGGCGAGCAACTGGCATCTGCCGGCGGCGCATTATCTCGAATCCTGGGGCGACGCGCGCACCTCGGACGGCACACTGGTGCCGGTGCAGCCGCTTATCGAACCGCTGTTCGGCGGGTTGACGGAGCTCGAAGTGCTCGCGCGGCTCGGCGGATTGCCGGCGAACCGTTCGCACGACATCGCGCGCGAGACGTTCCGTGGTGCCGTCGGCGCGGATAATTTCGAGGACAAGTGGAAGAAGTTTTTGCACGACGGTTATTTGGCGGGCAGCGCGGCCAAGCCGCTGACGCTGGCGGCGTTCACGCCGGATCGGGCTGGGGCCGCGTTCACCGCCGCCGCGCCGTTACCCGCGCCCGGCAAGGACAATCTGGAGGTCGTGTTCCACCGCGATTACAAAATGGACGACGGCCGCTGGACCAACAACGGCTGGCTCCAGGAATTGCCGGACCCGATCACGAAGATTGTCTGGGACGGCGTGGTGCTCGTCAGCCGCAAGACGGCGGAGGAGTTGGGCTTGCGTTCCGCTCAACAAACTGAGCGTGAGCACGGTGTGGTTGACGTGGTTGAAATCGAATTGAACGGTCGCAAGATCAAGGGACCGGCTTGGATTCAACCGGGACTCGCTGACTACACTGTTGGTTTGTCTCTGGGCTACGGTCGCAAGCGGGATGTCAAAGGCGGCACTGGTCGCGTCGGACACGGTGCGGGCATGTACAACGCCTACGCTCTCCGCACCAGCGGCGCGGAACATATCGCTGCGGGAGCGAAAGTTCGCAAAACAGGCGAAAGCGTCACAGTTGCTTCTACGCAGGAACACGGCTCGATGGAAGGGCGGCCGATCATCCGCGAGGCGAATGCGGAACAGTTCAAGGCGCATCCGAAGTTCGCCAAGAACATGGATCTGGAGTCGCACACCGAGCACCTGATCATGGATCCGAAGACCGGGATGCCGAAGATGATTTACGAGCATCCCTACGAGGGCTACGACAAGCGGAAGGGGCAGTCCGGCAAGGATCTTTCGCAGCAGGTGTTCAAGAGCGACACGCACCAATGGGGCATGTCCATTGACCTCAACGGGTGTGTCGGCTGTTCCGCGTGCGTGGTGGCCTGCCAGAGCGAGAACAACATTCCGATCGTCGGCAAGGACCAGGTTTCGCGCAATCGCGAGATGCACTGGCTGCGCATTGACCGCTACTACAGCGGCGCGCGGGAGAAGCATCACAACGAGCACGTTGACGACCCGCAGACAGTCGTGATGCCGATGACTTGCCAGCATTGCGAGAACGCGCCGTGCGAAAGCGTCTGCCCGGTAAACGCGACTGTTCACGACGAAGAGGGCCTCAACGTGATGGCCTACAACCGCTGCGTCGGCACGCGGTATTGCTCGAACAACTGCCCGTATAAGGTCCGGCGGTTCAACTTTTTTGACTTCACCAAACGGCCGCTGGGCGAGCTTTACAAGAGTCCGGTCACGAGTTTCAACGAGGGCGAATGGGAAGTCCTGCGCTGGTGGAAGGATCCGGAGAAGAGCAGCCGGCCCGAAGACGAATGGGAGTTGCTCAAGCTCGCGCGCAACCCCGACGTGAGCGTGCGGATGCGCGGCGTGATGGAGAAATGCACCTTCTGCGTGCAGCGCATCGAGACGGCGAAGATTTCACAGAAGGTCAAGGCCGGCGCGTCCGGCGACGTGCGCGTGCCCGAAGGCACCTTCAAGACCGCGTGCCAGCAGGCGTGCCCGGCGGAGGCGATTGTGTTCGGCAATCTGCTTGACCCGGACAGCCGCGTGTCGCAACTCAAGAAACAGGAGCGCGATTATTCGGTGCTCGGTTTCCTGGACACACGTCCGCGCCTGACTTATCTGGCGCGCGTGCGCAACCCGAACCCGAAGATGCCCGACTTCCGCGAAGTGCCGCTGAACATCAAAGAGTATTGGGACCAGCAACTCGGCGAGCCGTATGCCGAACACGCGGCCCACAGCCACGACGCTCCCGCGCACGGTGAGAAGAAGGGAGCGCACTGATGGCCACGCAGCAATTGATCAAATCCGTGCCTTCAATTCCACACACGCCGAAGGAACTGGAGCGCCAGCCGCTCGTCTTGAACGGGCGCGGCATCGGCTGGCTGTCCGACCACATCGCCGGCGTCGCCGAAGGCAGGACTCCCAAATGGTGGTGGACGGCGTTCGTGCCAAGCTTCCTCATCATGCTGGTGTGTTTCTCGATGGTGCTCTACCTGATGTCCACCGGCGTGGGTGTGTGGGGTTTGATGATTCCGGTGGCGTGGGCGTGGGACATCACGAACTTCGTCTTCTGGATCGGCATCGGCCACGCGGGGACGCTGATCTCGGCGATCTTGTTCCTGCTGCGGCAACGCTGGCGCACTTCGATCAACCGCGCGGCGGAAGCGATGACGATCTTCGCGGTCATCTGCGCCATGGTGTTCCCGCTGATTCACATCGGACGCATCTGGCTCGGTTGGTGGCTGCTGCCGTTGCCGAACGCCAACTCCATCTGGCCGCAGTTCCGCTCGCCGCTGTTGTGGGACGTGTTCGCCGTCTCTACCTACTTCACCGTCTCGCTGCTGTTCTGGTACATGGGGTTGATTCCCGACCTCGCGGTGATGCGCGACCGGGCAAAGTCGAAGATTCGCCAGATGCTTTACGGTCTGGGCGCGCTCGGCTGGACCGGCTCGAACCGGCACTGGAGCAATTACGAGAAAGCCTATCTGCTGCTCGCCGGCCTCTCGACGCCGCTGGTGCTCTCCGTGCATTCCATCGTGTCGTTCGACTTCGCGGTGTCGCAGGTGCCCGGCTGGCACACCACCATCTTTCCGCCTTACTTCGTCGCGGGTGCGATTTTCTCCGGCTTCGGCATGGTGCTGACGCTGATGATCCCGCTGCGTTCGATCTGCCATTTGGAGGAAGTCATCACCACGCGCCACGTCGAACTGATGTGCAAGGTGATCCTGGCGACCGGCTCGATGGTCGGCTACGCCTACGGGATGGAGTTCTTCATCGCGTGGTACGGCGGCAACCCCTACGAACTCTACGCCTTCAAAAACCGCGCGTTCGGCCCCTACTGGTGGGCCTACTGGACGATGGTGACGTGCAACGTCGTCTCGCCGCAGCTCTTCTGGTTCAAGTGGTGCCGGACGAAGATGTGGTTCGTGTTTGTCGTTTCCATTTTCGTGAACATCGGGATGTGGTTTGAGCGGTTCGTCATCATCGCCACGTCGCTGCACCGCGATTACATGCCGAGCAACTGGGCCTACTTCCAGCCGACGTGGGTGGACATCTGGCAGTTCGTCGGCACGTTCGGATTGTTCATGACGCTGTTCTTATTGTTCATCCGCTTCCTGCCGGTGATTGCGATTTCAGAAGTCAAAGGCGTCACGCCGCAGGCCGACCCGCATCATCCGCTGGGCGGCGCCAAAACCGGAGGGCATCACTGATGTCGGCCACGACCAAATACGGCATCCTCGCCGAATTCGAAACCGCCGCTGACACGCTGCACGCCGCCGCGCTTGTGCGCGACGCCGGCTATCAGCGCTGGGACGTTTACACGCCATTCCCGGTTCACGGGATGGATGAGGCGATGGGCCTGGCGAAATCCAAAGTCGGTTGGTTCACTTTCTTCGGCGGGTTGACCGGCATCACGCTCGGCTACTTCATGATCTGGTGGATGAACGCCTACGACTACCCCATCGTCGTGGGCGGCAAGCCGCTCTTCAGCCCCATCTACGGCTTCCCCGTCGCCTACGAATGCACGATTCTGCTGGGCGCGTTCGGCTCGCTCGGCGGCATGTTGTTCCTGAACCGCCTGCCGCGCCTGCATCATCCGGTGTTCAACAGCCCGCGTTTTTCCAAAGTCACGCATGACCGCTTCTTCGTGGTCATCGAGGCGGCGGACGCAAAGTTTTCCGACGCCGAAACCCGCAAGCTGCTGGAAAAAGCCGGCAGCAAGCACATCGAAGAAGTGAGGGATTGATGCGCTATTTCCTGCTCATCTTCGGGCTGCTGTTGGTGACGGTCATGTTCGTGGCCGGCAAACGCGGGGACGCCTCGCGCCGCACGCCCATCGAGTTGTTCCCGGACATGGATCGCCAGCCCAAGCTGCGTCCGCAGGCGCCGAACGCGTTCTTCGCCAGCGGCCAGAGTTCCCAACTGCCGGTCGCCGGCACCGTCGCGCGCGGCGCGCACTACGAGGATTCCCCGGTGAACACTGGCAAGCTTCCCGGCACGACCAACTGGGTGGAAATTCTCCCTGTGCCCGTCACGGCGGAATTGCTGGCGCGTGGCGAGCAGCGCTACACCATCAACTGTGCCCCCTGCCACGCCGCGACCGGCGACGGCAAGGGCATCACCACCAAGTACGGCATGGCCGGCGTTGCCAGCTTTCACGACGCGCGCCTGGTGAAAATGAGCGACGGCCAGTATTTCAACACCATCACCCACGGCAGCCCCTCGCTGTTGATGGGGCCGTACGCCGCGAACATTGACGTGCCCGACCGCTGGGCCATCGTCGCCTTTGTCCGCGCCCTGCAACGCAGCCGGCTCGCGTCGCTGGACGATGTGCCGGCGGATCGCCGCGCGGCGCTCACAAAACCTTTGCCTCCCGGCGCGACCGGCACGAAATAATATGAACCCCGCCGTCACCGCCACCCATTCGCCCACTGCGGCGCTCGGTCCCAAGTGGAGCAACGTGCCGAAGCTGCTCATCCTCCTGGGCGGACTCGGCGCGCTCATCGGTGTTTTCGTGAACACGAAGCAGTTCGCCTATTCATACCTGCTGGCGTTCATGTTTTTCCTGAGCATCTGCCTGGGCGGCTTGTTCCTGACGATCATCCATCATTTGTTCGACGCAAGCTGGTCGGTGCCCATCCGTCGCGTGACGGAGCATCTGGCTTTTCTGCTGCCGGTGATGGCCGTGCTGTTCATCCCCATCGCCGTGCTGGCGCCAAAAATTTACCCGTGGATGGGCCTGGATGCGCACACCGACCACGCGCTTCACGCCAAGCAGCCGATCTTCACCCCGGCGGGATTTTACGGCATCGCGATTCTGCTCTTCGCCGTCTGGTCGTTCCTTTCCTACAAACTGCGCTACTGGTCGCTGAAGCAGGACGAGACCGGCGCGGCGGAATGCACCTTCAAGCTGCGCAAGCACTCGGCCTACGGCATCTACGTCTTCGCGCTCTCGCTCACACTGGGCGCGATCATGTGGATGAAGGCCATCGAGCACCAGTGGTTCTCGACGATGTACGGCGTCTATTATTTTGCCGCAAGCGTGTGGACGACGCTGGCGACGGTTTATGTGCTGACGATGCTGCTCAAGCGCGCCGGCCCGTTGAGCGGCGTGGTGCATCAGCGGCAGTTTCACGACATCGGCGTGCTGATGTTCGCCTTCACCGTGTTCTACTCCTACATCGCCTTCTCGCAATACTTCCTCATCTGGAACGCCGCGATGCCGGAGGAAACCTTCTGGTACGTGAAACGCGAAGCCGGCACCTGGTGGGACGTCAGCATGTTGATCATCTTCGGCCATTTCCTGCTGCCGTTCCTGTCGCTGCTGCGCATTGACGCCAAGCTCTCGCTGCCGCTCATGATTCCGCTGTGCGCGTGGGCGTGGCTGATGCACTTCACGGACATGTCATTCAACATCATGCCGGTGCTGCACCCGACCGGCTTCGTGCTGCACCCGCTGGACATCGCCTGCATGATGTTCATCGGGGGCGTGCTGGCGTTTGTCTTCACCAGGTATTTCACGAGCCACGCGCCCTACCCGGTGAAAGACCCGCGCTTGGGTGAAGCGCTCGGTGTGCATCACGGCGGCCCGTTGCCGCCCGCCACCGCGCCGGAGTAAGGCTACCCATGAACGCGAACCCACCTGAGCGCAATCTGACCGCCACGTTCGTCGGCGTCCTTGGCTCGTTCCTCATCGTCGCCGGTCTGGTCTGGGCGATGTATCACTACACGCGCCCCGCGCCGGTGGGCCAGGCGAAGGCCGATGAGCGGAAGAAAAACCTGACGGAACTGCGCGCCGCCGAGACCGACGCGGTCAACAACTACGGTTGGGTGGACCAAACCAGGGATCTTGTGCGCCTGCCCATCGCGCGGGCGGTGGAACTGACCGTCCATGAATATCAAAACCCCGCCGCCGCGCGGTCGAACCTCGTGGCCCGTTCGGACAAGGCCTCCATCGCGCCGCCCAAGCCCGCCGCGCCGCCCAACCCGTTTGAATGACCGGCGATGAATGTTTTCTGGTTAATCCTGAGCGCGGGCGCTTTCGGGCTGGCCCGGCTGGTGATCGCGGCGTTTGAGTGCGCTGCGAAAGCGGGGCGCGCGTTCCGCCTGTCCGACTCCGCCGGCAACCGATGAGCGCGCCCGTTTCCCCAACGCTCGCTTCCGGCAGCGCCTCCGCCACTTCGGCGGGTGCCGGCGCACCGCGCCTCTCCGCCGCCGAAATTGACGCCTCCTGCCGCTGGCCGTTGCTCGTGCTTTTTCTGAGCGCGATTGGCTGGCTCGTCGGTGGAACCGTTCTCGCCCTCATCGCTTCGATCAAACTGCACGGCCCCGGTTTCCTGGCCGGCTGCGAATGGCTGACGCTGGGCCGCGTGCGCCCGGCGGCGATGAACGCGCTGCTCTACGGCTTCGCCTCACAGGCGGCGATGGGTGTGCTGCTCTGGCAATTCTGCCGGCTGGGCAACGTGCGCCTGCTTTTCCCGGGGCCGATCATCATCGCCGGAAATTTCTGGAACCTCGGCGTGACCGTCGGCGTCGTCGCCATCCTCGCCGGCGAGAGCACGGGCTTTGAATGGCTCGAAATGCCGCGCTACGCGGCGGGGATTTTGTTCGCGGCCTACGCCGTCATCGGCATTTGCGCGGCGGCGACCTTCCATCTCCGGCGCGAGCGCGCGCTCTACGTGACGCAGTGGTACCTGCTCGCGGCGCTGTTCTGGTTCCCGTGGGTTTACTCGGCGGCGAACTGTCTGCTCGCCCTTGATCCCGTGCGCGGCGCGTTGCAGGCGGCGGTGAACGCCTGGTTCACGAACAACCTGCTCGGCCTGTGGCTCACGCCCGTCTGTCTCGGCAGTTGGTTTTATTTTGTTCCCAAACTTCTCAACCGCCCGCTGCACAGCCGGGAACTCGCAGTGTTCGGCTTTTGGACGCTCGCCATCTTCACCAACTGGAGCGGACTCACGCAACTCACCGGCGGCCCGCTGCCGCGCTGGATGCCTGCCGCGAGCGTCGCCGCGAATGTTTTGCTCCTCGTGCCGATCATCGCCACCGGCATGAACTGGCGCCTTACCATGCTGGGCCAATGCGCGAAGATTCGGGAAAACATGGTCCTCCGTTTCGTGACTTTCGGCGGCGGCTGTTACCTCGTCGGCGGGCTGGCGAGCGTCATCATCGGTCTGCGCGAAGTCAGCGCGGTGACGCAATTCACCTACGTCCCGGTCGCGGTGAAGCAACTGGCGTTGCACGGCTTCGTCGGCATGGTGCTGTTCGGCTGCCTCTACTACATCCTGCCGCGCCTGTTGCAAACCGAATGGCCCAAGCCGCGGTTGATCCGTGCTCATTACCTTTGCTCGACCATTGGCGTTGCGCTCCTCTTCGTGCCGCTCGCCATCGGCGGAGTTTTTCAGGGCTTGAAGCTGAACGATCCGGCGGTGCCCTTCGTCGCGCTGGCGAAGTCCACGATCCCGTGGGTCGGTCTGCACACGCTGGGCCTGATCGTTTTGCTCGCCGGACAGTTCGCCTTCCTGTCGAACCTTGCCGGGCTGCTGCGCGGCTGGTGCGCGAACCACTGCGCGTGGATGTGTGAACTGTGTTGCGGCGGCGACGCCAACGGTGGAGGCAAACGATGAACAACGGCCCGCTGCTGTTCCTCGGCATTCTCGCCACGCTGGCCAGTTCCTTCTGGGGACTGGTGCTGCTGCCGCAGTTGCAGATTGGCCGCCAGCAACCGGTCGTGCTCCAGACCACCGGGCAGCCGTATCCGTCGGCGCGTTCCGGCGAGGCGCGGCAGGGCGCGGAAGTCTATCGCTCGCTGGGCTGCGTCGAATGCCACAGCCAGCAGGTGCGCCAGACCGGGGCGGAGTTTGAAGTGCGCGTCATCGAGGCGGGGACGAACAAACCCGGCCTCATCGAAGCGATTGGCCGCGTCAAGCCGTCGCTCGCCGCCGACTCTGCAAAGCTCGTCGAGCAATTGCCCACAACGATTCTCAGGAAACTCACTGGCGCGCAGGCGCAGGCCGCCGTGAAGCAACTCCTCGAAACAGATGCCAAGGCCGAGGCCGTCCTCGTGCCGCTCGGCCCGGACATGCAACGCGGCTGGGGCCGCCGCCTCTCCGTCGCACAGGATTATCTCTACGACCAGCCCGCGCTGCTCGGTTGGCAGCGCATCGGTCCGGACCTGGCGAACGCCGGTGCGCGGCTGACCGACGCGCAGTGGCATTTGCGACATCTCTACGACCCGCGCCTCACCGTGCCCGGCTCGCCGATGCCGCGCTATCCGTTCCTGTTTGAGAAGCGTCCGGTCGCCGCCGGCCGCGCGCGTTCCGCCGGGGCGATTCAAACGGAGCCGGCGACCGACGCTAAATTTGAAATCGTTCCCAAACCCGCCGCCCGCGCGCTCGTGGCGTATCTGCTGAGTTTGCAGGCCGACGCACCGCTCTTTGAAGCACCCGCGCCCAAGCCGCTGAAGCTGGCCGCCGCGGCGGCCACCAACGCTCCCGCTCCCGCGAAATGAGCAAGCAGAAGAAACAACAACCATCGCCCGGCAACGCCCCCGCGCCGCTGCGGCCCGTCGCGCCGCTGGCGGACGGCCCGGAACCGGTGGCGGGCAAGGTCGCCGTCCCCGTGCTGCTCATCGCGCTGCTGGGGCTGCTGCTTTACTGGGGCGACATGTATCTGATGGCCGGCGGCGGCGGATTCGACGCCCGCGTTTACGGTCCGTACGAATCGCTCAAGCACCTCGGCGAATTCCAGGACAAGGGCAGCGGCGACGACTTGATGGCGATCGGCGAGCGGACTTACGGGTTGATCTGTTCGCAATGCCATCAGCCCAACGGCCAGGGCGATCCGTCGCGCTTCATCCCGCCGCTGGCGGAATCGGAGTGGGTGCTGGCCGCCGCGCCCGGGCGCATCGCGCGCATCGTGTCCAAGGGTGCCACCGGCCCGATGAAGGTCAAAGGCCAGCAGTTTGGTGCCGGCGCGATGTTCGCGGCGGGCGACCAGTTGCCGGGCGACGAGAACGAGAAGTGCAAACAGATCGCCGGCGTGCTCACTTTCATCCGCGCCTCCTTCGGCAACAAAGCCCCGGCCGTCACGCCCGCGCAGGTCAAAGCCATCCGTGAAAAGATCAAAGATCGCACGGAGCCGTACACCGAAGAGGAACTGCTGAAGCTTTCGGAAGACGAGTAGGCAGCGCGCCAGAAATTTCCGCCGCACCATCCGGTCCATGCCCAAACGCTCCGGACTTAAGACGCAAACACCGCCGGAGCCTTGCTCCCGGCCGCGCGCGGCGCTTGTCCATTGGGAGTTGCCTGCTACGCTGGGTTCATGAGTTTTACCGCTGAGTTCAACACGCTGCCGCTGGCGTCATTATTGGAACGCTCGCAACACGCGACCATCGCGTCCGTGCGCACTGTATTGAACCAGCCACAAATTGCGCTGGCTGATTTTGCGACCCTGATTTCACCGGCGGCCGGTGAACAGCTCGAACCGCTTTGCCGCCGTTCGCAGGCGTTGACCCGGCAGCGTTTCGGCAAGGTCATCCGGCTCTTCGCGCCGCTCTACCTTTCCAACGAGTGCATCAATAACTGCAAATACTGCGGCTTCTCCCGCGATAATCCCATCCTGCGCGTGACGCTCTCGACGGACGAGGTGGTGCGCGAGGCGCGGGCGCTCCAGGCGCAGGGCTTCCGCAACATGTTGCTCGTCGCGGGTGAGCATCCCAAGTTTGTTTCCAACGGTTACCTCGCCGAATGTGTCCGCGCGCTGCACGCGGAGGTGCCGGGCATCTCCCTCGAAGTCGGCCCGATGGAGACGGACGAGTACCGGCCGCTCGTTGCGGCGGGGGCGGAAGGGTTGGTGGTTTATCAGGAAACCTACGATCGCGAAGTCTATGCGGAGATGCACACTGCCGGCCCGAAGCGGAATTTTGACTGGCGGCTGGAAACGGCGGAGCGTGCGTATGCGGCGGGTTTTCGCCGGCTCGGCCTTGGCGCGCTCTACGGCCTGGCGGACTGGCGACGCGAGGCGATTTGCGTCGCCGCGCACGCGGAGCATCTGCTGCGTCATTGCTGGAAGGCACAGATCACCATCTCGCTGCCGCGCCTGCGTCCGTGCGCCGGCGAGTTCGAGCCGCTTACGCAGATTTCCGATCGCGAACTGGCGCAACTGATCTGCGCCTTTCGTCTGATGTTCCCCGATGCGGGCCTGGTGCTCTCGACGCGCGAACCGGCGAAGCTGCGCGACGGCCTCATTCCGCTCGGCATCACGCTTATTAGTGCCGGCAGTCACACCGAGCCGGGCGGCTACACCGGCGCGGGCAAGGAAAAGATTCATCACACGGAGCGCGGGCGGATTGTGGAACTGGCCTCCGGCTCCAGCGAATGGGCGCCGACGAATGGTCAGGCGACCAATGCCACCGGCCAATTTGAGATTGCCGACGTCCGGTCGCCCGCTGAAATGGCCAGCCTGATTCGTCGCCTCGGTTACGAGCCGGTATGGAAGGATTGGGACGCGGCACTGACGGCGTGAGGGCGCCTGGCCGGAGCACTTGCTTACTCGCCCACGAGCGTGCCCACCTTTTCGCCCATGACGACGCGGCGGAGGTTGTGCGCTTTGAAGAAGTCGAAAACAATGATCGGCATCTTGTTGTCCATGCACAGCGAGAAGGCGGTTGAGTCCATCACTTTGAGCCGTTTTTGCAACGCTTCCTGATAGCTGATGCGGTCGTAGCGCCGGGCCTTGGGATTGGTCTTCGGGTCGCTGTCATAGATGCCGTCCACCTTCGTGGCCTTCAACACCACGTCGGCGCCGATTTCGTTGGCGCGGAGCGCGGCGGCGGTGTCGGTGGAAAAAAACGGATTGCCGGTGCCGCCGCCGAAGATGACGACGCGACCTTTCTCCAGATGCCGTTCCGCGCGCCGGCGGATGAACGGCTCGGCCACCTGCGACATGGTGATGGCGCTTTGCACGCGCGTGGCGACGCCGAGTTTTTCCAACGCGTCCATGAGCGCCAGCGAGTTGATGACCGTGGCGAGCATGCCCATGTAATCGCCGGTGGCGCGTTCGATGCCGCGCTCGCTGCCGGCGAGGCCGCGAAAGATGTTTCCGCCGCCGATGACGATGACGACCTGGACGCCCCGTTCCCGCACTTCCTCGATCTGCCGGGCCATGTTGCGAACGGCGTCGGGGCAGATGCCGATGCCCTGCTCGCCGCCCAACGCCTCGCCACTGAGTTTGAGCAGGATGCGGCGGAACTTTGCGGTCTTTTGCACGGCTGGGGTTCTACACGGCGGGCGGAGGCGCGTCAAATTGATTGCGGACAACCGTTTGGTGAACCGGGCACCCGGTTCAATTTTGTTTGAGCGGGTTGAGCTTGAGCACGAATCGTTGTCCACTTCCACTGAAGGCGTTGGCGACGGCGGCGGGATAACTCCAACTTGCCGCGTCCGCTTGATGCAGTTGGACGGGCGCGTGTGCCGCAGCCATCGCCACGGCTTGCGGCACGTCCAGCACGCGGAGCACGTTCAAGTAGTCGGGGCCTTGACGGTGCGAGGCGGGCAGCGAGCGCAAGTTCAGCTCCGTGAGGCCCGGCTCGAACAGCGAGGCATAGACCGCGTTCACACCCATTTCGCCGCCGGCCTCCAGGGTGAGCGGCGCGGTGCCCAGACTTTTCACGGCACGCGCGGCTTGAAGAGCGCGACGGATGTCCCACACGCGCATCCCGTCGAGCGTCTGGCCCAGCAGCATGAAGCGGCGGCGGATTTGGATTTGCTTCTTCGGGTCGGGATTCCACGCCGTCAGGCCGATGCCGCGCGGGGCGAGCCAGATTCGCGCGGTGCCGTTGATCAAAAGCTGTTCGCGCAATTCAGCGAAGCCGCGCTCGTCGTCCGGCGGCGCCGGCTGGCCCGTCAATTCATCGGTCAACTCGCGGACGAACAGGCTTTGCATCGCGCCGAGCCAGGCTTCAAAACCGGCGGCATCGAGGACGGTCATCACGGCGCGCTCCGGCTTGCGCCCGCCGGTCCGCTGCATCGCGTAGAGCCGGAGTTGCACCTGCGGCTGGCTGGTGAAATCCCACGCCTGAAACTTCAGGCCGCTTCGCTCGACGGAAAAGGCCGGCTTCAACTCCAGGGGCGGCGACGCCTCGGGCCAGCCCGCGAAGACTTTTTCCCGCAGCGCGGTCATCCATGCATCGCGCTGCGCCCGCCACGCTTCACTCGTTTGTGGAATGATCGGCGACCTCGCCGACGGAACGAACGTCTCGTGAATGTTCGTGTTGATCGAATCAGGCGGCAACGTGGAGAATACCTTGAGTTGCTCGGGACGGAGGAGGCTGGTTGCCGCCGTTTCGATGAGCGGGTCCTCGCCTTTGAGATGCCGGTTGAACCAGCGGAAGACCGGCACCTGCAAGTCCTGGGTGTCCTTGTGCGGCCCTGGGCCGATGACCAGACCAAGTTTCGTTTTCGCGCCGTGCAAGTCGTAAACTTTTCGCGCCAGCGCGAATGTGCGTTGCACGCCATCCAGCGGAAAGATGGAGTCATCGTCCGTGTTCACCAGCAGCAGCGGACGCGGCGCGACGAGCGCGGCCACCAGCGGGTAATCCCACCGGTGCATGTTCACCGTGAACATGCAGTCGCAGTGCCCTTCCACCGTCCCATCCACGACGTGGTTGTGCAGATCGGTGATGCCAGCGACTGGCGCGGCGGCCCGGATGCGGTCATCCAGCGCGGCGATCCACCAACTGTAAGCGCCGCCGCCGGAGCGCCCCGTGGCTCCGAAGCGATTTGTGTCCACGTCGGCGCGCGTCGCCAGGTAGTCCAGGGCGCGGATGCAGTTCCACGCTTCGACGCCGGCGGGCGTGTAGCCGCGCGCATTCCACCACCACATATCTTCGCGGTATGTGCCGTGATGGAGGCCGAGAATTTCGCCGAGTTGCAGCGAGTCGAGCACGAGGCAGACGTAACCATGGCGCGCGAACCACGCGCCGTGATGCTGATAGGAAACCTTGTTGCCGTAGCTGACGCCGTTGGAAATGACCGGCCCGTGACCGCTCAGGTAAAGCACTGCCGGCACAGGCTTCGCCAGATTCTTCGGCCGGTAAAGATTCGCCGTGACGTAAAGGCCCGGCAGCGATTGAAAGTGCAGGTTCTCCACGGTGAACTGGTCGTGCTCGACTTTGCCGGTCACGACGGCCTTGAGTTCAGTGCGCGGCGGGAGCGGCGAAAGGCCGAGCATGTCGAACAACTGCTGGCGATATTGCGCACGGCGGGCATTCCAATCGTCGAGCGTCTGGATGTCGGCGAGGCATCGCTTGGAGAGCTTCGCCGTCTCCACGCGGAAATAATCGGCCAGCGCCTGATCACCGCGCGAAGGCGGAACGGGGGGATTCGCCGCGTTTAGCGTGAGGGCCATGCCGGTTGCCAGCCAGAGCGTAAACCGAAAAATGACACGACGGTTCATAGCTTCGCGGGCATGAATTTCACGCCGTGCCCTTGGTCACTGTTTTTTCGGCTTGGCTTCTTTTTTGGGCGGCTCGGGGTCGGCCTTCTTGGCCAGTGCGTCAATATCCCAGCCGGTGACGACGCTGAGGTTGGGCAGTGACTTCATCAGATTCGTCACGCCCGGTCCGGTCACTTTGGTCTGCCAGACGTAGAGCTGGCGCAGATGTTTCAGGCCCGCGAGATGTTTGAGGCCGGCGTCGGTGACGGCGGTGCCGTAGAGGTTGAGGTAGGTGAGGTTGGAAAGGCTCTTCAGATGCGCCAGGCCGGCGTCGGAAATCTTGGTTTGTTCGAGATGCAGGCGCATGAGGTGGGGCAGTCCCTTGAGCGCGGTGAGGCCGGCGTCGGTGACTTTGGTGCCGGCCAGATTCAGTTCGACCAGGCTCGCCACATCCTTGATGGGCGCGATCTTGGCGTCGGTCACGCCTGCGCCATCCAGGCGGAAGTTCGCTTCGTGCCAGGGCGCATTCATGGCGATGGGGCGGATGTCCACGCCCTGTTGCGCGAAAGCAGCGATGGCTTTTTGCTCGGCGGGGCTTGGCTTGAAGGTGGCGGGCAACACGGGGCCGGAGGGCGCGCGCGCCGGTTCGGTGGCGACGGCGGTGTCCGGCCAGACGGCGCCCTGATTGATCCAATCGCGTAGCAGATCAATCTGCGCCTTGGCGAGCGGTTCGGCATCCTTGGGCATGAAGTCGTCGTGGTCCTTGGCCAGCAGGACGCGCCGGAACAGGTCGCTCTTGGCTGCGTCGCCCGCCGCAATGGCCGCGCCGCTTTCGCCGCCTTTCATCGCGGCAGCCTTGGTGTCGAGGCGCAGCTTGCCCTTCTGTTTTTCCGGCCCGTGACACTTGAGGCACGTTTTTTGGAAGATGGGTTGGATGTCCTTTGTGAAATCAACCTTCGCATCGGCGGCGGGCAGGCGGGCGGCCAGTGCGATTGCGGCGGCAAGGAGGAGCAGGAGCAGTTTCATATATCTGTTGAACGGTTCTTTGAAGCGCATTGTCCGCCGCGAGGTGAGGATTGGAAGCTCAAAATCAAAGGGCGAAGTTCACGGAAAAAATCACGCACCCGCAAACGAACATCGAACCCGGAACCAGAGACAGTCGGCACCATTGGGCGTTCGGCATTGAATGTTCGGCGTTCGATGTTCTGCTTTCACCTTCGGCGCGCTGCGGGAATGGGGTTCCGAAAATTGCCTCGCCAAAGATGGGCACGAGTGCCACGGTACGGTCGCAGCATGAGCGAGCTTCAACTCATCGAAACGGCTCTCCGCCGCGCGGCGCAGCGGCGGCGTTGGGAACGCGCATGGCATGGTTTGGGGCGCGGCCTGCTGGCGGGCGCGGTGCTGTGGATGCTGGCGCTTGCAGCGTTCAAATTGTTTCCCGTTCCCGGTTGGCTTCTCCCGGCGGCTGGCGTCGCGGGCGTCACGCTCGCCCTGGCAGGCTTGGTCGCGGGCGGCTGGCGGAAATTTTCGCTGGCGGAAGCCGCCCGGTGGATTGACGACCGGAAACATTTTGAAGAACGCCTCAGCACCGCGCTGGAAGTCTCCGCGTCGTCCGCCACCGGCGAGTGGAAAAATCTGCTCCTGACCGACGCGGCGCGGCACGCGCAGGCGGTGGACCCGCGCCAACTCCTGCCGTTCGGTCTGCCCCTCGTGATGCGCTGGGCCTTGCTCGCGCTCGCGCTTTCCGCCGGGCTGGGGTTTGTTCCCGAACGCCGCTCGCAGGCCCATTTGCGGAAGCAGCAGGAGACGGCGAACATCCGCGACGCGGGCAAGCACCTGGCGGAGTTGACGCGCCAGATGCTCGTCGAGCGCCCGCCCACGCTGGCCCCCACGGAAAAGGCCATGACCGATACGGCTGAACTCGGCGACAAATTCACCAAAGCCACCCTGGGCCGCAGCGAAGCGATGCGCGACCTCGCCAGCCTCACGGACAAACTGGGCGAGCAAGCCAAAGAACTCGTGCAAAACCCGGCGCTCAAGCCATTGGAAAAAGCCGCGCGCGAATCCGGCAACAGCGGCGGCGCTTCCCCCGATGAACTGCAAAAGCAGATTGCGACGCTTCAAAAAAACCTCGGCAACGGCGCGGCCACCGCCGACAAGCTCGACGAGCTTCAGAAGAATCTGCAAAAGCTCCAGCAGCAGGCGTCGAAGATGCCGGGCAAAGATTCTCCCGCCGGCGCCGCCGCCCGCGAGCAGATGGCACAGTCGCTCGGCGACCTGGCCCGCCAGGCGAAGGAAATGGGCGCGTCGCTCCCCGGCTTGGAAGAAGCCATCTCCGCGCTCCAGGCCAATCAGACCGATCTCTTTCTCAAGGACCTCGACCTGGCGATGAGCGATCTGGAAAAGCTCAAGGACATGGCCAAGGCGATGCAGCAACTCCAGCAACAGGCCGCCAAGCTCGGCAAAGACCTCGCCGAACAGTTGAAGAACGGCCAGGCCCAGGCCGCGCAGCAGACGCTCCAGAAAATGCTCGAGCAGTTGAAGGCCGGCGAACTGAGCAGGGAACAACTGCAAAAGCTCATGGACGAAGTTTCCAAGGCCGTCGAGCCGGGCAGCCAGTACGGCAAGGTTGGCGAGCACTTGAAGGACGCCTCAAAAAATTTGCAACAAGGCCAGAAGCCTGACGCCTCGCAAAACCTCGCCGCCGCCGCGAAGGAACTGGACAAGCTGATGCAACAGATGCAGGACGCGCAATCGCTTCAAGCCACGCTCGACGCGCTGGCCCGCGCGCAAATGGCCATCGCGATGAACAAGAGTTGGGGCGAATGCCAGGCCGGCCCGCAAGGCCAGGGCAAAGGCCGCGGCTGGGGCCACGGCGGCAAACCCGGCAGCGGCGTGGGCACCTGGGCTGAGGAAGACGGCTGGACCTACTTCAACGACGACGGCATACGCTGGGACAATTCCAACGTGCAGCGCCCCGACCTGGATCCGCGCGGTCACACCGACCGCCCCGATGACGTGCGCGACGACCTGGTGCCGACCAAGGTGCGCGGTCAGATGTCACCCGGCGGCTCGATGCCGAGCATCACGTTGAAAGGCGTGAGCATCAAAGGCACGAGCAACGTGAAATTCGAGGAAGCCGCCACCGCCGCGCAGACCGAGGCGCAGAACGCGCTCAACCAGGATCAGGTTCCCCGCGCCTACCAGAACGCCGTGCGCGATTACTTCGACGATCTCAAGAAGTAGCAGCGTACGGTTCCGGGCACCGCGCTCGTGCACTTTTCAAAAAATCCGTGTTCATCCGTGTCATCCGTGGTTAAACTTTTCACATGAGCACCGAAGCCCAAATCGCCTCCTTCCGCCAGACCTGGCAAAACCTCCGCGCTGAGATCGGCAAGGTCATGGTCGGCAACGACGCCATCATCGAGGGCACGCTCACCGCCATCCTCGCCGGCGGACATGTGCTGCTCGAAGGCGTGCCGGGGCTGGGAAAAACCTTGCTCGTCCGCACGTTGAGCGAAGTGCTGGAGCTTTCCTTCAACCGCATCCAGTTCACGCCCGACCTGATGCCGGCGGACATTCTGGGCACGAACTTCGTCGTGGAAACGCCCGATGGCCGGCGCGAGTTCCAGTTCCAACGCGGGCCGATCTTCGCTCACATCATCCTTGCCGACGAAATCAACCGCGCCACGCCGAAGACGCAATCGGCGATGCTCGAAGCGATGCAGGAGAAACAAGTCACCGCCGGCGGCGAATTGCGCAAACTGGTCGAGCCGTTCTTCGTCCTGGGGACACAAAATCCGATTGACCAGGAAGGCACCTACCCGCTGCCCGAAGCGCAACTGGACCGCTTCTTCTTCAAACTGCTCGTCGGTTATCCGAGCGCGGGGGAGCTGACCGAAGTGCTCAATCGCACGACGGAGAACGTGAAGGTGAAGCCGGGGAAGGTGCTCGATGGTCCGTCGTTGATCGAGTTGCAGAGCCTGGTGCGGCAGGTGCCCGTCGCGTCGCACGTCAAGGACTACGCCGTGCGGCTCGTGCTGGCAACGCATCCGAAGACGGAGACCGCCGCGCCCATCGCCAGTCAATTCCTCCGCTTCGGCAGCAGCCCGCGCGGCGGCCAGACACTCATCCTCGCCGGCAAAGTCCGCGCGCTCACGCAAGGCCGTTTCAATGTGAGCTTCGACGACATCCAGGCGGTGGCCGCCGCCGCACTGCGCCACCGGCTGATTCTGAACTTTGAGGCTGAGGCCGAAGGCATCACCACTGATCACATCATCGCGCAGGTGTTGAAGGATGTGCCGAAGAACGCGGAGGCGGTGAGGGCGTGAACGCTTTCTGATTTGCGCAGCAAGAGTCCGCACGCACTCGAATTAATTCCGCTTGGTTCTTGATTCGAGAATTGGGCTGGGCGCATACTACACGCTTGTATGCTGACGATTTCTGATGTTTCCAAAGCTTTTGGCGGCCGCGTCTTGTTCAACGAGGCGTCGTTGCAGGTCAACCGGCAGGATCGCATCGGGCTGGTCGGGCCGAACGGCGCGGGGAAGACCACGCTGTTTTCGCTCATCCTCGGCAACGAATCGCCGGATGACGGCAAGCTCATCCTGGAGCGCAACATCTCGCTCGGTTATCTGCCGCAGGAAAGCGCGCCCGCAGGTGACGAAACCGTGTTGGAACTGGCGACGGCGATCACGCCCGAGATTGTCCGGTTGCAGAAACTCATCAAGGCGTGGGAGGCGGACCACCCGACGGAGATCGAGCATCACGGGGACGCGTACACGCGTTTCGAGGAATTGGGCGGCTACCGGCTGGATGCGAAAGCCAAGACGATTCTGGCGGGCCTGAGCTTTCGCGAAACGGATTTCAATCGTCCGGCACGCGAGATGAGCGGCGGGTGGGTGATGCGGGCGCACCTGGCGCGGTTGCTGGTGCAGGAGCCGGACCTGCTGATGCTCGACGAGCCGACGAACCATCTGGACCTGGAGGCACTGCTTTGGTTCCAGGGGTATTTGAAGAATTACCCCGGCGCGATCCTGGTCATCTCACACGACCGGGAATTTTTGAATCAACTCGTTGGCAGCATCGTGGAGATTCGCCAGAGCAAGCTCCTTCGCTACCGTGGCAATTACGAGGACTACCTCGTGCAACGCGAAGCGCACGAAGTGCAATTGCTCGCCTCCTACAAAAACCAGCAACGCGAGATCGCCCACCTGATGGATTTCGTGAATCGTTTCCGCGCCAAGAACACCAAGGCGGCGCAGGCGCAGAGCAAGCTCAAGCAGATTGACCGGATGGAGAAGATCGAGGCGCCGACGAGCGACGACCGGAAAATCAGCTTCTCATTTCCGCAGCCGCAGCGCAGCGGGTTGAAGGTGATCACGCTCAAGGATGTTCACTACGCTTACGGTACGAACGTGGTTTACCGCGGCATGGACTTCCTGGCCGAGCGCGGCCAGCGCACGGTGCTGGTCGGGCCGAACGGGGCGGGGAAATCCACGCTGCTGAAGATCCTCGCTGGCGTTCTCGTTCCGCAATCCGGCACACACGAACTGGGGCACAACGTCAAGGCGGGTTACTATTCGCAGTACCGCGTCGAGATGTTGCAGCCGCAGCGCACGGTGCTGGATGAAGCGCTCGACACGCCGCAGCGCATCACCGAACAATTTGTCCGCACGGTGTTGGGCTCTTTTTTGTTTCGCGGGGACGACGTTTTCAAAAAGGTCAGCGTGTTGAGCGGCGGCGAGAAGAGCCGCCTGGCACTGGTGAAGTTGTTGCTCGATCCGCCGAACCTGCTGTTGATGGACGAGCCTACCACGCATCTTGACATGCCGAGCATTGACGCCCTGCTGTTCGCGCTGGAGCAGTTTGAGGGCACGCTCATCTTCATCAGCCACGACGTTTATTTCATCCGCGCGCTCGGCAATCACGTCGTGCATGTGAACGCCGGGCGGCTCACGCATTACGCGGGCGACTACCAGTATTATCTGGACAAGACCGCCGCCACGGAACGGGCCGGGCTGACGGCAGGGAGCAAGGTGGAAGCCATCAAGTCCAATCCCATTGACCGTGCCAGCGTCAAGTCGCGCGATCAAAAGCGGCTCGAAGCCGAGGAGCGTCAGACTCGCTCGCGCGTTCGCAAGGAGCGGCAGCAGCGGGTGCAGCGGCTTGAGCAACAAATCCAGAAAATGGAAATGCGTCAGACTGAACTGGCGGCTGAACTGGAGAAGCCGGAAACGTATCAGTCAGGCGGTCGCGCCATGGAATTGAACCGCGAGTTGACCGAGGTGGCGGACAGTCTGCCGGCGCTCACCGCCGAATGGGAAGCGGAAGCGACAAAGCTGGCGGCGTTGGATCCGTGATGCGCGAGTCGGGGATACGCATCCGACTTTTCACTTCGAGCACCCGATGCCGGTTTTTCTCCCGCTCAACTTTTGGGGTGACCCGCCGATAAGATTTCTACAAGAAACTGCGGGCCGAAATTTGACTGCCAAGGAACTCGTCCTATATTGCACCAAGGCACAATGAAATTAGGTAGCAGCAAAATGGTTAATTTGGCCGGCGACGGTCCGCTAGGAGTCAACTCCCGAAGTTGACCAAGAGGTGCCTTTAGGTAGCCCTCCGTCGCCGCCTGCGACGGAAATGAATGTTCACTTAAATTTATCAAGTCCAGAACTGGATCGTCGGGGTATTCGGCTGCCTTCCCAATCCCGGTCGCGCCTCGCCTCCCCTTCACGTCCGGAGCGCATGGTTACTCTGGCCTCATTGTCCGACCGGGTGGCCGACCGTTTTATCGCAGACACTCTTGCCCGGACCCTCCATGTTGAAACTGGCTGCTCCGTGCTGCTCGTCCAACTGGAAACGGAAGAATGCAGGATCTCCCTTCGGAATTGGCCCGCTGTGGCGCCGCGTCTGAACGGTGAGTTTGGGTTTTCTGAACATCTGGAGGTGATTGATGACAAGGTTCAACGATTGCACATGCAGGTTTCTGGCGAAGCGGCGGAAGCCGGCTATCTCGAGTCCGTCGTCAGCCATTTCACCCGCCATTTCCAGTACGTAATACTGCACGCGAGTGTGCTGGCCCCGGTGCCGTTGCTGATGGAGTGTCTCATCCAATCGGGCCGCACTTTCCTGTTGTTGCAGCCGACGGCAGAGAACCTTTACCACCGCGACCAGCTTTTTCGCGAGGTTCGCGCCCATCCAAAGAGCGACAGCCTCAATCTGAAAACGATTGTCTGTCGGGAAAAGGACGAGGAGCATTTCAACGAGCTTCTGAAACAAATGGGCAGTTCGGTCCATGGTTTTGTTCACGGCTGCCCGTCGCCTGCTCATGCACACGGGCTGCGACATTGGGACGACCGGAATTTCAGCGCCGACATCCGCCGCCTGGCCCGCGAGATTGGCCGATGCCGTGTGGGGCTGGCCCTGTCCTCTGGCGGCGCCCGTGGACTGGCGCACATCGGGGTCATCCAGGTGTTGGAAGAGAACGGAATCGAAGTGGACGTGGTAGCCGGCTGCAGCATGGGCGCATACGTGGGCGCGGTCTGGGCCTTTGGATACGACGGCGCGGGGATGGAAAAACTGGCCCGCGAAGTCGAACACCGCTGGGGTCTGCTGGAACTGATTGATCCCTTCATCCTTCCCCGCCAGGGCTTCCTGCGCGGCGAAAAAGTCAAACGCCGCCTGAAGCGCTCCATTGGCGATGTGCATTTTTCGGAACTGGTCCGGCCCTTGCGCCTGGTGGCGACGAATTTGACCACGCTTGAACGCACGGTCTTCTCCAGCGGCGAAGTGGCCGCCGCCGTCCACGCCAGCAGCGCCATTCCCGGTGCCTGCGCGCCGGTCATGTATGAAGGGGAGACCTACATTGACGGCGGCATCGCCGACCCCTTGCCGGTGGACGTGCTTGAAGAGATGGGCATTGAGCGCATCATCGCGGTGAACACCATCCCCACACCCGCTTATCTCCGCTGCCGCATGGAGCGCGACCGTGAACAGGCCGAGCGGTTGGGCCGGCGCCGGAAGAAATTCAAGGCACTGGTCAACCAATACCTGAACTATTTCGCGCCGGGAAACATCCTCGACATCATCCTGCGGAGCATCCATGGCGCGCAGATGCGCGTGGCCGAACAATCCTGCAAACATGCCGACGTGGTGCTCCGTCCGCTGTCTTTCGACGGGCGCTGGCACGATTTCCGCCACCCGGGCAAATATATCGCCATCGGCCGCCACGAAGCCGAGGAACACATCGAAGAAATCAAAGCATTGGTCAATCGAAAGGAACCTGCCGATGAACTCAACCTTGCTCACGACGCAATGGCAACAGCTACCTGAGCGAACTGTCCGCCGCTTGCAGGCAGAGAAACTGCGCCGCTATCTGCGGGACGTGGTGCTGCCATTCTCCGCGCACTACCGCGAGCTGTTCCACCGGCACGGCCTGAGCGCCGATTCCTTCCGCACGCTGGAGGATTTGGAAAAAATCCCCTTCACCTCCAAGCTCGACCTCGTCAACACGCCGGAGCATCCGCAGAAGGCGCGGGATTTTCTGATCATTCCCGATCCGCACACGCTGGCCCGCCGCCCCGCGACCATCGCGCGCGCGCTGCTTTCCGGACGCGCAGCGGTGAAGCACGGCTTCGAGCGCGAGTTCCGTCCGCTTTTCATGACTAGCACCACCGGCCGCTCCGCCGATCCAATTCCTTTTCTTTTCAGCCAGCACGATCTGGCGAACCTCTCGAGCGCTGGAGACCGCGTCATGCAGGTTTGCGGCGCTCAACAAGACATCAAACTGCTGAACATGTTTCCCTACGCGCCGCACCTGGCCTTCTGGTTCACGCATTATGCGGCGACGGCGTTCGGCCTGTTCTGTCTCGGCACCGGCGGCGGCAAGGTCATGGGCACCGACGGCAACCTGCGCATGATTCAAAAAATCAAGCCCGATGTGCTCATCGGCATGCCGACCTTTATTTATCATGTCCTGCAGCAGGCCGTTGAGGCGGACTTGCGCTGTGAAAGTCTTCGGAAGCTCGTGCTGGGCGGAGAAAAAGTCGCCGAAGGCATCCGCAAAAAACTCCGCATCCTTGCCGCCAAACTCGGCTCGCCCAACGTGGAGGTGCTGGCGACTTACGGTTTTACCGAGGCGAAGATGGCTTGGGCTGAATGCCCCGGTCCAATGGATGAGGCTCCGAGCGGCTACCACCTTTATCCCGACCTTGGCCTTTTTGAAGTGATTGATCCGAAGACCGGGGTTGTGCTCCCGCCGGGCACGCCGGGCGAGCTGGTTTTCACGCCGCTCGACGCGCGCGGCAGCGTCGTCCTGCGCTATCGCACCGGCGACATCATTGATGGGGGCATGAGCTACGAGCCATGCCCGCACTGCGGGCGCACGTTGCCCCGGCTCGTTGGAAAAATCTCCCGCAACTCGGAAGTCAAAGCGATGCAGCTCGACAAAATCAAAGGCACGCTCGTGGACTTCAACCAGCTTGAACACGTCCTGGACGACGCCCCGAACGTCGGCGCGTGGCAGTTGGAGCTTCGCAAGCAGAACGATGATCCACTGGAGTTGGATGAAATCATTCTCCACGTTCATCGGCTCAACGACGTGGACAAGGACAAGTTATGCCGGGAGTTGAACAACCGCTTTGTCGAGCGTACAGAGATTCATCCGAACCGGATTGTCTTTCACGACGCCGATGAATTGCGCCGGCTCCAGGGCGTCGGCACGCAACTCAAGGAGCAGAAGATCATTGACCACCGCCCCACGCGCGGCGCGGCTCCCGCTTCTGTCGGTGAGGCCAGATCGCCCGCCGGCGACGATTCGCTTGCGGCCACAAAGCCGGGCGCGGTAGAAAGCTCTGAGAAAGAGGTGAACGTATGAGCTTGCCACGTTTGGTTGTCGTAGATGGTGTTCGCACGCCATTTTTCAAAATGGGCACCGACCTCGCACGTCTCGGCGCGGACGAACTGGGCCGCATCGCCGTCAGCGCGCTGCTGACGCGCACCGGCCTCGACCCGGCGCTGATTGATGAAGTCATCTTCGGCTGCGTGGGTCAGCCGGCGGAGGCGGCGAACATCGCCCGTGTCATTGCGTTGCGAGCCGGAATCCCGCCGCAGGTGCCCGCGATGACCGTGCATCGCAACTGCGCGTCGGGCATGGAGTCTTTCACACAGGCGTACGAGAAAATGGCGGCGGGGCGCGGCTCGATCTTTCTGGTCGGCGGCGCGGAGAGCATGTCGCAAGTGCCGCTGTTCTATTCGTACGCCACTGCGGAGAAGTTCGGCAAACTGGGCCGCGCCAAATCGTTTGGCCAAAAACTTCGCGCCCTCGCCGCCTTTCGTCCCGCTGATTTCGCACCGCGCGTCGGCCTGCAACTTGGCCTTACCGATCCCGTTTGCGGCTTGAACATGGGCGACACCGCCGAGTTGCTCGCGCGTGAGCACGGCATCTGCCGCGAGAAACAGGATGCCTTCGCACTGGAATCCCACACCCGCGCCATCGCCGCCCGCGAAAAGCTCGCTGCGGAAATTTGCCCGGTCTTTCCGGCGCAATCCGGCGTCCGCAATCCGAACCCGGCGATCACGCAGGACAACGGCCCGCGCGCCAACCAAACCCTTGAGGCGCTCGCCAAGCTCAAACCGGTGTTCGATCGCAAGACCGGCACCGTCACCGCCGGTAACGCCTCCCAGATCACGGATGGTGCCGTGGCGTTGCTCGTGATGACTGAGGAAAAAGCCACCGAGCTTGGCTACAAGCCGCTCGGCGTCCTCACCGGCTACGCCTACGCCGGCTGCGACCCCACGCGCATGGGGCTGGGACCGGTTTACGCCATCGCGAAAGCGGAGGAAAAAACGGGTCTGGCCGTCGAGCAGGCGGACCTCGTTGAAATCAACGAGGCGTTCGCCGCGCAAGTGATCGCGGTGTTGCGCTGCATGAAGTCCGAGGAGTTCGCCCGGAAACATCTGGGCCGCGCGCGGCACGTCGGCAAAGTCCCAAAGGACCGCCTGAACGTGAATGGTGGCGCGATCGCGCTCGGTCATCCGGTTGGTGCGACGGGAGCGCGCATGATTTTATCCAGCTTGAAAGAGCTGGAGAGAAGGCAGGCTAAACGCGCCCTGGTTTCCCTTTGTGTAGGAGGGGGCCAGGGCGCCGCCATCTGGTTGGAGAGATTATGACACTCGCCGAACATCCCGAACTCAAGACACTCGCACGCCTCGAACCCATCACGCGGGCCGGTTCACCGCCAAATGTTGTGCCAGCCGCCATCCAGCGGATTATCACTGAGGACAACCTGTGCGTGCTCACATTTGACCGGCCCGAATCGCCGGCCAACATTTTTGACCGCGCCACGCTGCTGGAGTTGAACGAGCACCTTGATGTCATCGCCGGTGACTCTTCGCTCAAGGGCCTCATTCTTGCCAGCGCCAAGAAGTCGATCTTCATCGCCGGCGCGGATATCAAGTCGCTGGCCAGCGGAGCGAGCGCGGACGAGTTGCGCAGCTTGATTGAACTGGGCCAGCGCGCGTTCAACCGCATCGCCGCGCTTCCCTTTCCCACGGTCGCCGCGATCCACGGCGCGTGTCTGGGCGGCGGCTATGAGATTTGCCTGGCGTGCGACTACCGCATCGCGTCGCCCGACCGCGCGACGAAGATCGGCCTGCCGGAGACGCAACTCGGCATCCTGCCCGCGTGGGGCGGCTCCACGCGCCTTCCGCGCCTCATCGGGCTGCCGAAGGCGCTGGACATCATTCTCGCGGGGAAGTCGCTCGCCGCGAAGCCTGCGCTCAAGTGCGGCATGGTGGACGAGATTGTGCCGCGCGAATACCTCGTTGCCACAGCGCGTAAAAAAATCCTGAACGCCGGCCTTGCCCTCCGCCATCGCCCGAAAAATTTGAAGATTGCCGTGATGAACAGCGCGCTCGCGGCGTCGCTCATCGCCGGACGGGCACGCGGCGCGATTCTGAAAAAGACGCGCGGCCACTATCCGGCGGTGCTGAAGGCGCTCGATGTGGTCACCAAAGGAATTTCAAAGTCTGTGTCCGATTCGCTCGCCCTGGAGCGTGATGCCATTCTTGAGTTGGGCCAGACTGAAGTTTGCCGGAACTTGATCCGGGTTTTCTTCCTCCAGGAGCGGGCGAAGAAAATTTCTCCCTTCCCCGCTTCCGAGGCGAAGCCGGTCGCCCGCCTCGCCGTCGTCGGCGCCGGGGTGATGGGGGCGGGCATCGCGCAGTGGGCCAGCGCGAAGGAACTGCCGGTCATCCTGCGCGACATCAATGCCGAACAAGTAGGCAAGGGACTGGCCAGCATCGCGAAGATTTACGAGCAAGGCGTCAAGCGTCACTCGTTCACCAAAGTGGAGGCGCGCGCCGGCCTGGACCACATCTCCCCCGCCCCTGCTGAAGTGCCGTTGACGAACGTGGACCTCGTGATCGAAGCCGCCGTCGAACGGATGGATTTGAAGAAGCAACTGTTCGCGCGGTTGGACGAACTGGCGGGACGGAACACAATCCTGGCGACGAACACGTCGGCGCTGTCGGTTTCCGAACTCGCCGCGAGCACCCGGCATCCTGAGCGCGTGGTCGGCATTCATTTCTTCAACCCGGTTCACCGGATGCAGCTTGTGGAAGTCATCGTGGGCCGCGAGACCGCTCCGGAAGTGGTGCAGCGCGCGACGCGCTTCGTGCAGCAGATCGGCAAACTGCCGGTCGTGGTGAAGGACAGCCCCGGCTTCCTCGTGAATCGCATCCTCATGCCTTACCTCGTCGAGGCCGGGCATCTGTTCGAGTGCGGCGCGCGCGTCGAGGACATTGACGAGACGATGCTCGACTTTGGCATGCCGATGGGGCCGCTGCGGCTGATTGACGAAGTGGGCGTGGACGTTTCCAACCACGTCGCCGAAACGCTCGCCGCGAAATTCAGCGACCGGATGAACAAGCCGGAAGTCCTTTCCAAGATGATCCAGGCCGGCCTGCTCGGCCGCAAGGGCGGCAGCGGCTTTTACACCCATCGCGCCAAAGGCGCGGAGCCGGAGGTCAACCCGCAGGTCGATCAGTTCAAGCGCGACTCGTCCGCCGCCGCGCTGCCCCGCGAGGAACTTCGCACGCGCATGGTGCTGCTGATGGTCAACGAAGCGGCGCGTTGCTTGGAGGAAGCCATCGTCGCGGAGGCCGCCGACGTGGATTTCGGCATGATCATGGGCACCGGATTCGCGCCGTTTCTCGGCGGGCCGCTGCGCTTTGCCGACCTCGCCGGCGTCCCGCAAATCGTCGCGGAGATGAACAGGCTGGCGGCAAAAGGCGAAAGCCGATTCGCCTCGTGCGCCCTGCTGCAAACCATGGCTGCCCAAAGCAGAAAATTTTATGAAAACTGAAACCGCCCCCGAAGCCACCCCGAAAGCCGAGGAGCAAAACACACTCATTGACACATCCAAGATGTCCGCCGGTCAGCGCGCGGCGCTGGAATTGACCGAAGCGGCCCGCGATGCCGCCACGGAAAAGAGCAGTTTTGCCGGCGACATGTTCATGGGCCGGCTGGATCTTTCGCGACTGTTTCCCTTCCCAGAGCAGAGCGCCGAGGATCGCGATCAAGGTGACGCCTTCCTGCAACGGCTGGAAAAGTTTCTCGTGGAGAAAGTGGACCCCGATGCGATCGACCGCACCGGCGAGATTCCCGACTCGGTGATCAAGGAACTCGGCGCGATGGGTGCGTTCGGCATCAAGATTTCCCCCGCGTACGGCGGACTGGGTTTGTCGCAGACGAATTATTCGCGCGCCGCGATGCTGCTGGGCAGCTATGACGGCAGTTTGACCGCGCTGATTTCCGCGCATCAATCCATCGGCGTGCCGCAACCGCTCATCATGTTCGGCACGGAAGAGCAGAAGAAAAGATTCCTGCCGCGCGTTGCGAAGGGCGAGATTTCCGCCTTCGCGTTGACGGAGTCAGGTGTCGGCTCGGACCCCGCCACGATGACCACCCACGCGGAGCCGACGCCGGACGGAAAACATTTCGTCATCAATGGCGAAAAGCTCTGGTGTACGAACGGCGTGAAGGCCGGCGTGATCGTTGTGATGGCCAAGACGCCGCCGAAGATGGTCAATGGCAAGGCCAAGAACCAGGTCACCGCGTTCATCGTGGACATGGACACGCCGGGCATCGAGGTGGCGCATCGCTGCCACTTCATGGGCCTGCGGGCGCTCTACAACGGCGTCGTGAAATTTACGGACGTGAAGGTGCCGCGCGAAAACATCCTGCTCGCCGAGGGCAAGGGTCTGCGCGTGGCGTTGACGACCTTGAACACCGGGAGGCTCACGCTGCCCGCCGCGTGTGTCGGCGCGTCCAAGCAGTGCCTGGCCATCGTCAAGAAGTGGGCGAACGAGCGCGTGCAGTGGGGCGCGGCCATCGGCAGGCACGCGGCCATCGCGGACAAGATTGCCCGGATGGCCGCGAATACATTCGCGATGGAGTCCATGACCCTGTTCGCCGCGAGTCTGGTGGACCGCGACAAGCACGCCGACATCCGCCTGGAGGCCGCGCTGTGCAAGATGTGGGGCACGGAAGTGGCATGGCAGATCGTGGACGACACGATGCAAATCCGTGGCGGCCGCGGCTACGAGACGGCGGATTCGCTCAAGGCGCGCGGCGAGGAGCCGGTGCCCGTTGAACGCTTCATGCGCGACTGCCGCATCAACACCATCTTTGAAGGTTCCAGCGAGATCATGCGCCTGTTCATCGCGCGCGAGATGCTCGACCCGCATCTGAAGGTGAGCGCGGCGGTGCTGGATTCGCGTCTCCCGATGGGCAAGCGTTTGCAGGCGGCCTTGAAGGCGGGCTGGTTTTACGCGGGCTGGTATCCGCAGCAATGGCTGCCGGGTGGTGGCGTGCCGGCGGGCGCGCCTCCGAAGCTGGCGCGGCATCTTCGTTACGCGATTCGCGCGAGCCGGCGGCTGGCGCGGCGGTTGTTTCACGCGATGGTCGTTCACGGTCCGAAGCTGGAGCGCGAGCAGGTGCTGCTCGGCCGGTTCGTCGAGATCGGCGCGGAGTTGTTCGCCATCGCCGCGAGTTGCGCGCGGGCGCAGAGTCTGATGGCGCAAGGCACGAAGGAACAAAACGTGGAGTTGCTGGGCTTGGTGGATTATTTCTGTGAATCGGCGCGGCTGCGAATGGAACGCGGCTTCGCGGGGTTGCGTGGGAACGCCGACAAAGCCGGCTACCGGGCCGCGCAAGACTTCTTGAAGTCCGGGACGAAGTGCCTCGCCGACGGAATCGTCCGCGCGGGCCGGTGAACCACCGACAGTGGCGCGCGGCCTTCAGGCCGCTTCCACGGCCGCAAGTCTGCGGGTGAGAGCTGGCACTTCTTCAGGCCGCTTCGGCATGCGACAGAAGAAGTGCCAGCTCTCACCCGCAGACTTGCGGCCGTGGAAGCGGCCTGAAGGCCGCG
>JANNEF010000107.1:0-13605 GCA_031378375.1 Verrucomicrobiota bacterium | reverse complement strand
ATTCCTGTTATTGATCGATTCGGGATGGTCCCTGCGGCCGAGTCATCTCAGCCGCAGGGGGTTGTTTCCCCTGTTACGGGCGAGTACCAGCGAATTTGTCCTCAACCGGACGCGATCCGCGTTCGGTGGCCTTGTTTTCGGTGGGGGTGGACGCTTCACCCGTGGTGCAGATGTCCTCCGCCCCGGCCTTGGTGAAGATGTCCTTGGCCCGTTTGATTTCCTCGGAGTTCTCGGTGTGGACCGAGATGAGGATATTGCCTGCCTTAACCTTGCCTTCGTAACGCTTGGCTTCGATCTCAGGAATGCCCAAACCGATTAACCCGCCGGCGATGC
This sequence comes from Verrucomicrobiota bacterium, assembly GCA_031378375.1. GTDB lineage: Bacteria > Verrucomicrobiota > Verrucomicrobiia > Limisphaerales > JANNEF01 > JANNEF01. The sequence continues at coordinate 13,272 of JANNEF010000107.1, read as the reverse complement.
CGCCGGCCGCCGCCCCGATGGCCGCGCCACTGAGCGCCGCCAGAATCGGACCGGCCGCGATGAACGGTCCGACGCCGGGAATGGCCAATGCGCCAATCCCGACGATCCAGCCCAGCGTCCCGCCAATCACGCCGCCCGTGCCGGCACCGGTGACGGCACCCTCCGGGGCTTTGGTGTTCTTCTCGTGCGCGAAATCGCGGGTCGTGCCCTTGTCGGGGAACAGCACGGAGATGTCGTTGTTGGAGAAGCTTGCGGTTTTCAACTGATCGACAATTTGATCAGCCTGGTTGCGGGACGTGGCGATGCAGAATACGGATTTCTTTGACATATAGTTCACTTTCTTTTTCTTGTTTTTGTTTGTTAATGACCGAATCAGTTGTTGCTACTGGTGGTGATTTTCACTTCCAGTTGGTTGTCCACGTTCTCGGCGCGCGCGATCCGATCCGCGATTTCGCCGATGAGGCGTTTTTCCTCGGAGGTGTTGACCGGCCCACGCAGGATCACCTGGCCATCAATGGTGATGATCTTCACGTTTTTGGCGTTCATGGACATTCCTTTGCCAGCCAGAATGCCTTTGCGAATCTGGGCGGTCGTGTCTCTGTCCGCGGCACTGTTGCCCTGGTCGAACGGAGTCAATGTACGGTTGTTGCGGTCGCGCACGTTTCGCGCCGTGTTGTCGGCCGCGCTCACCGTGTTCGTGGTGAAGTAAGGCTCGACCCGGTAGGCGCGATACACCCTGTCGGCGTAGCTGGGTTGGCCCAGATCAGGCCACTGGTCCGATTTGAAGTGCGGCGCGCGGCTCAACGCTTCCTTCGAGGCATCGAGCTGGATAACGTCCCGTTCAGCGTTGAACCGGAGCGCGGTGGGGGGCACGGCGCTTAACTCGTCACCCAAGCCCAGGAATCCACCGGAGGACACGATGACGGCGATAACCCGGCCCGCCGACAGATCCACTGCGAAGTTCTCCACCTTCCCGAGCTTCTCATCCTGCAGGTTCTTCACGGGCGTGCCCATGAGCTTGCTGGCCTTCTGGACATAGCCCAGGCGCGACCAAGGGCTTCGATATTCGCCGGTCTTCCAGTTCGGCTCCGGGGTGCGGGCTGCGTCAATGCTGCGCGTCCGTTCCGACCGCGGAGGAGTTTCGCTCGGATGCCATCCGGTAAAGTAGGGCCGCTCGCCATAATAGCCATAAACCTCGGCCACACGATTGGACTCACAGCACTCGGCCCACTTCGAGATATCAAACTTGGGCGCGGCCTTGAGTGTCTCTTTGTCGGCGTTCAGGTGGATGACTTTGTTGGCGGCATCGTGATGCAAGGCTCCCGGCGGCACGGCGTGGAGCGCGTCGCCGATGCCGATGAATCCTCCGGTGGACAGGATTACCTGGACGATCCGTCCGGTTTCCACATCCAGCGCCAGGTCGTCCACCTTGCCGAGTTTTTCGCCCTGGTAGTTTTTGACTTCCATCCCGATGATGTCGCTGGCCTTCTCCGCGCGACCCAGACGCTCGACGCGCCAGGCGTGGGAGGAGCGTTCCAGAGCGGTTTCTGCCCCGGTGGCCTTGGCGTTGGGAGTTTCCTGGGCCGCAGCCGTGAACGTCAGTACCGAGGCGGCGGAGGCGCTGACGATGAATTGAAGTTTCCGTTTCATATTTTTTAATTTCTTCCGTGTTTTGTTTTTGATTTGTTTGCTTTTGTGCAGAGCTTTCTCTTTCTTACGGCAGGACATTAGGCGGGCATCCCGGCAAGCGCTATGGGGTGTTACCCGACCGCGGATCTCGTAAAGCTGTCCGTTCTCTGGAGTGGTCCGGCTCCCGACGGGCTGGGCCTGACCCGGTTTAATGGACACCTTGCTGGCGGTATGGGGCGTTCATCTCACGCACCCGGCAAGACATTCGACTGTCGCAGCGAGTGAGGGCGACGGAGGCGGAAACGGTGAAGCCCGCTCCAGGAAATGGAGCGGGCTTCTTCATTGCCCTGTGGCCGCCTTTCGACGGTCGAAGGGTTTGATTCCGAGTCTATCAACGACTGCGGTGATGCTTGTCATCGTCGTCATCGTCGTCATCGTCGTCATCGTCGTCATCGTCGTCATCGTCGTCATCGTCGTCATCGTCGTCATCGTCGTCATCGTCGTCATTGTCGTCATCGTCGTCATCGCCCAAGCACTTGGAAATGTCGGCGATGATCTTGTTGACCTTATGGGCCGCTCCCGACGTGAGCCAGTCATTGCGGCTGCCGTCGGTCTTGTCGAGGATGGTGGCGAGCGCAGCCATCACATTTTCGGGGTTGCCAGCCTCGGCGGCTCCCTGCGCTGCTTGCACGAGAGAGAGCAAGGCCGTGCGGCGACCTTCCCGCTCGTTGTCATTCGCCCCCAGAATCTCACGCGAACGCAAGTCCCGGATCTCCTCCGCGAGTTCGCTAAAGTCGCAATCAATGCTTCGGACAACTTGCGGCACACGCGTAATCGCCAGGACGCTCTGGCCGGTGGAGAGCTTTAACTTCGCCACGACGTCGCGGGGTGCGGCGCGCGAGACCAGTCCGACCACGAAACTGCAAACGCCCGGACAAAGCGGCGGCGAGAACTGCAACACCAGCTTGCCGTCTTCCCAAGTGATCTCCGAAGGGGCCACGGTGCCGAATCCGTTGGTGCTGACCACATAGACCTGCTCACGGGCTATGCCGTTGGTGTCGAAGTCCAGCGCGACGGCGGGTCCGAAATCGATCCGCAGCGTCTTGATGCAGGGCGTTGATTCCGGACACGGGACGGTGTTGGTCGTGCAAGTCACGATGTTGGTGAGGTAGCGAATATTGTTCGTCGTGCAGGTCACCGTAAGGGTGCCAGGCAAACGGTTCGTCTGGCAGGAGACGGTCACTCTGTCCGGCACCTGGTTGGTGAAGCACACGACGTAGTTGGTGGCCGGGAAACGGTTCGTGAAGCAGACCAATGCTCCGGCGGAGTCGGTGATGCACTGCACGAGGTTCGTCGCGGGGAACGAATTCGTGAAGCACAACACCATGTTGGTCCCCGGGATTCGGTTCGTGACGCAGTTCAACATGCTCGATGCGCCCACGACATTCGTCCGGCACACGACCACGTTGGTGAGGGACACCTCCACCCGGTTCGTGACGCAGTGTACCACGTTCGTGAAACACGGGAGAACTGCGGGATCGAGGCTCACACGGCTCAAGTCGATGCAATACTCGTAGCCGAAGAGACCCGCCGCAGGCGAGTTGGATTCCCCCACGATGACCCGGGTGTTCAGGAAGCCGGTTCCAACCGTTCCTGGCAACGCCAGGGACGAGGAACTCGTTTCCGCCAGAGGGGTGCAGCCGGGGCTGAAGACGCAGCCGATTGTCAGGGCATCGACCTGGACCGGGTTGAGCGTAGCCGCCTGTGCAGCAACTGCCATCAAGGCCAGAGCTGTACTTACCATCATTGTTTTCATTTGTTTCATTTTTATTTTCTTTGATTTGTTCTAGTTTTGTTTTCCGTCTTCCTCCCGATCCGACGACGAATCGTCGGAGGCGGGCCACGGGCATTTCCCGCAGGGGGGTTGTGATACTCAATGACGCGGCGCGGGTGCTATGGGGTGTTACCCGAATGCGGATCTCGTAAAGCTGTCCGTTCTCAGGAGTGGTCCGCCTCCTGACGGACATCTGCAAACCTCATCAGACGAAGCGGCCCCCACCGGTGCGAGAAGTGAACCTGCCGGCGAAAACTAGATCCGGGACTGCTGGCGCTGGGCGATGAGCAGTTCCTTGATCTGTTTGGGTTGTGCAACGCCGCGAGCCGCCTCCGCGGCGTCCTCGGTCGCGGCGGTAGAGATGGTGACGTCGCCGATATCGACCAGTCTGCCCCAAACTCCCTGGCGCACGTCTATGGCGCGAATATCCTTGATGAAAAACTCGCTGGTTTCTTTGGACCAAAACCCCTCCTCGACCGAAACACGGTCTGAGTAAATCCGCATCACGAACGAATGCCGGCGATAAAGCGCCATGAACAGTGGAACCAACAGCCAAAAGAACAGCAGGTGCCAGCCAAAGTTCCACCAGGACGGACGCACCTCCAGGAGCACTGACTGCATGTCCACCGTGCGGACTTGATCCCCAAGCGACGGGGCGGCGGCGTTTCGTTCCGCCAGCGGGTAACCGCACGCGGGACAGGCCTTGGCTTCGGTAGAAACCTCTTTGCCACATTCCGGGCAGGCGATCAGTGCCATCGGCATCCTTGACGAATCGGGGTTGAGTTGGGGAGTCGAACGACCATCTGCGGATAAAGTGTTGCGCGCTACGGGTCTTTTCGACGCTCTCTCTGTCAGGACAGCCCGGCACTCATTCCAGCCAGCCGCCGATCCTTGCCGGCGACGGAATGCCAGCCCCGCGGCTCAAATCCTGCCCAGCAACAGCAGGACAACCAGAATGACCAAAACCAAACCCAGTCCGCCGCTCGGGTAATAACCCCAGCTCCGGCTGTGAGGCCAGGTCGGGAGCGCGCCGAGCAACATCAAAATGAGTACAATCAATAGAACAGTTCCTAACATATTTTTCCTTTCCAGGTGCGAACACGGTTCGCTTCGAGACGGTTTTCACTCACGGTCAATAACTGCCGGGCAAAACGCTTTGGCGGCCCGGCCCACTGAGTACTGTTGATGGTGGCCGGTTGCATGATGATCAGTCGTGGCGCGTACCCCGGCGGGCGACCAGATAACCGATGAGCGTCCCCACCCCGAGCGCGATGCCGATGGCTTGATACGGATGCTCATGCACCGCCTGGTCTGCGGCCCTGACACCCTCGACTGCTTGCTCGCGCACCCGGGCATAGAGTTCCTTGCTGTTTTCCAAGGCGGCCCCGAGCCGCTTGCGGGCTTCCGAGACTTGCTCTCCGGCCACGTCCGCGGTGGCGGCCATCAGGGCGTGCGCATCTTTGGCGAGTGTGCCGACGTCATCGCGGATCGCTTGCATTTGTTTGTCCATGTTTTTGGTGGCGTTCATTTGCTGGCCATGGTCAGCGGTAGATGTTCCGCCTCGGCGAGATGAGTGGCCTCCGGCGTGGGGGTGGCCACCCGGAGAATTGAGTTTCTCCCGCCGAACGGGTTGGGCACGGTCTCCCTGGCCAATGGGTCGGGCATCCATTGGCCGTCCACCACCAGGCAGTATTCGTTGGTGCCGGGTGTCAACGCCGTCTCCTTCAGCCAGCGACCGCCCCCCGAGGGAGGCAGGGCCTTGGCTTCGGGCTGCCACTTGTTGACGCAGCCCGCGACGCAAACCGTGTGGGCGGTCGGATGCGTAAACTCAAAGCGAACCGGTATCAGTTGAGGGCCGGCAGCTTTCCCGTTGTCATGATTTTTGTTGTGTTTCATTGTTGATGATTCGTCGAGTTAGTTGCTTTTCAATTTCGGATGAATATTCCGTTTCCATTGCCATGATGCAGGAAGACCCCTCGTTGATGCCATGGGGTGTTACCCTACCAAACATTTCGAAACCCAGCCCGGGCGGGCGAGTCGGGATGTTAAAGAAATCGGATGGAGAGTTTCCGGCCAGCCACTGGCGGCGGCGCGGCAAAGATTTTGCGCAAGGCCAGGTGGGTGGGGAGAAACGCGACGAGCCACAGCACCCCAGGCCACAGGATGACGTAAAGGTTTTGGTTGATCCAGGTTTGCGGCTGCCGGTCGTTGAACCCGTACAGATAATTGAGGTTGATGGGTATGTTTGGATCGGCCAGTTGCGCACCCGCGGGCGGAGTAAAAAAGTAGCAAACGAATACCAAGCCGGTCGCCAAAGCGGTCCAGGAGTCAGAGCCCGTTTGTCGTATCCCAGGCGGACCAGCAGCCAGACGAGTAGAAAGGGCAGCCACCCATGAAAAAGCGAAAGTCCGCGGGTGAATACTGCAAGCTGGCGGTCGAACATGTTACGCGATGGGCGAGTCGCCACCCACCGAAGGCAGATCCAGCGAATATTCAGTTTTGTCACGGCAGCGGAATTCATTGGTTTGGGTTTGGTCTCACGATTGGTCGTCACTTTACAAGTTGCTTGCGGATCAACTGCAGTTCCCGCCGCCGGTTCGCGTCGGGCTTGGGGTAGGCCATTTTCTGTCCGCTAAACACGTCAAGGATGATCTCGGACACGATCAGCCTGGCGTTCATCTTGTCATCGGCGGGGACGACGTGCCAGGGGGCGTTGGCGGTGCTGGTCGCCCCCAGGCACAGCTCATACGCCTTCATGTAATGTTTCCACAATTCTCTTTCGGCTATGTCAGCGATGCTCAATTTCCAGTTTTTTTCCGGGTTATCGATGCGCTCCAGGAATCGCTTCCGCTGTTCGTCCTTGGAGAGGTGAAGGAAGATATTGATGAGCCGGGTGCCGTTACGGTGGAGATGCGCCTCCAGGTCCACGATGGAACGGTACCGCTCCTGCCAAATGGTTTTACGATCGAGCAACTCCGCCGGCAGCCCCTGGCGGACGAGAATCTCGGGATGGACGCGCACGATGAGCACCTCCTCATAGTAGGAACGATTGAAGATGCCGATCCGTCCGCGCTCCGGCAGACGGCAGGTCGCGCGCCAGAGAAAATCGTGATCCAGCTCCTCGGCACTCGGCTGTTTGAAACTAAAAAACTGGCAGCCCTGCGGGTTGACCCGGGAAATGACGTGGCGAATGGCCCCGTCCTTGCCGGCGGCATCCATCCCCTGCAAAATCAAGAGTACGGCATATCGGTTGGAAGCGTAGTGCAGACGTTGCAGTGTGCTCAACGCTTCCACTTTTTCTTCGAGGAGTTTGTGGTATTGCTTTTTCGACTTGTAAACCCGCTTCACGCGCGTCGGCCACTCGGTGAGGTTCACTTTTTTCCCCGCAGGCACCCGGAAGTTTTTTGCATCGATTTTGGACTTCATCGCTTCGAGGTCATGAGTTGCGGGAGTTGTGCGATAAGCTCGCCGAGGTTTCAGGGCCGCATTCCCTATAGCCATCAGCCGCCGCCCCATTCATGAGCGGCTGGCTTTCGTAGCCGTGGTTTGCGGCACCGGCGCGGGCCGGCTGAACCAGCCCGCCCAGCGCACCCGGCGGCTCAGGAACAGCAGGTGCCGCAGGATTCCTTGACGGCCTTTTCAACCGCTTCGCGGGTTTCGCCGGTGCGCTTCTGGATGCGGCCCAGCAGTTCTTCCTGCTTGCCCTCGGCGTATTGGAGATCGTCATCGGTCAGCTTCGCCCATTTCTGCTTCAACTTGCCCTTGGTGATGTTCCAGTCGCCTTTGATTTCGAGTGTGGTCATGATGGTTCATTTTGGTTTTGTTGTTTGTTCTAGTTTGCCGTCATCCTGACGGCCAAAGCAGTCCCGGCGCTGGCGAGTGGCGAAGACGCCTCCTCAATTCGCCGATTCCTTGACGGTGATGTTGTTCTCCACGCTGCGAATGCCTTCGACTCGCCTGGCGAGATCGCCGGCGCGGTTCTTCTGGTCCCTCGAATTGACGAAGCCGCTCAACTGGACCACGCCCTTGAAGGTCTTGATTTCGACGTCGCCGTATTTGTACTGCGTGTCCGCGGACAGCGCCTTCCGGACGCGGGAGGAATCAGCGCTGTCGTCGATCCGTTCACCGGTGCTTTGCGTGTAGCGGTCGCCGGCGCAGCCGGTCAGGCCGCCGAACAAAACAACCGCGCTGAGCGAGAAGACCAAGCCGGCGGCGTTCAGGGCTTTTCGCGTGGTTACAAGTGCTTTTGTCATGATGTTTCTTTCGTTTTGATTTTTTGTTGTTCGATGTCCGTTTCCAAAAACTTCGGGGCCGTCAGGATCACGGGCGCACCGGCTCCTTGCCGTTCACGGTCGGAGGTGTTTCACGGGGCTGCCCTTTGCCCTGGCTCGGCTGAGGTTGCTTGAGGATTTTTGAGGCGCCCTTTTCAACTGGGGCTGGCCGGAGGTAGGCTGGCGGCTGTGTCACCCGCGGCGCGTTCTTCTCCACTCCTCCCGCGCCTGGTCGTGGTTCTTGCGGAGATTTAGGTTCCCGTTCCTTCGGGCGCGGCTGCCGCACCGACGGCGGTGCGGCTGGTTGGACGGGCGGTTGCGCCGGTTTTACGACGGGTGCCGCCTCGCCCCGCGCCGGTGCGGGCTGCTTGTCCGGCTCGGGCTGGCGCGATTGAGGTTGAGGATTGCCTCGTTCGACGTTGGGCGGACGACCGGGTGGTTCGGTTTTCGCCTCGACCTTGAGATTTGGTTTGGGCGCCTGCGGTGCCTTGGGCGGAACCTGGTTCTTCCCCGACTGACTGGCTGGCTTGGCCACAATCGGAGATCGGGGAAGCTGCACCCTGGCCGGATCGACTGCCTTGCCCGGTTTTCCCGGCGCCGGCTCCACGGTCCTGGCCTCCAACGTCTGGCGTTGGTCGCGGACTTTCTGAACTTCCTGTCCGCGCTGGGCGAGTTGCTGTCTTTCCTCCTTGGCCACCGGCTGAAAGCGCACGGGGCCGTCCTTCATCCTGGCCACCTGGCTGATGGGAGCGGCCACCACCACGCGGTTCTGCCGGGACTCCGGCGTGGCTGGATTGATGTCCCGCTGCGCGGCCCAGGTGCGCGGCGGCCGGGCGGCTTCGTGGTCGCGACGATGCTGGTAGCTCGCTTCCACCCGGTGCCCCCAGTCCCGGTCATGGCGATGCTCCCAGCGATGATGGGAATGAATCGGGTCGTAACCGTGGTGGCCGGATTGGAACGAAAAGGAAGCGTAGAACCCGACCTGGACGTAGCTCGGAGCGTAGTAATCCCCAAAATAGTAGTGATGGTAGCGCGGCCTCAGGAAGAGGTGATCGCTGAACACTCCCAGATCGATCACGATGGATGGCGAGTAGTAGCTCTGTCGCACGTACAAGCCTGAGTCAAAATAGACCGGCGCAAAGAGCACGCCGCGCCGTGCCACCGGGTAATCCCAGAAGCCGCCGACAAAGATATAGCCGCGGGGCGTCCAGACGTAGTGGGAGGGCGTCCAATCCCAATCCACCCGGCCCAGCGCCCAGTAACCAGGACGCCACGCATAACGCTGCTGATACCAGACCCAGCAACCGGGCGTCCAACCGTAGTCCAGCGAAGGAGCCGCGATGTTCGGTCCCACTTCCACCGTCGCCGGCGGTGGCGGCAGATACGTCGTCTCCCGCACGCTGGCGTCAGCCCAATAGCCGGAAGTCCACTGGTGACCCTGCGTCGTTTTTCCCCAATAGCCGGCCATCCACTGGCGGCCCGGTGGCAGCGCGCGCCAGGTGCCGCTGACCCAAAGGAAGTCGGCCCGTTCATCGTCCCAAGCCCAGTAACCCGGAATCCAAGTGACGTTGTCGCCCGCCGGCTTTTCCTCCGGCGGCATTTCTTCGATGAGGGCGGGCGGAACTTTCGTCACCGCGACTCCCGGCTCGGGGTTGAAGGTGACGATGCCTGCAAACGCTTCATGCACCGGGCCACGGGTCAGCACCTGTGCCCCGGGCACATCATTGGCGGGTGGTTGGCCCCGGCAGATGCCGGCAGTCAGTGCTCCCAAGAGCATGGCACCCAACGCGAATCCGATTCCCGAACATTTAGTTGCCTTCAAAATATTTTCTCCGGCTCACGGCGCGTCTTCCCGCTCACCCCTGGGCGAGTTCGCTGGAATCCACCACCAGCGTGACGACCGCGTCGCCGCGCAACGCTCTGGAATACGGGCAGGTCCGGTGCGCTTCCTCCATGATGCGCTGGGCCTGGGCGCGTTCGATTCCCGGAAGCTGCGCATGCAGTTCCACCGCCAGGTGATAGCCGCCCTGCTCATCCTCAAGCAGGCTCACCAGCGCGCGCACCGTGGAATTTTCGACCGGCGTGCCCAGCTTTTTGGCGCCGTTGGCCAAGGCACCGCCGTAACAGGCGGAATATGCGCCCGCAAACAACAGCTCGGGACTCGGGCCACGTTTCTCGGCGCCCTGCTCCATTGGATTTCCCAAGGTGATATTGAGCAGGCGATTGGCGGTCTCAATGGTTCCCGAACGGCCACCGCGGGAAGTTGTTTCGGCGGTAAACAAGGTTTTCATGATGTTCATGATGGCAGGGGGTGCTGGGTTGAGTGATCGGTTGAGGGTCGCATGTCGAATGGTTTACCGGCGGTGGCGAAGCAAGGGCACCACAAAGACGACGACGAGCAGCAGGCCGACCGAACTCCAGATGACAGTGGCAAGTTCCGGCGGGGTTGAGAGATTCATTGGCAGGTCTTTCATTCTTTGTTGGCCATTCGTTCGCGTCAGGTTCTGGAACGACATTACGTGGCCGGCCGGACCACGGCTATGGGGTGTAACCCTACTGCGGTGAGGAAAAATATTCCTCTTGCCGGAGGCTCCACTCCAGATCCACCTCAAAATGAGACACGGGCGGACAGGAGCAGGGCTGCTCTAAAGTCCGAAGGCCGAAATCCGAAATCCGAAAGAAATCCGAGACCCGAGACCCGAACTCCGGGACGCGTTCCGTGACCGCTGGAGTTTCCATCCGCCGGCGGGGGCTTTTCGGATTTCGGTCTTCGGCCTTCTTTCGGATTTCGGGTTTCGCGTTTCGGATTTTATCCTCCGCGCAGAGTTCCTGACGTCAGGAGGTGAAGGCGCCAACATCCGCCTTGGCTGGCGGTGCTCGCGTTTTTTTGCTTCGTGCCCTGGTGCCTTGGTGGCTCAACTCCTTTTCCAAGTATATCCCGATGACAGGGCTGCCCGGGAGTGGGGTGTTCTCCCCATAGCCAGATGCAAGCGATTGCCAGACAATGGCGGTAGCTGTGCGGGGCCATGAAACCGGCATGGCCACATGAAACCAAAACCAATCTCGATTCGCCCGGCTACTCAACCTCCGTGAACAAGCGTAAAGCAATTCACCCCTCACAAACCTCTGCGAACATTGCTCGCAGGCGCATGAAGGCGAAGTCTAAACCGGAACGACGAAAGCAGTGGTCGGCTCAGACCGCTCGTGGGAGCGCGCCAGCATTGGCCGCCAGAGGTTCCTGCCCCGTCATCGCCATGGCGGCATCGGAAGGCGGCTTGAAAGCTCTGTCCGTGATTCTGAGCGGCTTGCCGGCGGACTTTCCTGCGGCGATCGCCATCGTCATGCACCTTTCTCCCCACCATGAAAGCATCCTGGCCGAGATTTTGGACAGCCGCTCGGATTTGGAGGTCAGGCAGGCGAAGACGGGCGACTTCCTCTGCCGGTCGTGTGTTTTTGTCGCCCCGCCCAATCATCACCTGTTGGTGGGCAAAAGCGGTTGCCTCAAGCTTTCTTCTTCCTCGGCAACGAAAGTGAATCACGCCCGTCCCTCTGCCGAGCCTCTGTTTGTATCCGTGGCGAAGGTTTACCGGAGTAACGCCATTGCCGTGGTGCTCACCGGCGGAGATGGCGACGGTTCCTTCGGGGTGCAAATCATCAAGGACGAGGGTGGCACGGTCATCGCGCAGGACCGGCCTACCTCGGAGAATTTCTCCATGCCGGAGACTTCGATCAAAACGGGCGATGTGGATTTCATCCTGCCGCTGGATGAGATCGGTCCGAAGCTGATCGAACTGGTTGGGGCCGGCCAAGAACCAGAGCATGGCCGGAGGACGGCTCGAGCCGAAATCCGAAGCTCGAAATCCGAGGTCCGAAAGAAATCCGAAGCCCGAAACTCGAAAGACGCGGTTTGCGCCAAACACTCTGCTGAACAATTCCCTTCAAGCAGTCCAAAGCAGGTTCGGCCTTCGGATTTCGGGCTTCTTTCGGATCTCGGGAATTCGGACCTCGGATTTCAGGCCAAACGGACCGCGCCTAAGCAAGCCCTGGCAAAAGGCCTGACAACGCGCTATCCAGCCGGAACCAAAGCTGCCAGAGTCACGCGCATCAACTAAGCGCATGAAAAAGAAATCCCTACCCTCACGCCGTCGCAAATCGCCAGCTAAAGCGGCTCCGGCAGAAACCACCGTCGCCCCCGCGAGCGCCTCGTTTCCCATCGTCGGCATCGGCGCTTCCGCCGGGGGACTCGAAGCGTTGGAGCAATTCCTCGGGCATGTGCCGGCGGGCAGCGGCCTGGCGTTGGTCATCGTCCAGCACCTCGACCCGACGTACAAGGGCATCATGCCCGAGCTGCTGCAACGCGCCACCCGCATGAAGGTCATCCAGGTGAAGGACCGCACCAAGGTCCGGCCGGATTGCGTCTATGTGATCCCGCCGAACAAGGACATGTCCGTCCTGCACGGCGTTCTCCATTTGCTCGAGCCGACCTCGCCGCGCGGGCTGCGGCTGCCGATTGATTTCTTCCTCCGCTCACTGGCGCAGGACCGGCAGGAGCACAGCATCGGCGTGATTCTTTCCGGCATGGGTTCCGACGGCACGCTCGGCCTGCGCGCCATCAAGGAGAAGGCGGGCCTGGTGCTGGTGCAGGAACCGGCGACGGCCAAGTTCGACGGCATGCCGCGCAGCGCGATTGACGCCGGGCTGGCGGACATCGTGGCGTCGGCGGACAAACTGCCGGGGAAGATCATCGCCTATCTCCAGCGCACCCCGCTCATCGCGCGGATGGACGTGGCGCTGGAAGACAAGACGCAGAGCGCGCTGGAGAAAGCCGTCATCCTGTTGCGCGCCCGCACCGGCAACGATTTCTCCCTCTACAAACGCAACACCCTCCAGCGCCGGATCGAGCGCCGCATGGGCATCCATCAGATTCCCAAGATGGCCGCCTACGTGCGCTACTTGCAGGAGAATTCGCAGGAGCTGGATCTGCTCTTCAAGGAATTGCTCATCGGGGTGACGAACTTCTTTCGCGACCCCGCCACCTGGGAGCAGTTGCGCAAGGAGGCCATCCCGGCGCTGCTCGCGAACCGCTCGCCCAACCACGCGCTGCGGGCGTGGGTGCCCGGGTGTTCCACGGGCGAGGAAGCCTATTCGCTGGCCATGATCTTCAAGGAGGCGGTGGAGCTGGCCAAGCCCAGGGGAAATTTCTCGCTGCAAATTTTTGCCACCGACCTGGACCACGACGCGATTGAGAAGGCGCGGCAGGGTTTCTTCCCGGAGAACATCGCCGCCGATGTTTCGGAAGAACGGCTGAGGCAGTTCTTCGCCAGGGAAGATCACGGCTACCGCGTGCGGAAGGAGATCCGCGAGATGGTGATCTTCGCGCCGCAGAATCTCATCCTCGACCCGCCCTTCACCAAGCTGGACCTCCTGTGCTGCCGTAATTTGCTGATCTATCTCACGGCGGAGGTGCAGAAGAAACTGCTGCCGATGTTCCACTACAGCCTCAATCCCGGCGGCATCCTGTTGCTCGGCAGCGCGGAG
>JANNEF010000105.1:0-83281 GCA_031378375.1 Verrucomicrobiota bacterium | reverse complement strand
GCGCGGTGCGCGGATCGGGCAGTGCTTGGAAATGAGTGAGCAAGTTGAGTTCAGGATGCGTTCGCATCCCGTCTCATGTACGCATTGTATTTACAAAGTACATACAAATCTTTGAGTAAATTTAGCTGCGTCTGCCCTGGTCTCTTCCTCTCATGCAGCCCGGCCGCCCTGACGTAATCGTTGCCAAACATTTCCCGGCTGCCGTACAATTGCCCCATGATACGTCGTTTGGCATTGGTGGCGGTGTGGCTGTTGGCCCTGGCGCTCGGAGCGCGCGCGGACGGGCCGGATGACAAGTACGTGCGGATTTACACGGCCATCCTCGAAGCCGACAGCCTCAACGAAAGGGGCCAGTCCCGCCCGGCCGTCACTAAGTACCTCGAAGCCGAGGCCGCGTTGAAAAGTCTCCAGACCAGTTACCCCGGCTGGTACGAGAAAGTCGTCACCTACCGCCTCGGCTACATCGCTTCCAAACTGGCGCCGCTGGTCGAAAAATTTCCGCCCACGAACACGCCGCCCTCCGTGGCCGCCGGAGCCGCGCCGTCCACCAACGCCGTCGCGCCCGTCGTCAACGAACAGATCGCCGCGATGCAGGAGCAGATCGCCCGGCAGACCGCGCAGAATCTGCTGCTGGAAGCCAAGCTCAAGGAAGCGCTCTCCGTACAGCCAGCCGCGCTCAACCCGCAGGAACTCGCCAAGGCCGAGGACCGCATCAAGGCGTTGCAGAAGGAAAACGATCTGTTGAAGGTGAGCCTGGAACAGGAACAGGCCCGCGTGGCGAAGATGGCCGATGTCGCCGCCATCGAGGAAGAGCGCAAGCTGCTGGCCGAGACGAAACTGAAACTGGCGCAACAGACGGAACTCGCCGCGTCGCTCCAGAAGGAGAACGAGGGGTTGAAGGGTCAACTCGCGGAGTTCAAGCGCCCGCTCGAATCGCTCGGCGGCACCAACGACGCGGCGCAGAATTTGCAGTTCGCGCTGGCCGCCATCGCCACGCTCCAGGCCAGCAACCAGTCGCTGCGCGCGCAGCAGGTTTTGCTGGAGGCCCAGTTCGGCGAGTTGTCGCGCCCCACCGCGACCGCCGGCGGCATGAGCGCCCTGGCGTCCAAGCAGCTCGCCGCCGCCCAGGCCGCCATCAAGGCGCTGGAAAAGAATCGCGACGAACTGAGCAAGAAATTGCAGTACGCGATGAAGGAGCTGGAGAAGCGCAAAAGCCGTCTCGTCGCCTCGCGCGTGGACGACCTGGCCCGGCAACTGGAAGCGGTGCGGGCGCGGTTGACCGTTTACGAAACCAAGCCCGTGCCCTATACCGCCGAGGAACTGGCGCTGTTCAAACAGCCTGACGACAAGGTCGCCATCGCCGACCCCGCCCGCGCGGCGAAAAAGAAAGTCATCGAACTGCCCGTCGGCGCCGGCCCGCTCATGGCCGAGGCGCAGCACGCCTTTGAAAAACGCCAGTTCGACGCCGCCGAGAAAATTTACCGCCAGGTCCTGCAGCAGGACGACAAGCACGTCTATACGCTGGGCAATCTGGCCGTGGCGCAGATGGAGCAGAACCACCTCGACGACGCGGAGAAAACCTTGAAGCAGGCACTGGCCATTGATCCAGAAGACGCGGCGAGTTTGTTCTATCTGGGTCGGCTGAAGTTTCTACAGGAGAAATTCGACGACGCCCTCGACGCCTTCAGCCTCTCTGCCAAAATCATTCCGGACGAGCCGCGCACCCAGTATTTCCTGGGCAAGACCTTCATCCAGAAAGGCAATCGCAGCGCCGCAGAGACGGCGTTGCGCAAGGCCGTGCAACTGCGCCCCGGCTGGGGCGAGGCGCACTACTCGCTGGCGCTGGTGTACGCGGCGCAGCAGCCGCCGTTCAAGGAACTGGCGCAATGGCACTACAACAAGGCGAAGGACGGCGGCTATCCGGCGGACGCGGATTTTGAAAAGTTGCTCGCCAGCAAGAAGGCCGAAACCACCACGCCCTGACCGCGGCCATGCTCCGCCAAAGCGTGCAGGAACTGGCCTTGCCCACGCGCGGGCGCGGCTTCTACGAATTCACCGGTGAAGCGCAGGCGCTGATCACGCGTGCCAGGTTGCAGACCGGCCTGCTCACGCTCCACCTCCAGCACACGTCGGCTTCGCTGCTCATTCAGGAGAACGCCGACCCCGAAGTTCGCCGCGACCTCGAACGCTTTTTCGCGCGGCTGGTGCCCGACGGCGATCCGCTGTTCCAACACACCGCCGAGGGTGACGACGACATGCCCGCGCACATCCGCACGGCGCTGACGACGGTGAACCTCGGCATCCCGTTCGTAGCCGGCCGGCTGGCGCTGGGGACGTGGCAGGGGATTTATTTGTGGGAACACCGCGCGCACTCACACCGGCGCCTCGTGACGGCGCACTTGATCGGGGAGTAGGAACGGATCAAAGCGGAACGCGGCTGGCGGTATTGCCCGCAGTTTTAGGCTGTAGAAATGGCCCACGGCCATCTTCCTCCCGTCATGCCGCGCGGCCTGCGTGGCGGCCTGGTGCCAGTGGCCGTCGGTGGCGAAGATTTCATAACCGGCCAGCTCCGGGAGCCCGGCGAGCCGATCGTGGAGCGCAGGGCGGGCGTGGGCGAGCAGCGTGCGGTGCGTGTCGCGCAAAACGTCGCGTCGGCGCGGGCGGTGCAGGGTGGCGAAGTAGTTGCAGTGGCCGGGCGTGTGCTCGAAACGCACGCCGTGTTCCTGGAGAAAGGCGCGTCCGCTGGCGGAGAGTTCGGGCACGCGCTGGACGCCCAGGAGCAGGAAGTTCGCGTCCGGAAATCCGGGGCACGACCGGGTGTGTTGGCTGGCGGCGGCGAGGCCGCACTGCGGTTGGAAAAACGCGTCGTTCACAGAGGCGAGAGGATGGGTAAGAGGCATTGAGGTCAATTTTCGGCGACCTCCGCCGAGGCAAGCCCCTTTGCTGGATCGGGGTGACTATTTACGACGTGTTTGGAGGCGGGGAATCATCCGCCGACCTCACCTGTCTCGACGCGCGGGAGCCGGTCCCATGCCTCGCCGCCGCTGCCATAGGCCCAGGAAACCTTCAGCGGGTTTGGACACCGTTCCTGAAACAACTCTAAAGAAAAAACCAAAAAAACTTGAGGAAAGGGAAAAAACTCTGGATAGTTCCGCCAGCAGCGCAGTGTTCTTTGGCAAAGATTTTTTCGGATTTAACCCTGCCATGTTCGTGATTCGGAAGCAAAAGTCCTTGAACCGTAGTTAATAAAACTCGGAGCCTCTATTTCAGTTGCCGCCGACAGGCCTTGATTGGAAGTCGAAAGTTGCTGATCGGGTTCCACCTTTTCCAAGGGAGTTCACAGGAACTGTTACACACGGCATTACGGTGGGGTTTTTCTTTTGGTCGCGCGTCTGCGAAACTGCTAGCTTTGCCTCATGTCTCGGGATGATTTATTCGCGCCGCCGCCCGCCCTGTCGGCCACGACTGTGGTGGAAGCCGCGTCCGGCCATCATGCGCAAGCACCATTGGCCGCGCGGATGCGCCCACGTTCGCTGGCGGAATACGCCGGGCAAACCCACATCCTTGGACCCGGCCAACTGCTCCGTCGAGCCATCGAGTCCGACCGCATCCAGTCGCTTATTTTCTACGGGCCGCCCGGGACCGGCAAAACGTCGCTCGCCCAAATCATCGCCCGGCAGACCAAAAGCAAGTTCGAGCGGCTCAGTGGCGTTGAGTCCAATGTCGCCGACATGCGCCGCGTACTTGGCGGTGCGGCCAATCGCCTCGAAAACACCGGCCAGCCCACGCTGTTGTTCATAGACGAAATCCATCGCTTCAACAAAAGCCAGCAGGACGTGCTGCTACCCGACGTGGAAAGCGGCACGGTGCGGCTCATCGGAGCCACGACCCACAACCCGTTTTTCTTTGTCAACTCACCGTTGGTGTCGCGCTCGCAAATCTTCGAACTGCGCCCGCTCACGGAAGACGACCTTTACGCCCTGCTCCAGCGCGCCCTCCGTGACGATGAACGCGGGTTGGGCCATCTCAAGGTCCAAGCGGATGAGAAGGCGCTGCGCCACCTCTCTCGCATCGCCGATGGCGACGCTCGCAAAGCCCTCAACGCCCTCGAAATCGCCGCCCTCACCACGCCGCCGTCCGGCGACGGCTTCATCCGCATTGACCTCGCCGCCGCTGAACAGAGCATTCAGCGCAAAGCCATCGTCTATGACGGCGATGGCGACGCGCACTACGACACCATTTCCGCGTTCATCAAATCCATGCGCGGCAGTGACGCCGACGCCACGCTTTACTGGCTGGCGAAAATGATTGAAGCCGGCGAAGACCCGCGCTTCATCACGCGTCGCATCGTCATTTGCGCCGCCGAAGACGTCGGCCTGGCGGATCCGATGGCGCTGATTCTGGCCAATGCGGCGCATCAGGCCGCCGAGTTCATCGGCTGGCCCGAAGCGCGCATCCCCATCGCCCAGGCCGCCATCTACATTGCCACCGCGATCAAGAGCAACAGCGCCTACGTGGCGATTGACGCCGCGCTGGCGGACGTGCGTGCCGGCCGCACGCTTGCGGTGCCCGAACATCTGCGTGACAAGCATTACGCGGGCGCTGAACGGCTCGGCCACGGCGCCGGCTACCAATACGCGCACGACCATCCCGACCATTTCGTCGCGCAAGACTATCTCGGCGCGAACAAGCGCTACTACGAACCGACCGATCAGGGTGTGGAGAAGAAAATCAAGGAGCGCGTCGAAAAATGGCGGGCACTCGTGGCCGAAGCCAACAACCGGCCGGCCGGCAAATGAGCGCGAACCCAGCCGAGCTGAAGGCCGCGCTCCGCCGTCAACTCCGGGCGGAAGCGCAAAAAACCTCGCCCACTGACCGATCCGCCGCTTCCGCGCTACTCCGCGACCGCCTCCTGCTGCAGCCTTGCTGGCAGGCCGCCCGCTCGGTGCTCCTTTATTGCCCGCTCCCCGATGAGCCGGACATCTGGCCGCTCGCGGCGGCGGCGCTGGCGGCGGGCAAGTCCGTGGCCCTGCCTCGTCATTCCCTGGATCATGACCGTTACCTCGCTGTGCAAATCACTGACGCCACCGCCGACCTGTGCCCCGGCCGGTTCGGTGTCCGCGAACCCGCTCCGGAGTGTCCCATTTTCCCGTTGAACCGGCTGGACTTGACGCTCGTTCCCGGCGTAGGCTTCACCTTTGGTGGCCGTCGGCTCGGTCGGGGCAAAGGCTATTACGACCGTTTGCTGGCCGGGGTTTCCGGGTTCAAGTGTGGGGTCGCCTTCGATTGGCAGGTGGCGGATCAAGTCCCCGCCGAACCGCATGACGTTGTTTTGAATTGCATCTTGACGCCGTCGCAGTGGCGCGAAGTCGCCCACCGCGCGGTTCTGAAATGAGTTTGTTGGAAAATCCTTTCGTGTTCGGCTCGGCCTCCTTTGCGGCCGGCGCGGCGCTTGGCTACTGGCTGTGGCGCTGGAAGGAGCGCAACATCCAGGCCGCGCTGGACATCCAACAGCAGTCGCTCATGGACAATGCCCGCCGTGAAGCCGAGACCATCGCCCGCGAAGCCCGCATCCAGGCCAACGAGGAAGCCATCCACCTCCGCGAACAGACGGAGAAATCCTTCGCGGCGCGCCGCCAGGAACTCGCCGAGGCCGGCAAACGCCTGACGGAACGCGAGACGATCGTCAACCGACAGTTGGACAACCTGGTGCAGGAGGAGAAATCCCTCCGTGCCCAGCAGCAGGAGTGGCAAAACAAAACCGACGCCGTCGAAACGCAGCGCCAGGAACTGACCGGCCTGGCCCGGCAGCGGCGCGAAGCCTTGCAGACCATCACGCGCCTCAGTGAAGCCGAAGCCCGTCACCTGTTTCTCAAGGAAGTTGAGTCCGAGGCGTTGCTGGACGCCAGCAACCTCAGCCGCCGCATCCTGGAGGAAGCCCGGACCCACGCCGAAGCAAAAGCCCGCCGCATAATCAGCCTGGCCATCCAGCGTTACGCGGGCGAGCACACCTTTGAAACCACCAGCGCCACGCTTTCCCTGCCCAGCGAGGAACTCAAAGGCCGCATCATCGGCCGCGAAGGCCGCAACATCCGCGCCTTCGAGTTCGCCACCGGCATCACCGTCCTCATTGACGACACCCCCGGGGCCGTCGTCCTCTCCGGCTTTGATCCCGTCCGCCGCGAGATCGCCCGCGAATCCATGCAACGGCTGATCATGGATGGCCGCATTCATCCCACACGCATCGAGGAAGTCGTCACCAAAGTTTCGCAGGAGATGGAGGAAACCATCGTCCGCGCCGGCGAGGATGCCGTGTTCAAAGCCGGCCTGCCGCCGATGCCCGCGGAAGTCGTCAAACTCCTGGGCCGGCTCAAGTTCCGCCAAAGCTTCTCGCAAAACATCCTGGAACATTCCCTCGAAGTGGCCCACCTCACGGGCCTGATGGCAGCGGAGCTGGGCCTCGACACGACCGCCGCCAAACGCTCCGGCCTGCTCCACGACATCGGCAAAGCCGTCAACCACGAGATCGAAGGCGCCCACGCGCTCGTCGGCGCGGACATCCTCCGCCGCCACGGTGAAACCGAGGAAGTCGTCAACGCCGTCGCCGCGCACCACGACGAAGTCCCCCACCACGGCCCGCTGGGCATTCTCGTGAGCGCCGCCGACGCCATCAGCGCCGCGCGCCCGGGCGCGCGCTCGGAGACGATGACCACCTATATCAAGCGCGTGGAAGACCTGGAAAAAATCGGCCTCTCCTTCGCCGGCGTGGAGAAATGCTTCGCCGTGCAGGCGGGCCGCGAACTGCGCGTGCTGGTGCAACCGGAAAAGATCAACGACGAGGAAGCCTTTGCCCTGGCGCGCAACCTCTCGCGGAAGATCGAAAACGAACTCCAATATCCGGGACAGATTCGCGTGACCGTGCTGCGCGAAACGCGGTGTGTGGAATACGCGAAGTGAACCGGGGAACCGGCGTGCAGGTGCCCGAGTCTCCGCCGCCCCCGGCCTATCGAAACTGCTGGTTTAACCCCGGCACTCCGACATCAAACCCGCGCGGCTGATTCCAGGGGCGGGAGGAGGTGTTGTCGATTTCGTCCGTGGTGCTGCAACCGGCACCGGCCACCGCCAGCAGCGCCGCCAGCCACAGCCACTTCGCGTTGTGAAGAAGACCTTTCATGTGCTCAGTAGAGGACCTGGTCGCCCTCCATGATCTCGCCCAGCTTCCAGCCGGGCATCACGTTGGCGATGCTGCGTTCGGCCTGGACGTTGACGATCTTGATCTTTGCCACCAACCGTCCGTTGCGGCTGACCATCAGCACGCCATTTTCAACGATCTCATGCCTGCGTCCGATATCCAGGACCACGAAATCCCACTTGGGATCGACGACGAGGACTTTGCCCCGGGTGCCCGCCGGCAGCAACGGAACGACATCCTGATCGAGGCCCCGGTATTTATCCAATTCCTCCGTGGTGCGAGCTAATTTGGTGGCCAGCAGCTTTTTCTCCAGCCCCAACGCCTCGATGTCACCGCGCAGCTTCTTTTCCGCGTCAATCACCGCCTTGACGGTTTCGACGGCGGCGCCCAGCGCCTTCCAGGCCGACAAATCCCGCTGGGCCGATGTGAGATCCTGCTTCGTCTTCTCCAGATTCTCCTGCAAGCCCACCGCCCGTTTCTCCTGTTCGGCGGAACGGCCCTTCTCGGCGGTGAGTTGCGTCTCCGTTTCGCCGAGTTTGGTTTTCGTATCCTCGAGCACGCCCTGCGTTTCCTTCAGCCCCTTCTCCGCTTTCTTGGCCCGCGTCTCCTGTGCCGTCGCCCGCTTCGAGAAATCCTCCCGCTGATCAATGATCCCCTGGATGTGCGGGCGCACTTTGATCTGGCTCAGGACGACCGCGCCCACGCCCGCCAAAATGGCGAGGATTAGACAAACTCGGAGTAACATTTTTTCCGTTTAACAGGGTTAAAAATTCGGGCTCAGGCTAGACGTTGGTCATGGGTGTGTCAACTTTCGCGTGCTAAAAGAACCGCACCCCCGGGCCAGCGTCAAGCTCCCTGTCGGGCGTTTCGCCTGCTCTCGTGCGTCGGACTGTCCTTCAACGCGCCACGACGCCCCCGCCGGCGCCACAACGGTGCTGGACATTCCGGCGGCTTTTTCTTTCCCTCTTCGCACCGAATCACCCATGACCTGGACGCAAAACTACGACCCGCTGGGCAACGCCCTGCTCTCCACGCTCGTCGCCGCCCTGCCGGTGGTCGTGCTGCTGGGCGCGATTGCGTGGCTGCAAATCCGCATCCATTTCGCCGCGTTGCTGGGGCTGGCGGTGGCGTTGCTCGTGGCGGTGGTGGTTTATCGAATGCCCGCCCAGGCAGCGGGCGCGACGACGATCTATGGCGCGGGCTACGGGTTGTTCCCCATCGGTTGGATCATCTTGAACCTGATCTTCCTCTACCAACTCACCGTCAAGAAGGGGTTGTTTGAAGTGCTGCGGAGCAATCTCGGCACGCTCGCGCCGGACCCGCGCATTCAAGTCATCCTCATCGCCTTCTCCTTCGGCGCGTTCTTCGAGGGCGCGGCGGGCTTCGGCACGCCGGTGGCCGTGACGTCGGCCATCCTGATTCAACTGGGCTTCAAACCGCTCTCGGCGTGCGGCCTCTCGCTCATCGCCAACACCGCGCCCGTGGCGTTCGGCGCGCTGGGCACACCCATCATCGCGTTGAGCAAGGTGACGGGCATCGAGGAACTGGCGCTGTCGCAAATGGTCGGGCGGCAACTGCCGTTCTTCTCGCTCATCGTGCCGTTCTGGGTGGTGTGGGCGTTCGCCGGCTTTCGCGGCATGATGGGGGTGTGGCCGGCGGCGCTCACGGCGGGCGTGGCTTTCGCGGTGCCGCAGTTCCTGGTGTCCAACTTCCACGGTCCGTGGCTGGTGGACATCGTGGCGTCGCTTTGCTCCATCGCTGCCGTCGTGGCGCTGTTGAAAGTGTGGCAGCCGCGACAAAAATGGAGCGCCGGGAACGATCAGATGGCCGCGGCGCCGGTCCCCGCGCCGCACAACCGCGCGCGGATCCGCCAGGCGTGGACGCCGTGGATTGTTCTCAGCCTGCTCGTGTTCCTCTGGGGCATCCCCGCCGTGAAGAAGTCGCTCGACAAGATTTCCGCGCCCGCGTTCCCCGTCGCCGGGCTGCACAACCTGGTGCAACGGGCCTATCCGGTGGCACCTCAACCCACGCCGGAGAAACCCGCCAAACCCGAGGAGGCCGTCTTCAAGCTCAACTGGCTCTCCGCCACGGGCACGGGCATCCTCGCCGCCGCGCTGCTGGCGGGGCTCATCATGGGATTCTCCGGCAGCGAAATACTCGTGACCTACTGGGAGACGCTGGTGCGCGTGCGCTTCTCGCTCATCACCATCGCCGCGATGCTGGCGCTGGGTTACGTGACAAAATACTCCGGCACCGACGCCACGCTGGGCCTGGCGCTGGCCAAGACCGGAGTGCTGTATCCGTTCTTCGGCACGCTGCTCGGCTGGCTCGGGGTGGCGCTCACCGGCTCGGACACCGCGTCGAACGTCCTCTTCGGCAGCCTCCAGAAAATCACCGCCGAGCAAACCGGCATCAGCCCCGTGCTCATGGCCGCCGCCAACAGCAGCGGCGGCGTGATGGGCAAGATGGTGGACGCCCAAAGCATCGTCGTCGCCAGCACCGCGACGAACTGGTACGGCCACGAAGGGGCGATCCTGCGCTACGTATTCTTCCACAGCATCGCGCTGGCGGCACTGGTGGGCGTGCTGGTTTACTTGCAGGCGTATGTCCCGCCGTTCACGGGCATGGTGGTGAAGTGAACGTCCCTCTCTCCGCTTGAAACTGGCCTTGCCCGGTTAAAGCCCGCCCGCATTTCTCCGATAGCACATCCAGGTTGAGCGCGCGTGAACCGCCAACCGGCTCTGTGCTTATGAAAAATCTAAAATCGTGGTGTCCCCTTGCTGTTCTTGCGTTGAACCTCGTCCTGCCCGCGTTCGCCACTGACCCGGCACCAGCGACGGCGTCCTTCAACCGGCTCATGCGCGAAGCCGCCGTGGCGCTGCTCAAGGAAGGCAATACCCGCTACCTCTCCGGCAAACTCCAGCACCCCAATCTCGACGCCGAACGCCGCGCCAGCACCGTGGCCGAAGGTCAGGAACCCTTCGCCACCATCCTTGCCTGCTCCGACTCGCGCGAACCGGTGGAATTGATTTTCGACCGCGGCATCGGCGACCTCTTCGTCGTGCGCGTGGCGGGCAACATCGCCGGCGTGAGCGAACTGGCCACCGTCGAATACGGCGTCGGCCACCTCAACACGCCGCTGCTCGTGGTGATGGGCCACACCAAATGCGGCGCGGTGACCGCCGTGGTCAAAGGCGCGGAACTGCACGGCCACCTGCCCGCGCTCGCCGAGAAAATAAAGCCCGCCGTCGAGCTGGCCAGAACGCAAACCACCGACGCCGACGCCCTGGTTCCCAAAGCCATCCGTGCCAACGTCTGGCAAACCATTGGAACCATTATCTCCCAAAGCAGCATCGTTCGCGAAAAACTCACCGCCGGCAAAGTGCAGATCGTTGGCGCGGTCTATGACCTGGAGCAGGGAACGGTCGCGTGGCTCGGCGCGCATCCCGACGAGCAGAAGATGCTCGCTCTGGCCAGCGTCACTGAGTCCGCGGCGGGTCACCAAAAACCGTCTGCGGCGAAAACTTCGCCCGTGCCGTCCGCGCATCCGTCCGAGCCGGCGGGCGGCCAAGCGCCCGCCGCCGGGAAGGGTTCCGCCGCGCCGCAAACCAAACCGCCGCCCACCCACCACGACGGTGGGCCCGCGAAGCACCACTAATTTGCCCCAAACGTCCCTTCGCTCGCTTCGAGGCGCAGGTGCGGCGGGAGTTTCTTCTGGTCCAGGCGCACCACAATGGTGTGCGAACCGGCGCTCAATTCAGTGGTGATTTCCGCGCCCAACTTCGCGGGCTTGCCATCAATCCAAACCGGCGCGGCGTCGGGGCCGGAGAGTTTCAAGCGCACGGGACCGGCCTTCGTCACTTGCAGTTGCGCCGCCGCGTAGAGGCCGACGACGCCGAGATACTTGCCGACCGTCGTGCCTTCCAGCATGGAGTCAGCGGGCAGGCGGCCGTCCACTTGCGAAAAGGCAGGCATCCATTCTGGGCCGTTGAGATTGCTGGTCACGAATTTCTCCTCGCCGAACTGTTCGACGGTGTGAGTGCCGGGACGCAGCTTCCACACGCGGGCGACATTGCCTTTGGTCGCGTCGAACGGGCCGGGCTTGCCCAGTTCGCTCAGGAAGCGGAACAGGTCAATGCGCTCCTGTGGTGCGAGGGCGTCAATGAGTCCGGCGGGCATGAGCGACGTGTTGCTCACCGTCCGGTTCTTGAGGTTGTTCTTGGCCACGACCACTTCCTTGCCGGTCGCGTCGCGCGTGACGAGTTGCTCGTTATTCTCGCGCACGAGCACGCCGGAATACTCCTCGCCATTCTTCGTCTCGACGAGAATCGCGTGGTAGCCCTCCTTGATTTTCTTGTTCGGGAACCAGACGGACTCGATCAAGTAATCCACCGGCGCGCTGGCGCCGATGCTGGTCATGTCCGGGCCGACCTTGCCGCCCGCGCCGCCGATGGCGTGGCAGGCGATGCAGGACAATTCTTTCCGCCGGTAAATCGCCTCGCCGCGCGCGGGGTCGCCTTTCTTCGACACGTCGGCAGCGAGTTGTTTCAACTCGGCATCGGTGAGAGTGACCTCGCCTTCGTTGAGATCGCCGGCGCGCGTCAGGGTCAACACCAGGTCTGGTTCGTTGCGCCCGCCTTCACGAGCGGCGCGCAGGCCGGCCTTGGCGACAGGCTGCGGAATGCCGGATTTTGGCAACGCCTTGTTGATGGCGGCGGAAGCGCCTTTGATCGTCAGCAGCGAGCGCCACAAGGCAAGCGCGTCGGCTTCGCTCGCAGAATCCATCAAGGCCGCAACCGCCAGCGGCGCGGCTTTGTCCAGTTTCAACGCGGCGAGCACCACGACGGCCTGGCGGCGGATCGCGCCATCTACACGCTTCGCGCAAAGCGGAGTCAGACCGTCAATCGCGCCCTGCCCGCCGATGTCGCGCAGCGTGGCGAAGGCGACTTCACGCAATGCGGGCGGCGTGGCTTGGTCGCCCGCCAGTGCGATGAGTTGGCCAAAATGTTTTCCCAAATCCTTCCAGCCGCCGGCGAGGCGCACGGCTTCCGTGCGGACCTTTTCGTTCGCGTGAGTGAACAAGCCACCGACGGCGATGATGTCGCCGCCGGGCTTGGCCTTGCGCAAACGCACCGCGTCGTTGAGCGCGGCGAGGGCGCGAGCCGTGGCGGGGTCATCGAAACCGTTTTGCAGAACTTGATCGAAGAGGCGACGCAACTCCTTCGCGCCACCGGCCTGGCCGATCAGATCAATCCACGGGCCGCTACCGTCCTTGGGCAGCGGCTTGTCGCCGAGAAGCTGGCCCATGACGGCGCTGGCTTGCGCCGGTTCGATGGCTTTGAGGCCGAACTCCAGTTGCTTCTCGCGGCCTTCGATTTTCCACGCGCCCGATTTGATGGCGGCGATCCACGGTTCGACGAGGTCGTTGATGGTGAGCCAGAGCGCGTATTCCAATTCGCGGTCGAGCGGCTTTTCCACGGCGGCGAGCGCGATCTCGGCGGCGCGGGCGATCGGAATCTTCGCCAGGGCGCGCACGGCTTCCAGGCGCACGCGCGGATGTTCGTCGGCCACGCGCGCGGCGAGCAAATCGAGCGCACGGGAAGTGGAAATCTCCGCGCGATGCGCCAGCGGCAGCGGCGCGACCGGCCAGCCCACCGAACTCGCCACCAGCGTCGGGCCAATCGGCGGCTGACGTTCCTGCCAGAAACTGAGCACGCGCACGGCGGCGGCGCGCACGCGGCCATCCTTCGCGGCGAGGAGTTGTTCGAGCAGCTTCGTTTCGACGGAGTCAATGGACTGATACATCCAGAGCGCTTCGAGCAGGGCGGGTTCGGCGGTTTGCTTTTTCGTCCACGCGGCGAGGTCGGCGCGGATGTTCGTGCCGCGCTCGGTGAGGACGCGCCGCGACTGCTGCTGCACGAAGTCGTCGGGCGAAAGCAGATTGTCGAGCAGAGTGGGGGTCGCCGCCGTGAGCAACGCCGGCTTCGGCAATAGCGGACGGGTCTTTGCTTTCACGCGCCAGATGCGGCCGTGCTCGTGGTCGCGGCGCGGGTCGCGGAAATCCACTTCGCCGTGCTGGATGATCGGGTTGGACCAGTCGGCGATGTAGATCGCGCCGTCGGGACCGACCTTCACGTCAATGGGACGGAACGCGGCGTCCTTGGTGCGGACGAGGTCGGCCACTTCCTTGGTCACGTAGGCGGAGTCTTTTTCCTCCATCGAGAAACGCACGACGCGATGCGCGCGGAAGTCGCAGGTCACGAAGTTGCCCTGCCAGTCGTCGGGGAAGTGGCGGCTGCGGATGATTTCCAGCCCGGCGAATTTCGGATAGGAGCCGGGGCTGACGCTGGTCATGATGCGCCGCGCGCCGGCGTAGGTGAGATACATCGCTTGCGGCACGACGTGGAAAATACCACCCTGGCCTGCGTCCGCCGAACTCGCGCCGTCGGTGGCGAAGCTCTGGCCGAAGTCGTCCAGCGCGTGGCCCCAGGAGTTCACCAGGCCCTTCATGTGGACGCCGACTTCCATCGTGCCGGGCCGCAGATTCAAAATGCCGCCGCTGTTCAACCGCACGACGCCGTGGGGCGTCTCGATGTGCGAGTGGATGTAGATGGACTGGTTCATGTAAAGCTGGCCGTCCTGTCCCCACCGCAGCGTGTGGAGGATATGATGCGTGTCCTCGGTGCCGAAAGCGGAGAGCACCACACGGCGCGCGTCGGCCCGGCCGTCGCCGTCGGTGTCCTTGAGGTGAAGCAACTCGGTGCTCTGGCCGATGTAAACGCCGCCGTCGCCCGGTTCGACGCCGGTGGGAATCAGCAGCCCGTCGGCGAAAATGGTGGACTTCTCGGCGGTGCCGTCGCCGTCGGTGTCTTCGAGGATGAGGATTTTGTCGTCGGCGGTCTGACCGGGCTGGATTTGCGGATAGACGGAGGAACTGGCGACCCACAGGCGACCCTGCGCGTCGAAGTTCATGTGAATGGGTTTGGCGAGGAGCGGGTTCTCGGCGTAGAGGGAGATCTCGTAGCCCGGTTCGACCTGGAATTCGGGATGCGGCATCGGCGTGCGGTCAATGGGCTTGGAGTTCTTCACCACCGCCTTGGAAGGCAGACGCGTGACCGGTCCCGTGTTGGGCGTCAATTCGAGCGTGTGCTTCACGGGCTTGCGGAGGGTGGCGATCTTTTTCTCCTGTTCCGCAATGAGCGGATCGAACATCGGGATTTCCTTCGCGTTCTGGCCCTGCTCGCCTTTGCGAAAGAGAAAGAGGTAGGTGTTGTTCTGCGGCCGCCAGCGGTGGAAGAACAATTCGTTCTTTTTGAGGATTGTCTGGCGCAACTCCTCCGCCTGATCGAACTGCGGGCCGCCATCAATGATCAATCCGATTCGGCAGTCCTGCTCGGTGGCGGTTTTGACGAACTGGCCGTCAATCTTGAGATCGTAGCGGCCGGTGTTGAGCGTGAGGATTTGCATCCGGCTTTCGGGCGCCAGCAGCGGTTGTTTGGCCGTCGGCGTCGGCCAGGGCGGGCAGACCAACTGCGTGTCGAGGGTGACTACTCGGGCGCGGTTGGTGGACTGGTCAATCTCCAGCGCGGCGGTGCCATAGCTGCCGACGCGGACCTTGTCGTCCTTGGTGATGCCGATGCGGAAGATGTTCGGCTCCCAGCCCAGGCCCAACGCGATGGCCTCGGCCGCGCGGCGGTAGCCGTAGTCGGTGAGGTGAATGCCGTCGTCGGTGAGCGGGGGTGAGGTAATTCCCGCGGCCAAGGTTGTCGGGTCGAACAACGAGATGAAATGCGCGCCGCGCTTGGTGGCAAGTTCCTTGAGCGCCTTGGCGTAGAGCGCGAGTTGGTCGTTGTGCTTCGCCGGGTCGGGCAGCGGCAACGGCAGTTTTTCGTGACGGATGGGACTGAGCACTACGAAGCGAACTTTCGTTTCACCGGCGAGTTGCTGGATGGAGTCCATCAGCGTGTTCATGTCCTCGATGAACCTGGGCAATCCCGCTTCGCCATCGAAGGAGTTGGCCATGCCGTACCCGAGAAACGCGACGGTGGGTTTGAACGCGGTGATTTGCTCCTTCAACCGGTCGAAGCCCTTCGCCGCCGGGTCGAAGCCCGCGCGCGAAACGCCCAGCGGCGTGTCGGCGCTCCAGCCAAGGTTGCGGAAGGTGACATTCCGGTCGGGATAATAAGTGGTGAGGACGAACTCGATGTAGCCGTGGTGTTGCTCGCGCTCGATGAGCGTGTCGCCGACGAGCGCGACGCGGTCGCCCTCGCGGAGTTCGAAGGCGTTGGGGTTCTGAGCGCGGGCGGGCGCGGCCAGCGCGAGTAGGAAAATGAGGGGGAGGAGACGCATAAATTCTTTTGGCCATTGATGGCGTGAAGCGTTGGCGGGTTGCATGGTGTGACTGATGACGACGGCGGAAGGTGATTCGTTCAAGGTTGTTTGCCCGTCAACGCCGCGTAAATGGTCTGCGCAATGACGCGCGCACCGGCGGTGTTCGGATGTATTTTGTCGGGAAAGAAATCCGCCTTCTCGCTTAACGCAACGTACAGATCAATCACGGGGACATTCTTCTCATCGGCGACCTGCTTGATGTGCGGAATGACCTGACCACCCACGACCGCTTCGTTGATGCCCCAGCGCGATTCGTAAACGGGCACGGGCAGGCACAGCCAGATTCTGGGCCTGGCGGGCAGGGCGCGGAAGTGGTCAATCATCGCGCGCAGGTCGGCTGCAAACTCCGCGGCGTGCCGCCAGTTTTGCGGCTTGGAATCGTTCGTGCCGAGTTTGATCACGATGGCGTGCGGGTTGTAATCGGCGACGGCTTGGAACTCCGGGAGACTCCAGTATGGCTTGTCGCCCTTCTTGAGCAACGTCGCACCGCTCACGCCAAAATTGCGCGCCGTGAATTTGTCACCCAGCAACCGGCCCAGCACCGCCGGGTAGTTGTTGACCGCCTGGTCTTCCACGCCCGCGCCGTAGGTGATGCTGTCGCCCACGCACGCGACGCGGACGGTCTCGGAATAATCCTGCGCGCGGAGCAGCGGCGGACCGGCGGAACGAGTCGCGCGCGACGGCGACGACGCGCAGCCGGCCAACAGCGCGAAAATCAAACCAACCGCGAGACGGGGAAGTGTTTTTTTCATCAGATCAATTATTGCGCCGCACTAAAACGAAGTTCCCACCAACAGGCAAGCCGTTTGATCGGGTCAAAGAAACTTGCCCCGGCCGCAATTTCTTATTGATGCGGGAAGCCGGGAGCGTAGATTGCTTCGCACCATGACTGCGCCGCAATTTACGCAAGCACTGCTGGGGGATGCGATGGGAGGCTTGTCGGTTGGCAATGGCAGCGACCTGATCGCCACACTGCTCATCCTCGTGCTCGGAATGGCGTTGGGCGTCGGACTCATCTGCCTCTTGCTGGTGGTGCATTTCCTGCGCGCCGGTCACAACGTCAGCCAGCGGGGGACGCGCCACACGGAACCATGGCCGCGCGATCGGAAACTGCCCGCGCCGTTCCACACCACTCCCTGCCGTTGGCTCGCCATCAAAAGCGGCAACCCGCGCCTGGTGCAAACCGCGCTCGGCTTGCGCAAAGCCACGGCCTGTTCCTGGGAGGAGGGGTTGCACGCCGCCCACGAACAAAAATTGTTCATCTCCCCACCCGTCAACGGATGGATTTTCGTGATGGGTGCCAGCCTGCCCGACCCTGGCGAGGATGTGGACAAATGTTTTTGCTTCCTCCTGGATCTGAGCCGCAAACTTGGCCAGGTGCAATTCTTCAGCTTCAACCGTGTCGTCAACCATCACGCCTGGGTTCACGCGGAGGAAGGCCGCATCCAGCGCGCCTACGCCTGGGCCGGCAAGACCTTGTGGAACCAGGGCCGCCTGACCAAGGCGGAGATGGACCTGGATCTGAAATGTTGGGATTACACCACGCCCGCCATCCCGGTTGACTACGGGCGCACGGACCCCAACTGCGCCAACACGGAAAAAGTCCCGCTGCTGGCCGCCCGCTGGAGCGTGGATCCGACGGCGGTGGACGCGCGCATGTTGAAGGAAGCGCAGGGCATCTCTGGCCAGATCTCCCGGACCAAAACCCATTGACCCGCTCCGCCCAACCGCCCCGCCAACTCAAACTTAAAGAAACACATGTCACTGGAACTGATCCTGGAAGAATACCCCAAGGAAATTGGCTTGAAGGGCGGCTTCAAATGCGAGCTGCGCCCCCTGGAAGCCGCCGACGAAATCGCCTTTCACGAATTCTTCCTGGCCGTGCCCACCCAGGAACGGATGTTCATCAAACATCGCGTGACCGAACCGGAGGTGATCCACGACTGGTGCCAGAAGATCGATCTCGGTCGCAACCTCCCGCTGCTCGCCGTGCTCGACGGCCAGATTATCGGCGACGCCACCTTGCACCAGCAACTCGGCGGCTGGAAGCGCCACATCGGACGAGTCAGCGTGCTGGTGCACCCCCAGTTTCGCGGCCGCGGCCTGGCCCGGGCGCTGGTCATGGAAGTCGTGGAAATCGCCCGCCGCCTCAGCCTGGAAAAAGTCGAAGCCGAATTCATCGGTGAACAGGAGGCTGCCATCAAAGTGTTCGCCCTCCTCGGCTTCACCACGCTGGCCCGCCTGCCCGATTACGTCAAAGACATGCAGGCCCTCCCGCACGATTATGTCCTCATGGGTCTCGATTTGAAGACCGACGAGGAATACGCGGGCATGGGTTAAGATTCGAGGGACGCAGACCTTCGTCACCCGTCATGCCAGCGCCCCCTGAGATTTGTCCCCATTGCGGTGCCGACGTTCCCCGCAACGCCCGCGCCTGTCCCGGATGCGGCTCCGACGAGCAAACCGGCTGGTCCGATCGCGCCACCGCCGACCGCCTCGACCTGCCGGATGACGAATTCAACTACGACGAGTTTGTGAAAGCAGAGTTCGGTGGCTCATCCTCCCCGCAAGTGCGACCCCACGGCATTAGCTGGCTGTGGTGGCTCGTCGCCGTGTTGCTGCTGCTGGCGCTGGGCGCACTGTGGTTCCGGCGCGGCTAAACCGGCTCCGGCGATTGCCCGGCTGCTTGGCGGGTTGGACCGCCCGCTTGGCCGCGCGAAGGAAACTTCCTGAAAATACCGCTTGCTTCCACCCCGGCATCTTCTTACACTGCGCGCTCTTTTTGAAGAAAGTATATTGATTATGCGACGACCCAAAGGCATTAAAACAAAGAAGTCCGTGGCCAAACGGTTTAAGATCACTGGCACCGGCAAGGTGATGCGTTCCCACGCCGGCAAGCGCCACTTGCTGCAAACCAAGAGCGCCGGGCGCCGCCGCCGCCTCGGCAAATCCGTCGTCCTCTCGCCCACGGACACCTATCGCGTCACGCAAAACCTGCCGTTCAGCCACTAGGCAAAACCGCCGCGCCCACTTTCAACCACCCATAACTCTCCACTGACATGCGAGTCACCAACGCCCCCGCTTCCCGCAAACGCCGCATCCGCACGCTCAAAGCCGCCAAGGGCTTTCGGCTCAAGCGATCCAAACTTTACCGCTACGCCGCTGACGCGCTGGATCACGGACGCGCCTACGCCTTTCGCGACCGCAAGACCAAGAAGCGCAATTTCCGCGCGCTCTGGCAAATCCGTATCAACGCTTCCGCCCGCGCCGCCGGCATGACCTACAGCCGTTTCATGGAAGGTTTGAAAGCCGCCCAGGTCGCGCTCGACCGCAAGGTGCTGGCCGACCTCGCCGCGCAGGACAACGGTGCGTTTGCCGAACTGGTCAAGATCGCCCATGCCGCGCTCAAGACCAAGGCCGCCAAAGCTTGACCGAAATTTCGAATCACCACGCGGGCGGCCTTGAGTGGCCGCCCGTTTTTTGTTGGTCGGCCCGCCGGCCTGCACTATCCTGCCCGCGCAAATTCGCATGTCATTTCTCAACGAAATCGAACCGCTCAAACAGGCCGCGCTGGCGGAATTGAAAGCCGCCGCCGACCTCCCCGCCCTTGATCTAGCCAAGGGCAGTTACCTCGGCAGCCAGGGCAAATTTACCGCGTTGCTCAAACAACTGGGTGCGCTGCCGAAGGAGGAAAAGCCCGCGGCCGGCAAGCTCGTCAACGTGGCCAAGGTTGAACTCGAAGCGGCGCTCGCCAGCCGCCGCGCCGAACTGGAATTGCAAGCCGCGCTGCCCAAGGAGCCGACGGACTTCACGTTGCCCGGCCGTCGTCGTCCGCTTGGCAAACTGCATCCGCTCACCCAGGTGACCGACGACATCGTGCGGAGCTTCCGGAAGATTGGGTTTGTTGTCGCCGACGGGCCGGAGATCGAAGACGAGTATCATTGCTTCGATGCGTTGAACACGCCTGCCGACCATCCGGCGCGCGACGCCCAGGACACGTTTTATCTGACCCCGTCTTCCGCGAGCGGTGCCCCTGCCGCTGCGGGCGCGGTGCCGGGTGCCGGGGCACCGAAACCGTTCCTGCTGCGCACGCACACCAGTTCCGTCCAAATCCGCGTGATGCAAAAACAGCCGCCGCCGGTGCGCATCATCGTGCCGGGTCGCGTCTATCGCCGCGACAACGCCGACGCGACGCACAACCCGACCTTCCAGCAGATCGAGGGGCTTTACGTGGACAAGAACGTCACCGTCGGCGATCTCAAGGGCACGGTTGAATTTGTCTTCAAGGAGTTGCTTGGCGACGAAGTGAAGTTGCGGTTCCGGCCGCACTACTTCAGCTACACTGAGCCGAGCTTCGAAATTGATTTCTCCAGTTCGCTCGTCCGCAAGATGGGCAAGGACTGGCTGGAGATCGCCGGCTGCGGCATGGTTCATCCGCAGGTTTTTGAGACGGTCGGCTACGATCCCGAGGTGTGGAGCGGTTGGGCGTTCGGCTTCGGCATTGAGCGCATCGCGATGATTCGCTATGGCATCACCGACATCCGGCTGTTCTACGAGAACGACGCGCGGTTTCTGCGGCAGTTCTGAACGTCGGATTTTCGGCATTCGGATTTCGCCGGTAGCCATTTGCGTTTCAACCTGGCGCCGGGAACCTGACCCGTCCCCGGTGCGTCTCATAGTCGTGAATCTTGCACAACGCACAGCCTTGGGGTCGTGTCGGCACGGCAGACGCAGGCGGCTTGCTGTCGGGTGGCGGAATGGCCGGGCGGCTCAGTTGGTGTTAACGCGGCGAGCGCGTGCGTGCGTGCAGGGCGAAGGTACCGGGACTTTCTTCCCGGTTGAAAGTTTGAGAAAAAAACTCCACCTTACAAACATGTTCAAATTCCTGTCAGTTTGGCTCGGCGTCTGTCTGAGCCCGGCCTTGGCCCCGTTTCACGCCCACGCCGACGTCATCAACCTCGCGGTGGCGGCGGACACGTTCCTGCACGGCGGCGCTCCCGACAACAATGCCGGGGGGCACAGTTGGATTGACGCGGGCACGGACGGCCACGGGGCGGTGCGGCGCGGGCTGCTGCGCTTCGATGCAAGCGGCATTCCGTCCGGATCGACCGTCACCTCGGTGGTGGTTCGATTGACGGTGATCAAAGTCCCCGGTGGTGGTGGCGCCGGGGTGGATTCCACGTTCGATCTTTTCCGGTTGCTGGCGGATTGGAACGAAGGAACCAAAGTCGGCGTGGGTGGCGAGTTGGCGTCGGTGGACGAAGCCACCTGGAACTCCCGGATGTACGGCTTTGAGGATTGGACCACCCCCGGCGCTGCCAGCGACGCCGCCGCGACGGCCAGCGCCTCGACGTTCGTCGGGTCCGCGTTCAACGCGACGTATTCGTGGAGCGGCCCCGCGTTAACCGGCGACGTGCAGTCGTGGGTGGACGATCCGTCGCAGAATTTTGGCTGGCTCCTGGTTTCCCAGGATGAAGCGACGCTGCGCACCGTGCGCGGCTTTGCGGCGCTCGAGAACGGCGCGAGTGCCGGGGTGCTTCAGGTCAACTACACGCCGGGCATCCCGCCGAACATGCCGCCCACAGTCTCCATCGCTTCCCCCACCAACGGCGCCTCCTTCACTGCGCCAGCCAATGTCTCCATTACCGCCACCGCCGCCGACTCTGACGGCAGCGTCACCAATGTGTCATTCTTCGACGCTGGCGCGTTCCTTGGCGGCACGAACAACCCTCCCTACACGATCACGGCGAGCCTCGCCATTGGTGGTCACACCCTCACCGCAGTGGCCACGGACAACCTCGGTCTCGCCACCACGTCCACCGTCGTGAATGTGACGGTCAGCGTCCCGAACATGCCGCCCAGCGTCACCATCACCAACCCGCCTGCCGCCGCCGTCTTGAGCAGTTCCGCCAACTTGACCATCCGGGCTTCCGCCAGTGATCCGGATGGCAGCGTGACGAACGTCCAGTTCTTTGACGGGATCGTTTCGCTGGGCAACGATGCCACCAGTCCGTTCAGCCTCACGGTCAGGCTTGCGGTAGGGTTGCATACGCTGACTGCGGTGGCTTCGGACAACCTCGGCGTCACGATGACCTCGGCTCCCGTAAGCGTGACGATGGCCAGGTACCTGCCCGCGATTATGAACGGGGACATCGCCATCCTCCTGCAGCCGGTTGCCACCGGCATGGCCGCGCCCCTCTACGCCATCAGCCCGCCGGGGGACACCACCCGGCTATTTGTGGTGGAGCAGAACGGGTTGTTACGCATCATCCAGAACGGCATCTTGCTGCCCGGGTCGGCTCTGGACATCCAGAGCCGCGTGGCACCGCCGCTGAACCCGGCCACCGCCAATGACGAGCGCGGCCTCCTCGGACTGGCCTTTCATCCCGGCTTCAACAACCTGGCCAGCCCTGGTTTTCAAACGCTCTACACTTTCAACAGCGAGTTGATACCAGCGGCGACGATGACCACTTACCCGGCGCCAGCCACCGCCACGAATAACTTCAAGAACGTCGTCAACGAGTGGAAAATTGCGCTCACGAACGCCAATGTCGTTGATGTCTCCTCGCGCCGGGAGATCATCTCCTTTGGCAAGAACGCCAACAATCATAACGGCGGCACGATCGCCTTCGGACCGGACGGCTACCTGTATCTCGCTTTGGGCGATGGCGGCGACGCGAACGATGTCGGAACCAGCCATATCGAGCCGGGCGGCAACGCGCAGAACCTGAGCACTCCGTTCGGCAAAATGTTGCGATTCGACCCGCTCCATCCAACCCTGACGTCGGCCAGCTCCGATCCAATCAGCGCCAACGGCCAGTACCGCATTCCGACGACCAATCCGTTCCAGGGGCCGGGTCAGGTGCCCGAGATCTACGCCTACGGGCTGCGCAACCCGTATCGCTTTGCCTTCGACCGCGCCAACGGCGAATTGATTCTAGCCGACGTCGGCCAGGGCAATGTCGAAGAGATTGACCGCATCACGCTGGGTGGCAACTACGGCTGGGCAATCAAAGAAGGGGATTTCCTGTTCAACCGTACGAATGGACCAACCGGGAACACTGGCTCCATCGGGATCCCCCCGGGAAATCGCAGCCCGGGATTGCCGGCGGGCCTGATCGACCCGATAACCGGCACGTTGGGCACACTGGAATACGATCACAACGACGGCATCTCCATCACCGGCGGTTTCGTTTATCGCGGCACCGCGATCCCGGAGCTGGTCGGGAAATATATCTTCGGCGACCTGGCCCTGAGAACAGCCCCCGTCCGGGCGGATGGCCGTCTCTTCTATGCGGATCTTCAGACCGGTCTGATCAAGGCGTTCCCGTTGCCGCAGTTTGGCGGCTCGGCCATTTTGCCGAACGGTCTGACCGTGCATGGCTTCGGCGAGGATGCGGATGGCGAGCTTTACGCGCTGGTGACCAACACCTCGGCCAATGGGACCGGCGGGATCGTTTACAAGTTCGCCCCGGTGCGTCTGACGCTCCAGCGGACGGGCAGCCTGCTGGACATTTCCTGGCCTGCGATGGGTGGGCGCTTGGAAGCGCAGACCAACAGCCCGGGTGTTGGTCTTGGTATGAACTGGGTCACCGTGCCGGGTTCGGTGACGACCAATCGTGTCGTCATGTCCATTGACCCGGCCAACGGCAGCGTGTTCTACCGGCTGGCCCTGCCGTGATTGCCGCTGCGGTTGGCGAGTAACGAATTGCCCGGGGTACGCTGCCCACATAATACTGCCCTTCGACTGCCGGGCGGCCGAGGTAAGCGCAACGCTCAAGCAAATCGCCGAGATCCATCGGCGCGGCCTTGGATCCAGCCTCGGCCCTTTGAACTTTGAACTTTGAACTTTGAACTTTGTCCCCCGCCTCCTAATCTTGCCGCATGTCCGCCACCGCCGCCGATGTCAAACGAGTCCGGGAAGTCGCCCACCTGGCGCGGCTGCAACTCAGTGACGAGGAAGTCCAGAAGTTCGCCGCGCAACTCAACCAGACGCTCGACTACATCGCCAAACTCAACGAACTGGATGTCAGCCAGGTCGAGCCGACCGCGCACGCCATCCCGCTCGTCAACGTGACGCGGCCCGACGAAATCCGCCCTTCACTCTCGAACGACGACGCGCTGCGCAACGCTCCCGCCAAAGCCAACGGCTTGTTTCTCGTGCCGAAGATCATTGAGTGAGTCACACTTCGCGCTTTTCGCACCCTGTACCCCGATGCTGCACCAACTGACCCTCTCGCAACTCCGCGTCAAGCTCGCCAAACGCGAAGTTTCCGCCCGCGACGCCACCCAGGCCTGTCTCGACCAGATCGCCCGCGTGGACGGCCAGCTCCACGCCTTCCTCAGCCTTGACGCTGCCGACGCGCTGACGCAGGCCGACGCGGCGGACAAACAGATCGCCGTCGGCGCGGCCTCTGCCAAGCCGCTGCTTGGAGTGCCCGTCGCGCTCAAGGACGTCATCGCCGTCAAAAACCAGCCGCTCAACTGCGGGTCGAAAATTCTCGGCAAATACGTTTCCCCCTACGACGCCACCGTGGTTGAGAAGCTCAGGGCCGCCGGGGCGATTGTCTTCGGCCGGCTGAACATGGATGAGTTTGCGATGGGCAGCTCGACGGAGAACTCGGCGTTCGTCACCACGCGCAATCCCTGGGACAGCACGCGCATCCCCGGCGGTTCCTCCGGCGGTTCGGCGGCGGCGGTGGCGGCGGACGAGGCGTTCGCCACGCTTGGCTCCGACACCGGCGGGTCCATCCGCCAACCGGCCGCGTTGTGCGGGTGCGTGGGTTTGAAGCCCACCTACGGCCGCGTCTCTCGCTACGGCCTCGTGGCCTTCGCGTCGTCGCTCGACCAGATCGGCCCCTTCACCAAGGACGTGCGTGACGCGGCAACGATGCTCGGCGTCATCAGCGGTCGCGACGAACGCGATTCGACCAGCGTGCCGGAGCCCGTGCCCGACTACACCGCCGCGCTCACGGGCGACATCAAAGGGCTGAAACTCGGCCTGCCGAAGGAATATTTCATCGGCGGCCTCGACCCGGAAGTGACCGCTGCTGTGCAAGCGGCCGTGAAGCAGTTGGAGCAACTCGGCGCGGAACTTGTGGAAATCTCCCTCCCGCACACCGATTACGCGGTGGCGACCTACTACATCATCGCCACCGCCGAGGCGAGTGCGAACCTCGCCCGCTTTGACGGCATCCGCTACGGCGCGCGGGTGGACGGCGCGGACCCCACGGAACTATACAGCCGGACGCGCGGGGCGGGCTTCGGCGCGGAGGTCAAGCGGCGCATCATCCTCGGCACCTACGTTCTGAGCAGCGGTTACTACGACGCCTACTACCTGCGCGCGCAAAAAGTCCGCACGCTCATCCGCCAGGATTTTCTCAGGGCGTTCGAGCGGGTGGATGCCATAGTGACGCCGACGACGCCCACGCCCGCGTTCAAGGTTGGCGAGAAGTCCGACGATCCGATGCGGATGTATCTCTCGGACATCTTCACCATCTCGTGCAACCTGGCGGGCATCTGCGGCGTGAGCCTGCCGTGCGGTTTCTCGCAAAGCCCAAAGTTGCCGATTGGCCTGCAAGTGCTGGGCAAACCCTTTGGCGAAGCAACGCTGCTGAAAGTTGCACACGCCTACGAGCAAAGCACCGGCTGGCACAAGGAGATTCCCCCGTTCGGCCGCGACATCCACTGACCGTCGGCGGCGTAGTCGTGATACCCCGGAGTGCGCTGCCTTCCAGCGGAGCACCTGAAGGTGCGGCCCACCGGCTCGGAACCAGTCCCGGGATCCTGCAATGTGCTTGGGGCTTTTCCAGCAACTGGGTTGGGGCGGGTTCCCAACGTCCCCGCCCGCGAAGCAACGGCGAGGAGATCCCGGATACACCCCGCCCGCTTTGTTTGAAGTTTTGACCTTCGCTTGAGCTTTGAGCTTCTCCTCCTTAAGCTGCCGCCGCTGCATGATTTTGTTTGCCGAAAAACCGGGTCGCCGCGCGCGGGTCTCCTGCTTGCTGGAGCGATAAGTGGACACGCGCCAGCTCAGAATGTTTTCCGCCGTCGCCCGCCACGGCAGCCTCGTGACGGCGTCCGCCCAACTGCATCTCACGCCGTCGGCCATCAGCCACGGGTTGAAGACGCTCGAGACGCAGCTCGGCTGTCGCTTGTTCGACCGCGCGGGCAAAAAAATGTTGCTTAACCAGGCGGGCGAACAGCTCCTGGCTCAAATCCAACAACCCATGCAGGCGCTCGCCGCCGCCGAGGAATCGCTCAAGCGCCTCGGCAAATGGGGCCAGACGCGCCTGCGCATCGGCGCGGCGGCTTCCGCCTGCCAGTACATTTTGCCGGCCGTCATCCGCGAGTTGAAGAAGTCGTCCGCGAATTTCTCCCTGCAGGTCGAATCGGGCGACATGCCGGAGATGGTGGAGTTGATTCAGCAGAACCGGATCGATCTCGCGCTGGGGGTCGCGCCCGAACGACTGCCGGATCTGGAGGTCCGTCCCGTGTGCAAGGATGAGCTGCTCTTCGTCTGTGCGCCGTCGCATCCGTGGGCCGCCGGCGAGATCATTGCGCGCGATGATTTGCGCACGCAGCCGCTCATCCTTTACCAGCGCGCCAGCCTGACGGCGCAACTGGTGGACGAATACTTCCGCGGCCTCGATCTGGTGCCCAGCACCGTGATGGAGATCGCCAGCATCGAGGCGATCAAGGAACTGGTGAAGCTCAACCTTGGCGTCTCCGTGCTCGCGCCGTGGACCGCCGACAAGGAACTCGCGCGCGGCACGCTGCGGATGCGCCCGCTCGGCCCGAAACCGTTGCGCCGTCAGTGGGTGATCGCCTCGCTCGCGGGCCGCCGGCTGAGTCTGGTGGAGGAAACCTTCTGCCGGCTGTGCCGCAACGTGGCGGCGGGGATGCGGATGGACCGGCGGGATTTGCCGGGCATGGAGACGTGAAACGTGAAAGCGTGATTGTCGTCGCGCTTGTTTTCCGTTTCACGCTTCAATACACATCCCGCTGATACCGCTTCTCCGCCTGCATCTTCTTCACGTACTCCGCCGCCGGCTCTGCCGTGCGTCCGCCGGCTTGCTCGATGATCTGGTGCAGCGCCCGGTCCACGTCCTTCGCCATGCGGTTGGCGTCGCCGCAGACGTAGAAATGCGCGCCGGCCTCCAGCCAGGTGAACAGTTCGGTGGCGTGTTCGAGCATTCGCTGTTGCACGTAAATCTTTTCTTCCTGATCGCGGGAGAAAGCCGTGTCCAGCCGCGCCAGCGTGCCGTCGCGATGCATCGCCTCCAGCTCTTCGCGGTAGAGGAAATCCATCTCCGACCGTTGGTCGCCGAAGAACAGCCAGTTCTTTCCCGTCGCGCCGACGGCGCGACGCTCTTCCAGAAAAGCGCGGAACGGCGCGATGCCCGTGCCCGGCCCGACCATGATCATCGGACGGCTGCCATCGGCGGGCGGGCGAAAGCCTTTGTTCGTGTGGACGAAGACCGGCGCCGCCGCGCCGCCGCCCGCGCGCTCCGCCAGGAACGTGGAGCACACGCCTTTGCGCGCCCGGCCCAGCGATTCGTAGCGCACGACCCCGACAGTGAGATGCACCTGGCCGGGATGTGCCTTGGGGCTGGAGGAAATGGAGTAGAGCCGCGGCTGAAGTTTCTTGAGCAGGCCGACAAATTCCATCGGTGCGAACTTCGCGCGCGGGTGCGCCAGCAACAGGTCAACAATCTCGCGGCCCCAGAGAAATTTCGTCAACTCGCCGTTCACACCGGGCGCGGTGAGTTGCTTGAGCAACTCGTCCCCGCTCCGCTCTGCCATTGCCTGCAAGAGCGGCTGGGCAATCTTCGTGATGTCGTAATGCCGCAACAGCGCCTCGCGCAGCGGGACTTCGCCACCCTTCGCGCCGGGCACCGCTTCCCCGCCGGTGCAGCCGAGCGTGCGAAGCATCTCGTCCGCGAGTTCCGGGCAATTCGCCGGCACCACCCCCAGCGCGTCGCCGACTTCATAGGTCAAGCCGCTGCCGTCGAGTGCGATTTCAAAATGCCGCGTGTCCTTGCCCGAGCCGGGAGCGTTGAGCCGGCGGTTGGCGACGAGCGGGGCGGGGAACGGGTGGGCGCGCGAGTAACCAGTAACCAGTGAATCAGTGGCAGAGACGGGCGCACTGGTCACTGACCTACTGATTACTGATTCACTGATTACTCCCCCACCGCCTGCCAGCGCGCCCAACGCGCCGGCCAGCCAGTTCCCGAATGGCTCCTCAAAGTCCACGTCGCAATCCACGCGCGGATGCGCCCGGTGTGCGCCCAGCTCATGGAAGCGGCGGTCGAAGTTTTTCCCGCACTCGCAGAACTTTTCGTAGTTCGTGTCGCCCAGGGCCAGCACGGAGAACTTCAACTCCGGCAGCGCGGGTGCGGTGGTGGCGGTGAGAAATTCCCACAGGTCCTTTGCGTTGTCCGGCGGTTCGCCGTCACCGTAGGTGCTGGTGATGAGCAGCAGATGCTTCTCGGTCTTGAGTTGCTCGCGCGGATATTGCGCCGCGTCAAAGATCGTCGGCGCGAAGCCCTGCTTGCCGGCTTCCTTGGCGACGCGCTTGGCGAGCGCCTCCGCATTGCCGGTCTGCGAGCCAAACAGAATGGTCAGCGGTAGCAGTGGCTTGGCGGCAGGCGCCGGGTTGGTGGCGCGCGGCGCGTGGGCGAACAGGCCGGCGAACAGCCCGTTCAAATAGGCTCGTTGCTCCGGCGTGAACGGCGCCGTGTCGGGCAGGTAGGGAATCAAGTTGGTTTCCATCACTCAGAAAACATCTCTTGCAGTTGTTTCACTTCATGCCGGCGCGTGAACGCGGCGAAGCTCTCGCCCGCCGCCCGCTTCTCCTGGTAAACAATGAGCACCCGCTCCAGCAGCTCCGGCAGCGCGGAGAACGGGATGCCTTTGAACACTTCCTTTGCTACCGCCTGCTCCGCGCCGTAACCGCCACCAAGCACGACGTGATACGCCTCCACCGACTCGCCGCTCAACGTGACGCGCGCCCCTTGCAGGCCGATGTCGCCCATGTAGTGCTGCGCGCAGGAGTTCGGGCAGCCGGTGAGATGGATGTTGATCGGCTGGTCGAGTTGCACGCGCTTTTCCAGATAGCGCGCCAGCTCCACCGCCTGGCCCTTGGTGTTCGTCGCGGCCCACTTACAACCGGTGTTGCCGGTGCAGGCGACGAGGCCGCCGGCGATGGTGCTGGCTTCATAGTGGAAACCGATGCGGAGGAGATTGCGCTTCACCGTCTCGACGAAACCGTCGGGGATGTTCGGCAATAGCAGATTCTGCCACGGCGTCAGGCGCAGGTGGCCAGAGCCGTAATTTGCCGCGAGGTCGGCGAGCCGGCGCATTTGCCGCGCCTGCATCCGGCCCACGGGGATGACGACGCCGACGTAGTTCAAGTTGCGCTGCGCCTGCTTGAACACGCCGATGTGCCCGTGCTTCACCGCCGGATGGCGCGGCTCGCACTGCTCCAACGGAAAATGACGGAGCGCAAAGGCGAGTTTCGCTTGCGTCGCTTCGAGGAACTTCGGGATGCCCCACTTATCAATCAGGTATTTCAGCCGCGCCTTCTTGCGGTCGGTACGGTCGCCGTGCTCACAGAACACGCGAATCATCGCGGCGGCGACGGCCAGGCATTCGCCCGGCTTCACGAGAATGCCCGCGTCCTTCGCGAACTGCCGGTGCCCGGTGATGCCGGCGAGTTCGACGCGGAAGTAGGTGCCGGGCTCGATAGTGGGGCAGGCTTCCAGCCTGCCGCTTGGGGCACCCTGCCCCAGATTCGCGGGCGGCAAGCCCGCCGGACTCAGGCTGGAAGCCTGCGCCACTCGTACCGCCACGAACCCGATGTCATTCGTGTCCGCCACCGCGCTCACCGCGCCGCCGCCGTCGAAGGCGACGTTGAACTTGCGCGGCAGCCCGTAGAGGTCGCGGTGATTGAGGATGTAGTGGTGCAGCGCGTGCGCCAGCGGGCGCGTGTCAATCAACTCCGCCGCGTCGAAGCCCGCCGTGGGCGACGCGGTGACATTTCGAATGTTGTCCACGCCGGAACCGCGCGCGGTGAGTCCGAGTTCCT
This sequence comes from Verrucomicrobiota bacterium, assembly GCA_031378375.1. GTDB lineage: Bacteria > Verrucomicrobiota > Verrucomicrobiia > Limisphaerales > JANNEF01 > JANNEF01. Next base: position 53,609 of record JANNEF010000105.1, on the reverse strand, counting down.
GCAGCCGCGTCAGCACCTTGATGATGTGGCGCGGCGCAATTTGTCGAATCTGGATATTCGACCGCGTGGTGATGTCCGCCCAGCCGCCGCCCCATTCCTCCGCGATGTCGGCGAGGCCCTTGAGTTGCGCCGCCGTCAACTCGCCGGCGGGGATGCGGCAGCGCAGCATGAAGGCGTTCTGCGCCGGGGCGACGTTGAACAGGCCGTGCGCCCGAAAGCGAAAAGTGTCCGCCTCGTCGGGTAGTTTGTCCTGCTCGGCGCAGGCGAGCAGCTTGTCCCAAACGTCCAGCGGGTTTTCCTCGTACTTCCATCGCTCCTGTTTGCATAACTCCGAGAGCGGCGTGCCGAACACCGTCTCCTCGCGCGGCGCGGCGAGATTGTCGCCGCCGTGCGCCGGGTCAGCGGTGAGGCGGCCATCCGGCATCGCGCCGACGAAGGGGATCATTCCGCGCTGCGCGATGCCTGCCATGAAGCCGGCGAGATATTCCTTTTGCTCGGGCGTGAATTCGCGTCCGGGCGACTTGGGCAACTCAACGATGTTGGACTCCGTGGCGCTCATTTGTTGGAACCGTTGCGCGTCGGTTCAATTCGCACTGCGCAATGTTTGTAGCTGGGCTGGCGCGAGTGCGGATCGAACTCGGCGCGGGTCAATTGGTTCGTCAGGTCGTAATGCATCGGGATGAAGACCTGTCCGGGCTGCACGATGGGTGTGACCACCGCGGCGCACTCAACGCGCCCGCGTCGTGAGATGACGGCGACGGTCGTGTTTGGTTCGATTCGCAATCGCGCGGCGTCTTTCGGATGGATCTCCACGTAGGGGTTGGCCGGATACAGCGTGCGCAAGACGGCGGACTTGCCGGTGCGCGTGTTTGTGTGCCATTGCGCGCTCGTGCCGCGTCCGGTCAACAGCACGAACGGATACTCGCTGTCCACCGGCTCGGCGACGGGACGTGGCGGGTCAAAGAGGAATTTTGCGCGGCCATCGGGAGTGAAGAACTTGCCGTCGGCGAAGAGGCGGCGTTCGCGGGGAGAGTGATCAGTAATCAGTGCGCCAGTATTCAGTGAATCAGTAGCGGAACCCGTCGCCATCTCGCGTTCACTGGTCACTGGCTCACTGATTACTGACTCACGTTCTTTTGCCAGCGGCCACTGAATCCCGCCGCTCGCATCCAGATGCCGGTAGTCTTCGATGCCCGTGATGTCGCACGGGCGACCGGCGGAAAGTCTTTTCAGGATTTGGAAAACGGCCTGCGGCGAAGTCCACTGGCTGAACATCCCGGCGCAGCCCCAGTATTCGGCTACCAGGCGGAAGATGTTAAAATCGCTCAACGCCTGGCCGGGCGCGCGTGACACTTTCTTGATGTGACCGAAGCGCCGCTCGCTGTTTATGAACGTGCCCTCCTTCTCGCCCCAGCCGGCGGCGGGCAAAATCAGATGCGCGCGTTTCGCCGTGTCGGTGGTCGTGAACATGTCCTGCACGACGAGAAATTCCAGCTTGTCGAGTGCGCCACAGGCGCGGGCGGAATCAATCCACGAGTGCGCCGTGTTCGTGGCGATGACCCATAGGCCCTTGATCCGGCCCTCGGCGATGCCCTGCATGATTTGGTCGTAGGCGAGCGAGTTCTTCGCGGGAATGCTTTCCGGCGCGATGTGCAACGCGCGCGATACCTCGGCGCGATGTTCAGCGTTGAGGAAGTCGCGCCCGCCAAGCAGTCCCGAGGCGTTGGCGAACAGGCGCGAGCCCATCGCGTTGCACTGGCCGGTGATGCTGTTCGCGCCGGTGCCGGGACGGCCGATGTTGCCGGTCATCAGCGCGAGATTGATGACGGCCTGCGCGGTGCGCGTGCTCTCGTGGCTCTGGTTCACGCCCATCGTCCACCAGAAACTCACGGCCTTGCCCTTCGCGATGGTCTCGGCGACGCGGGACAATTCGCCCACGGTCAAGCCGGTCTCCGCCGCAACTTTGTCGGGTGTGAACTGCCGCACGAACTCCGCGAACTCCGCGAATCCCGTCGTGCTGCGCTCGATGAACGCGCGGTCAATCCAGCCGCCCTGCACCAGCAGGTTCGCCAGGCCGTAGAGCAGCGTGAGGTCGGACTTGGGCCGCAGCGCGACGTGCTGGGTCGCGTTCATCGCCGTCTCCGTCTTGCGCGGGTCAATGACGATGAGGGCGGGATTTTTTTTGTTCCGCAGGACGCGCTGCCAGAGAATCGGGTGCGCGATGCAGAGATTCGAGCCGATGAAGACGAGCGTGTCCGACTCCTCGAAGTCCGCGTAGGTGTAGGGCGGCGCGTCGAAGCCGAAGCTCTGCTTGTAGGCAACGTGGCTGGTGGCCATGCACTGGCGCGTGTTCGAGTCGCCGTGCAACGCGCCCATGCCGAACTTCCAAAGCGCGCCGAGGAGCGCCATCTCCTCCGTGCAAATCTGGCCGGTGCTGAGAAACGCCACACTCTCCGGCCCGTGCTGATCCATCAGCGCCTTGAACTTCAGCGTGAAGACCTGCATCGCTTCGTCCCAGTCGGTGGGTTCGAGTTTGCCGGTGTCGGGATTGCGCAAAAGCGGTTGTGTGGCGCGATCCGGCGCGGCCAGACAGGTGAGCGCCTCCCAGCCTTTCGGGCACGCCATGCCCAGATTCACCGGATAGTCCACCGTGGGCGTGAGGTTCACGGCCACGCCGGATTGCAGGTGAACGTCAAGCGAACAGCCCGTGGAGCAGAAGCCGCAGATGGAGCGTGTGGTGGCGTCGGGGCGAAGGCGGGCGGGGATTCTGCCGAGACCAAAGTCGCCGGGATGCAACGTGAGGTCGGAGGACAGCGGGCCGCTCCATTGACGGAGAAGGGAGTTCGATTGGAGCGCGGCTGGGTCCGTAGGATCAGCCGCAGCTCGTTGTCGTTGCGTGGGCGCTGCGGCTGGGTCTGCGACCACAGCCGCGCGCCTGGTTGTGGCTCCCGTGGTCTTCATACTCCCCGGCCTCCCGGCATTTTGGGCGCGACCTCGGCGACGAAAAAGAGATGGCGCTCGATGAGTTCACCCGCGACGCACAACGTCAGCGCCAACGCGGGCAAGGCGACGCCCGCGCCGGTGACAAGCATCAACGCCGGAAGCACCACTCCACCCGCGAGGGCGCAAGCCACGCGACCGCGCGAGAGCCGGCCGAACAGGCCGTTGAGCAGCAGGGCGGTCTTGTTGAGAGCGGTGAGGTGCGGGTCTTGTTCGTCCACGAGAAAGCGGAAGATGCGATTCTCCACGGCCAGCTTGAAGATGGTGCCGAGCACGATCACGGCGACCACCAGAGGGCGCGGCAGGAGTGGATTCGTGGCAAGCGCCGACAGCAACAGGGACCCCGCCCCGCCGAGCAACAGCGTGGTGCCGAGGAATTTTCCAAATGTCATCGGCGCGTTCCAGAACGGCCGGCGCGTGTCCGCGTAAACCATCGCCGAGCACGCGACCGCGAGGAGTCCGGTGAGCGCGGCGAGACCGGCGGAGAGCGGACGGCCAATGGCCAGATGCGAGCCGAGCACGCCGACGAAAGCGCCGAAGGCAATCAACTCGCGACTCAGCCATGATTTGCGCCAGCCGAGAAAACTGCGCCACGCCTTGAGCGGCTGGCCCAGGTGCAGCGTGCCCGCGACGACGCCGAGGGCGCTGGCCGCGAGGGCGACGGCTGCCAGCATCCGCGCCGCGCCGCCCGTGAGCGCGTCCATCAGCGCCAGCCCCGCGCCGAGTTGGGTGAGCACCAGCATGAGGGTGAGCGGCGGATGCGGCTTCGCGCGGCGGAGTTCATGGGCGTCAGCGGCTTCGAGGTCGCCGGGCAGGGCGCGCTTGGAAACGTAACGGGTCGTCGGAAGCGTGATGGCGGGATTCGGCGAGTCGGGGAGGAAGGAGTTGTGAAATCCGAAATCTGAAGCCCGAAGCCCGAAAGAATTCCGAAATCCGAATGGCGAGTTTTGGTTATCGGCCTTCGGATTTGATTCGGATTTCGGATTTCGGCCTTCGGATTTTAGCCTGCGATACTTCCCGCGCACCTTCGCCTGATCCACCACCGTGATGCGGATCGCCTCGTTCGGGCAGGCTTGCACGCACGCGGGGGCTTCACCGACGGCGAGGCGCGAGCTGCACATGTCGCACTTGCGCACGATGCCGCGAGTCTTCGAGTACTGCGGCACCTCGTAGGGACATTTCATCACGCAATACTGGCAGCCGATGCACTGGTCATCCAGGTGGCGAACGATGCCCGTGACGGGGTCTTTGTCGTAGGCGAGCACGGGACAGCCGGTGAGGCAACCGGGATCCACGCAATGATGACAGGCCGTGGTGACGATCTGTTTGAGCGGCTGGCGCACATTGGCGGAGTGCAACGCGCCGACGCTGCGCCAGGTCTCGTCGTCGTCGAGGCCGTTGAGCGAATGGCACGCGGTCACGCACGCCTTGCAGCCGCTGCACTGGTCGAGGTCCACCTCGAAGGCGTATTGCTGTCCGGGCGCGGGCGCATTGGCGGGAAGCAGATCGCGGTAGCGGCGGCCGTGGACTTCGTGGGCGTCGTGCGCGCGGGAGAATTGTTCGACGGCGGTGAGTTGACGCTGCTCGGCGAGCAAGTCGTCAATCAGCGTGCGCCCGTCGTTCGTGTCGGATTCGCGCAAGGGTTGTCTGGTTGAAGGCGGGCTGGGCATCGGCGAATCAGGCGATGTTGGCTTCCCTGATTGGCGGGGTCGCCGGCCGCGATTCGACGCGGCCGTGTTTGCCGATCCAGACGCCGACCCATTCCGTCTGCACCACCGCCAGCACGATGAGCGCAACGACGGCCAGCGCCGCCAGCACCGCCATGCCGCCGCTGTAAGTGCCGGTGGTTTGCTTGAGCCAGCCAAGCAGCGTCGGCAGAAAAAATCCGCCGAAGCTCCCCGCCGCGCCGAGAATGCCCGTGGCCACACCGACGCGCGTGCCGTAACGATGCGGCATGAGCTGAAAGACCGAGCCATTGCCGAGGCCGAGGCAGGCCATCGCGACCACGAACAGCCCGACCGTGATGGGCAGGGCGGGTAATTGCGCCACACCCATCGCGAGCAGCGCGACCACGCCGAACAGCACGTTGAGCATGCGGATGCCGCCGAACTTGTCCGCGAGCAATCCGCCGAGCGGACGCACCAGGCTGCCGGCCATCACGCCAAGCGCGGCGAGTTCGCCGGCGCGGACTTTGGTGAGGCCGTATTGGTCGCCCAGGAGGATGGAAAGAAAGCTCGCGAAGCCGACGAACCCGCCAAACGTCACACCGTAGAACAGGCTGAACAAAATCATGTCGCGCTCGCGCAACATGCCCGCGAAGTCCGCGAGGCTTTGGCGGCGCACAACGCAGGGCGCGTCCTTGGTAAACACCAGGAACAAAACTGCGACGACCGCCAGGGGAATCAGCGCGAGGCCGAAGACATTCTGCCAGCCAAACCGTTCCGCCAGCCGCGGTCCAAGAAATGTCGCGAACAATGTGCCCGTCAGTCCGAGTCCCGCCAGGCCCATGGCCAGTCCCTGAAATTGCGGTGGATACCAGCGGCTGGCCATCGGCAGCGCAACGACGAAACTCGCGCCCGCGACGCCGAGGAGAAAGCCCACGACCAGCAGGCTCGCGAACGACTGCGCCCACAGCCAGCCCATCAGCACCGGCACGGCGGTCGCCGCGAGCACGAGCAATCCGGTCCGCTTCGCGCCGATGGCGTCGGTGAGCCAGCCGAACGGCAGCCGCAACAGCGCGCCGCCCAGCAACGGAACGGCGGCGAGCAATCCCTTTTGCAACGGCGTCAAGCCGAGGTCCGCCCCGATGTGATTGCCCAGCCCGCCGAGCAGCAGCCAGCACATCGAACAAACGCAGAAGCAAAGGAACGCGCCGATCAACGTGGGCAAGTGTCCGGCCTTCCAAAACGATGGTTCGTGATTCATCTACTCCGCCACTTGCAGGCCCAATGCCAGCGGCGGCCCCGGCGCCATTCTGGTGCATGAATTGTTTCCAACGATTGCGTGAAACGAATTCAGCACCGTTGCAAAGCCGCCAATCCATTGGCCTTGGGAGAGAAACTGGCGCAGTCAGAAGGCCCATTCCAAGAGGTTCCGGCACTGCTCGACGCACTTCGATGCGGGTACAACCCGAGTCGCAACCTTCGCCGGTTGACTCTTTTTGCGCACGCTGGCGGGAAGTGAACTGGGAGTCTGTTGGATAGTGGCGCTGGCGTGGGCGCCAGCTCCACTACCCATTTCTAAGCAGGCTCCTAAAAACTGAGGTTCAGTTGGGCGTAAATCCAGTTCGCGTCGGTCGAACCGACCGTTGGGGCGGAGAGGGATTGTTTGACGTAATCGCCGACGAAGAAATGTCCGTAGCCGAGTTGCGCGCTGGCGTAGGGCTTGATCGCAAACGTGCCGACCAAATCAATTTCCGACCCGACGTAGCTGCCGTAACTTGGATTGATCCCGTAGCCCGTGCCCGGCGTCATGCCGATGCCACCACGCCGCCCGCCTGCGACCGTGTAAAAGTTGTCCCCTGTATTCGCCAGCCAGAAGGCGTGGTAGTCGAAGGTCAGTGTGAGGCGTGGCACCGGTTTGATGGAGCTGGTCAGGCGGACGTTGTGGATGTTCTGCAAGGAAAAGATATCCATGAAGCCGTAAAACTTGTGGTTCGTTGGGAACAAGTTCTCAAACGTCTCGTGTTTACCGTCCGTGGGGTTGCTGTCGCCGGAGCCGAAGTTGTATTCCAGCCCGACGCGCGGCGCGTAGGCGAGTTGCGTCCAGGTATAACCGCCGCCGACAAAGATGGCGTAAGCCTGGTGCTCAAGACTGCGCGCGGAAGCCGTGGGGATCGCCGGATCGTTGAAGTGGCCGAACTGGCCCATGAATTCGCCCATGTAGTCCCAGTTACCCCAGTCGCCCGGCGTGGATTTCATACGCACACCGAAAGTGTAGATGTCGCGCGGCGAAGCGCCACCCGTCGGCGTGGAACTGGTGATCGTCCTGGCGGAACCAGGGCTCGTGTTGCGCGCGAGAAAATAGGCTTCGGTCGTTTGCTTGGGAATTTTTTTAGTCGAAGCGTATATGCCGGAGAACCAGTCGTAGTCGTTCGGCATGTTGAAGTTGTTGTCGTCCGGCAGGACCAGCCGGCCAGTGAAAAAGTCGGCGGCGAACCACGGGTTCTGCCAGCGCACCTTCGCAGTGTCGAACACGCGGCCCAGATTGTTCCAGTCGAACGCGCCGATGATGCGCTCGTCGCCGTAGCTCAATTCCTGCCGCCCGGCTTTCAGCGAGACGGGAAACTCCTTGTGATTGCCGACGGTGAAGTAGCCTTGGTGCAGATCCATCGGGCCGTCGGCTTCGGGATTGGGATTGCGGTCGTCGCCGGTGCTGTAGCTGCCGCGGCCCTCGACGAAGACGCTGAACCATTCGGCCGTGTAGCCGACGCGCGGCTTGATGCGCTGCAACCGGTAGGAGTTATCCGGGTTCGGCGTGAATTTCTTGAAGTCGTTTGCGCCGGAGAAAAAATTATCCTTGGCCTCGTAACGAAGACGCACCTGGGCGCCCACATCCCACGCGGCGTTGTAAACATCCTTTTTGCGCAGCCACTCATTGAGCATCCCCGGGCTGGGTGGTGGCGCGGGGGTGGGGTAGTTTTTCTTGGAATAGGCGGCCGAGACAGTGGCGAGCATCACAGCACTGGCGGTCAGTTTTCGCGGAGTCGTTTTCATCATGTCGTTGTGTTATTTCTGTTGGCGATCAGTCTGGTTGGCGGGCGCGGGGGTGGGTTTGATTTGGATCAATACGGAAAGCTATTTCGGTGAGTCGGCCAATTGCCGGGCCAGGGCCGGCGAACTCGGCGAGTTGGCCGGGCGGCGAACGTTCAGGTGGTTGGCTGGCGGCACTGGTGGGGCGTTGGTCGTCTTTGTGCCGGATTGTTTCTTGTGCGCATGTTCTTCCAGGAACGTGATCAAGTGCTCGCGCAACCGGTAGTAATCGGGGTGCTCCATGACTTCCTTGCGGGTGCGCGGGCGCGGGAATTTGACTTCCAGAATGTCGCCCACCTCGGCTTCGGGGCCGTTGGTCATCATCACAATCCGGTCGGCGAGGAAGAGCGCCTCGTCCACGTCGTGTGTGACCATGAGCGCGGTTTTCTTGTCCTTGCGCCAAAGCTCGATGAGCACTTGTTGCAGCTCGTAGCGGGTGAGCGAATCGAGCATCCCGAACGGCTCGTCGAGCAACAGCATCTTGGGCGAGAGCGCGAACGCGCGGGCGATGCCGACGCGCTGGCGCATCCCTTGGGAAAGTTCCGCCGGGCGTTTGTGCATCGCCTCCGCCAGCCCGACGACGCTCAGGTAGTACTCAGCGATTTGCCGGCGCTCTTCCATGCTCGCGGTGTAAAACACCTGATCCACGCCGAGCATCACGTTTTCAAAGGCCGTCAGCCAGGGCAGCAGGCAGGGCGATTGAAAGACGATGCCGCGATCCGGCCCCGGCCCGACGAGTTCCTTGCCGGCGAGGATGATGCCGCCGCCCGTGATGTCGTTCAGCCCGGCGACCATGGAAAGCACGGTGGACTTGCCGCAACCCGAGTGGCCAATGAGACACACGAACTCGCCCTTCTTGATGGACAAGTTGAAATCCTTGACGACGACCGCCGGGCCTTTGGGCGACGGGTAAATCTTCGTCAGGTCGGAAAGAATCAGGTAGTCGCTCATGCGTCAATTTCCACCGTCTCCTGCTTCACTTCGGTGCGGCGGATGGGGCCGCGGCGCGGCGAGAAGAAGTTGCGCGGCACGTTCAAGTCCTCCGGTTCGAGGTCGGGCAGGTGCAATTTTCTCGTGACGGTTGCGTGCTTTTTGCCGCCAACGCCGAGCAGGTAGTCAATCACCTCGCGGCGGATTTCCCGGAAGCGCGGATGATGGTTGATGGCCTTGCGGTCACGCGGGCGCGGAATGTCCACCGTGATGGACGGCCCCAGTGTGGCACCCGGTCCCGCGCTCAACGGGATGATGCGGTCGGCCAGCAGAATGCCTTCGTCCACGTCATTGGTGATGAGGAAGACGGTTTTCTTGTCCTGCTCCCAGATGCGTTCGATTTCGTCCTGCAGCGTGGCGCGCGTGAGCGCGTCCAGCGCGCTCAATGGTTCGTCCAGCAGGAGGATTTGCGGGTCCGTCGCCAGCGCGCGCGCGACGGAAACCCGCTGTCTCATGCCGCCGGAAAGTTCGCGTGGCAACTTTTCGCGCGCCGGCGTGAGGTTGACCATCTCAATGTATTTTTCCGTGTGCTGCTGTTTCTTGGCGGGCGCCCAGTTGGGGAACACCTGGTCCACGGCGAGGAAAATATTCTCGTAAACATTCATCCACGGCAGCAGCGAGTAATTCTGGAAGACGATGGCGCGATCCGGCCCCGGCGCGGTGATTTCCAGATCGTTGAGCGTGATGGAACCGGCGTCCGGCTTCACCAAGCCGGCGATCATCGAAATGAGCGTCGTTTTGCCTGCGCCCGAATAGCCAACGATGGCGACGAACTCGCCTTTCTCGATGCCGAGGTTGATGTCGCGCAGCACTTCGGTGCGGGTGCCCGCCGGGCCGAAACCTTTGCTGACGTTTTTTAACTCAAGGAAGGACATGGTGCGTGGTGCGTGAAAGGATCGCCTTTTTCATGCGGTCTTGAATCGTTTCTCCACCAAGCTCATCAGCCGGTCCAGAATGAACCCGACGATCCCAATCGTCAGGATGCAGAGGATGATGTGCTCGTAGATGAGCGCGTTGTATTCCTGCCAGAGGAAGCCGCCGACGCCGGGCCGGCCCGTGAGCATTTCCGCCGCGACGATGACGAGCCACGCGATGCCCAGACTCAGGCGGAATCCGGTGAACATGTACGGCAACGTCGCCGGGATGAGTACCTTGAAAAGCGTCTTCGTGCGCGAGAGTTTCAGCACTTTCGCCACGTTCAAGTAATCCTGTGGAATGGCGCGCACACCGACGGCGGTGTTCAGCACCGTTGGCCACATCGCGCAGATGGCGATGGTGAACAGCGCCCCCAATTCCGACGCCTGCTTGCCCGCGCCGAGGAACAACACCAATCCCAGCGGCAGCCACGCCAGCGGCGACACGGGTCGCAACACCTGGATGATGGGATCGAAGGTCTTGGTGAACACCTTCGACAGGCCCAGGAAAAAACCAATCGGCGTCCCGATGATCAGCGCGATCGCGTAGCCCTTGGCGACGAGGATGAGCGAATACCAGGTGAAGCGAAGGATGCCCTGGTCCATCTCGCCGCGTTTTTCAAACGGCTTCAAGATGTAGTCCTTGCTGGCCGTCCAGGTCTTCACTGGTGACGGGAGTTCCTTCGCCACCGTGGAACTGGCGACGTGCCACAAGACGAGTACGACGATGGCGCCGCAGAGCGGCAGGATGAGCCAGTCGAGTTTGAATTTGGAAATGTTCATGATTTGGTTTGTTCAAGTGTGCTTGTTCGTTGGACCCAGGTTTGAGCGGCGGCGACGAGCACCAGGGTGAAACCGATGAGCGGTGAAACCAGCGTTTTCACCACCACCGTCGCATCCGCTGCGTGGCGCAGCCAGACATCGCCTTGGTTGACGATCGCCTGGAGACAGCCCACGGTCAGGCCGAGTTTGCAGGCCCGCAGCCAGACGGAACGTTGCCGGAACGCCAGCCTCCACAGTTCGCGTCTGGCGGTTGAGTGTGACACGGACTTCGATTCGCTGACCTGCATTTGGCTTGAGGTTGATTCCATCTTGGTGAGTCACGGTTGACGTCTCAGTCGCGTTCAACCTTTCATGCTGTGGACCGGGAACCCCTTCGCATAAGCCTCAAGGTCGCCCGTGGGGTTGAAGCTCACGCCGTCGAACAACGTTTCGGTCTCGTTGCTCGGCCCGCCGTGAGCATAGCCGATTTCCTTCATCGCTTCCTCGTAAAGGTCCGCTCGCATCACCTGTTTGGCGACGCCCTCGTAATCGGGCGCGCCGCTCACCATGCCCCAGCGGCGGAATTGCGTGAGCCACCATTTGCAATACTTGGGCTGGGGGTAATTGCAGTTGCGCTCGTGGTAGATCATGTAGTTCGGGTCTTTCTTCTTCCGCCCGTCGCCAAAGTCGTAGTCGCCGAGCAGGCGACCCAGGATGACATCCTTCTGGCAATTGATGTAAGTCGGCTTGGAAACGATGTCCGCCTGCTCCGGGCGGTTCTCCAGCTTGTCGAGCCACACGCTGGCTTCGTGCAGTGCCTTGAGCACGGCTTTGACCGTCTTCGGATTTTTGCCGGCGAAGTCGGCGGTGAAAGCGCAGACTTTTTCGGGATGATCCTTCCAGATGTCCTGCGTGTTGAGCGACGTGAAGCCGATGCCATCCGCGACGGCGCGCGCGTTCCATGGTTCGCCCACGCAGAAGCCGTCCATCTTGCCGATCTTCATGTTGGAGACCATCTGCGGCGGCGGAATGGTGATGAGCGAGATGTCCTTGTCCGGGTTGATGCCGCCAGCGGCCAGGTAATAGCGCATCCACATCGCGTGCGTGCCGGGCGGGAAGGTCATCGCGAACGTGAGCGGCTCGCCGAGTTTTTTCGCCTTGTCCGCCAGCGGCTTGAGCGCCTTGGGGTCGTCCTTGACCTGGCCCTTCCACGCGGCCTTGAGCGTGATGCTCTGGCCGTTGCGGTTGAGCAACCACGGAATGACCATCGGCTTCTTGGGCGAACCGAGCAGGCCCATCGTCGAGGCGATGGGCATGCCGATGAGCATGTGCGTGGCCTGGTTGTCGCCGCTGGAAAGGGAGTCGCGGATGGCGGCCCAGTTTGCGCCTTTGGCGACGATGGAGTTGATGCCGTATTTTTTGAACAACCCCTTTTCATGGGCGATGACGATGGGCGAGCAATCGGTCAGCGCGATCATGCCGAAGCGCAGGTTCGTCGTCTCCGGCGCGTCGCTCGCATAGACATTTCCGACCCACCCTCGCGGCATGGCGCCGAGCAGGGTGGCCGCGCCCAGCCCCTTGGCTGTGGCGCGAAGGAAGTCGCGGCGGTTGAGTTTAAGCGGTGAGGGCATCGGGCGGCAGGATGGGATCGGTTTCATGTTTGGTTTCAGAGTTGATCAGTGTGGCTTGTTGCCGGACCAGTTGGGTGGCCCGGTGAAAGAGGTCGCGCCGGAAGGCATTTTTCAGAATGGGAATCCGCGTGTGCGACGCTTTGAGCGCACCGCTTTGCAAAAGGTCATAAAGCCCATCCATGATCCACGACGCTTTCTCGTCGGTCGGATCGTTGGCTTGATGGCGGTGAAAAATGCTGAGGTCGAGCAGGGACTGGATGCGCGATGACCCGAGGTCGAACGGGCCGACGAGTGCGGCTTTCAGGCACTCTGCCGGGGCGTTGACGTAGCGCGGTTGCGCGAGACATTCGCTGAGGTGCCGGCGGTTTTCCGTCTGGTCGCAAAAAGCGCAGGCGTCCAGCAAGGCGGCGATGAGCCGCTCGTGCGTGTCGGCATGTTCTTCGGCGAAGGCGAGGCTGGTCATCAAAACTTTCTCCGGGTGCAGCGGCGCCAGTTCCACGCTGGTGGCGACGCACACGCCTGCTTGCGCCTGCACGGCAACTGAAGTCCACGGCTCGCCCACGCAATAACCGTCGAGGTAGCCGAGCTTCAAGTTCGGGAACATCTGCGCCGGCGGGACAACCACGATGCGCACATCGGTGTCGGGATTGATGCCGGCGGAGCGCAGCCATTGCCGCAAAAGGAAATGGTGTGAGGAATATTGGAAGACCACTCCGAACGTGAGCGTCTTCCGACCCCAGGTGCTGCGGATGGCTTCGCGCAATGTCCCCGCGTCGCGCACGCCCCACTCCCAAAGGTCGCGCGAAATGGTGATGGCATTGCCCTGCAGGTTCAACACCAGCCCGCTGACGCAGGCGCATTGGTCGGAACCCAAACCGAGATTCGTGGCGAAAAGCAGTCCGCCGGGTGCGTGCGCGGCGTCCAGTTCGCCGTAGATGATCTTGTCGCGCACGTTGGCCCAGCTCGTCTCGCGTCGCAGTTCGACTTCGAGTCCGTATTGTTCGTACAAGCCCAGTTCGTGAGCCATGACCAGCGGGGCGCAATCATTCAGCGGCAGAAAACCCAGGCGGATCGGCCTGCCGGTTTTCCATCCGTGCATGCTGGACGCTTTCGCTGGTGCCATGGGCTTATCCTCTGCCGGTGGCGGGCATGGACTGGGTTTCCAAACCGCGGCACAGCCAGGCTACCAGCCGCCGTGCGGTCATACTTCGCGTTCGCTTATTGAACTTCATCTGCGACGACGCTATTGCAGCCGCCATACCATTCAGGCCCATCGCCTGATATGACTTCGCTGAATTGTTTGGAGCGAAAGGATGAAAATAATTAAGCACCCGCCGCATCCGGGCGTATCGAGGGCACTTGGAGGGCACTTGGAGGGCACACCAGCCGGCGGGAAAGCTCTTTCCGGTCAGGATCAATCGCATTCCTAAACGCCTGGCGCAGGCCGGAGCGCGTTAGAACGAACCGCCTGGCTGAACTGTTTTGCGCAAGCTGACAAAAACTCCGCTATTCATCGCCCTCGTAACAGCAGCTCGATGTAGGGCAGGTCGGCGGGGACGGTGACTTTGGGGTTGGGCGCGGCGCTGGCCACCAACCGCACCGGTTGGCCGATCAACTCACACGCGGCGGTATCATCCGTCACCAGCAAACCCTTTTCGCGCACCGCGGCGAGCGCTCGGCGGATTACTTCGACGCGGAAACACTGCGGCGTTTGCACCGCCCAGAGCCGCGCGCGGTCCAGGTGGCGCGTGATGAACTGGCCGTCGGCAGATTCCTTGGTCGTGTCCGTGACGGCTTGCGCGGCCACGGCAGCGCCGGTTTCCCCGGCGGCTTGAATGGTCGCCGCGATCAACTCCGACGATGTGCAAGGCCGAGCCGCATCCTGGATGGCGACCAACTCGGCTTGAGGCGAAAGCGCCAGCAAACCGTTCCAGACGGAGTCCTGGCGTTCCTTGCCACCGGCCACGAGGCGGAAGTTTTTTCGGAAATTGAATTGCCCGGCCAGTTCCTCGAACGCGCTCTGCATTCCGTCGCGGACGACGAGCACGATTTCGTCAATGCCCGGCGCCGTGTCGAATCGCTGCCAGGTGTGCGCGACGACGGGCCGCCCGGCGACTTCGAGGAAGAGCTTGTCCACGTCCGGCCCCATGCGGGTGCCTTTGCCGGCGGCGACGATGAGAGCGGATGTCATGGGGCGAGTTTCGAGTTTCGAGTTTCGGGTTTCGAGTCAAAAATCGCCGGGAACAGTTTGCACTCTGGGGCGGAACGGGAAAATATATTGCCGTGGACAGTAAACACTTCGCCAAATCTGCCGATTGCTTGAGTGAGATGAATGCTGAACGTGCAATTTCGGAAGACAGCCAAAACCAGCCTTTGCCGCAGGCCGCCCTGACGCCGGGCAATCCGCCCACTGCGGCCCTGACGCTGGCTTCGCCCAACAATATCCTCCCGCTGAACCCGTCCGGCGGCGCGCTTGAAGTGCCCGATACGCATCAGAAGGCGCTGCATACCAATCTCGACAAGAGCACCTACGGGACGTTCGCGGAGATCGGGGCGGGCCAGGAGGTGGCGCGGTGGTTTTTCCGCGTGGGTGGCGCGGCGGGCACGATTGCCAAGACGATTTCCGCCTACGACATGGCGGTGAGCGATGAGATTTACGGCAAGGCCGACCGCTACGTGAGCCGCCAGCGCCTGCAGGCGATGCTCGACCACGAGTATGGTTTGCTGGTGGAGCGGTTGAATGAAAAGCGCGGCGATACCACGCGGTTCTTTTGCTTCTCGGAGACGGTCGCCGCGCGCAGCTTTGTGCGGAAGGATGATTGCAATGGCTGGCTCGGTGTCCGCTTCCAGACCTGCCCCAACGGCGCGTCCAACGACATCATCATTCACATCCGCATGTTGGACAGCGACAATCTCGCCCAACAGGAGGCACTGGGCATCATTGGGGTGAATCTTATTTACGGCGCGCTGTATCTGTATGACAAGCCGCTCGAATTGATCGGCTCGCTGCTGGACAACCTGACCGCCAAACGGGTCGAGGTGGACATGATCAAGTTCACCGGGCCTGATTTTCATGGCGTGGACAACCGCTTGATGAGCCTGCAACTGGTGCAGCAGGGATTGACCGACGCGGCGATGTTCACGGCCAACGGCGAAGTTGTCCAAGCCGCCGAACTGCTCTACAAGAAGGCGATTTTGATCGAACGCGGCAGCTTCCGGCCGGTCACCAAGGTCACGCTCGACATGTTGCGCAGTGCCCAGGCGCAGTTCGTGCAGGAGCCGCAGGTGCAAGGCGAGGAGATCGCGGTGCTGCTGGAGATGACACTCAAGAACCTCACGGACTGCGGGGAGATCAATCACAAGGATTTCCTGGATCGCGTGGACATCCTCTGCACGCTGGGCAAGACGGTGCTCATCTCGAACTTCGCCGAACATCACCGGCTGGCGGCGTATTTGCAGCGCTACACCAAGAAGATGGTCGGCATGGTGATGGGCGTGCCGACGTTGCGGGAGATATTTGACGAGAAGTATTACGCGGACCTCGAAGGCGGCATTCTCGAATCGTTCGGACGGTTGTTCAAGAACGCGCTCAAGCTTTACGTCTATCCGCTCCAGGACCCCGCGACCGGCTCGATCATCTCGGCGGGCAACCTGCGCGTGGACTCGCACCTGCGGCATCTCTACTCCTACCTCGTGGAAAACCATTGCATCCAGAGCTTGCGCGACATTGACGAGAGCTGCCTGCCGATTCTCTCGCGTCAGGTGCTGGCGAAGATCCAATCCGCCGACCCGAGCTGGGAGAACGCCGTGCCGCCGCAAGTGGTCGCGCTGATCAAGAAGCGAAAGCTGTTCAACTATCGCAGCAGTTGAGGCAGTTGGCGGGGCTTCGATAAATCGCTGGAAAATTCCCGTTGCGTTCGGGAATATGCGCGGCATGAAAGCTCATTCCGCACTCATCTTCGCCCTCGTGCTCGGCGCAGCGGATTGGCCCGCTCGTGCTGTGGCGGCGCCGGCGCCTGTCGTGGTGGATTTCGCCCGTGATATTCAGCCCATCTTCGCCGGCCGTTGCTACGAATGCCACGGTGACCAGAAGCAAAAATCCGGTTTCCGCCTCGACGACAAAGCCGTCGCGCTACGTGGCGGCGAGTCGGGCAAACCCGCCGTCGTGCCAGGCAACAGCGCCGGGAGCCATCTCATCCAGCTCGTCACCGGCGCGAACCCGGATGACGTCATGCCTCAAAAAGGCGAACGCCTCTCGGCGGAACAAATCGGCTTGTTGCGCGCGTGGATTGATCAAGGCGCGAAGTGGCCTGACAACTTGAGCAAGGCGGCCAGGGGACCGCACTGGGCTTTCACGCCGCCCGCCCGGCCCGCGCCGCCCAAGGTCAAAAATCAGAACTGGCCACGCACGCCGATTGACGCCTTCGTCCTCGCCCGGTTGGAAAAGGAAAAACTCAAACCGTCGCCCGAGCCCGACAAAACGACGTTGCTGCGCCGACTCGCGCTGGATTTGGTCGGCCTGCCGCCGACACCCGCTGAGGTGGACGCCTTCCTCGCTGACAAAACGAAGGACGCCTACCAGAAACAAGTTGAGCGCCTGCTCAGTTCGCCGCATTACGGCGAGCGGTGGGGTCGGCACTGGCTTGACGCCGCGCGCTACGCGGACAGCGACGGTTACGAGAAGGACATGTCGCGCCAGGCTTACTTCTACCGCGATTACGTCATCGGCGCGTTCAACAAGGATTTGCCCTACGACCAGTTCATCGTCGAGCAACTCGCGGGGGACCAGCTTCCCAATCGCACCCAGGACCAGCTTGTCGCCACCGGCTTCCTCCGCAACTCGATGCTCAACCAGGAGGGCGCGATTGACCCGGAGCAGTTCCGCATGGATGCGATGTTCGATCGCATGGACGCCATCGGCAAAGCGATACTTGGCCTCACCATCCAGTGCGCCCAGTGCCACAACCACAAATACGATCCGCTCTCGCAGGAGGAGTATTACCGGATGTTCGCCTTCATCAACAGCGACCACGAGGCGCGGCCCGCCGTGTACACGCCAGACGAGCAGATGCGGGTCGCCGGCATCCATCGCGGCATCGCGGAGATTGAAAGCGATCTCCGTCATCGCGCGCCCGACTGGGAGGAGCGCATGGCGGCGTGGGAAAAGAAAGTTACCGCCAACCAGCCCGAATGGACCGTGCTGCACGAGCTCGACCCGGAAGGCGACAAGTCGCAGCGTTACCAGTTTCTGAAGGATGGTTCGCTGCTGGCCGAGGGCTACGCACCGACGAAGTTCACGCAATGGTTCCGTCTCACGAACAATCTCTCCGGCGTCACGGCCTTTCGCCTCGAATACCTGAACGATCCGAATCTCCCCTTTGGCGGGCCGGGTCGTTCGTTCATGGGGACTTGCGCGCTCAGCGAGTTTCAGGTTGAGGCCGGCGACGTGCAGAACAAGACGAACAAGGTGAAAGTGAAATGGGCCGCCGCCACCGCCGACTACAGCCAGCCCGAGCGCAAACTCGAAACCAACTACGATGACAAGTCCACCAACGCCCGCGTCACCGGTCCCATCGCCTTCGCCATTGATGGCAAGGGCGACACGGCCTGGGGCATCGACGCCGGTCCCGGTCGCCGCAACCAGGAGCGCAAGGCCGTCTTCGTCGCGGACCAGCCGGTGGGTTTCACCAATGGCACGGTGTGGCGCCTCGGCCTCCAGCAAAACCACGGCGGCTGGAACAGCGACGACCACATGAACAACAACCTCGGTCGCTTCCGCCTCAGTGTGACGACAGCCGCCACCAACCTCGCCGTCGATCCGCTTCCAAGAAATATTCGCGAAATCATCCAGCATGTTCCCCGTGGCCAGCGCACGCCCGCGCAAACCGCCGCCGTGTTCAGCCATTGGCGCGCGACCGTCCCGGAGTGGAAGGAGGCGAATGCAAAGATTGATGCCTTGATGAACGACTGGCCCGCCGGCGCGACCGCCCTCACGTTGCTGACGCGCGAAGAGTCGCGCGACACCCGCGTGCTCAAGCGTGGTGACTGGCTCAAGCCCACCAAGCCCGTCACGCCCGGGGTGCCGGCGGTGTTGCATCAACTCCCCAGCGGCGCGCCGCCGACACGTCTGACGTTCGCCCGATGGCTCGCCGACGGGAAATCGCCGACGACGGCGCGCGTGTTCGTGAACCGCGTCTGGCAGGCCTACTTCGGCCTCGGTCTGGTCAGCACCTCGGAGGACTTTGGCACCCAGGCCGAGGCTCCGAGCCATCCAGAGTTGCTCGACTGGCTGGCGTGCGAGTTCATGGAGCCGACTGCACGCATCACGCATCACGCATCACGCCCCTGGAGTGTGAAGCACCTCCACCGGCTCATCGTGAACAGCGCCGCCTACCGCCAGAGCAGCCGCGTCACCCCGGAACTCCACGAGCGCGATCCTTACAACCGCCTCCTCGCGCGCGGTCCGCGTTTCCGGGTCGAGGGCGAGATCGTGCGTGACATTGCGCTGGCCGCCAGCGGCCTGCTCAATCCGAAAATTGGCGGACGCAGCGTGATGCCGCCCGCGCCCGCGTTCATCTTCCAGCCGCCCGCCAGCTACGCGCCGTTTCCCTGGAAGGACGAGGAAGGCGCCGAGAAATATCGCCGCGCCCTCTACACGTTTCGCCGCCGGTCGACGCCCTATCCGGTGTTGCAAACCTTCGACGTGCCCAACGCCGACCAGGCTTGCGTGCGCCGTCTCCGCTCCAACTCGCCGCTCCAGGCGCTCGTTTCGCTGAACGAGCCGATGTTTGTCGAATGCGCGCAAACCCTGGCCCGTCGCACTCTCGCCGAGGGCGGCAAGACCGACGCCGAGCGCGTCACCTACGCCTTCCGCCGCGTTCTCGCCCGCCCGCCCGCCGACGAGGAGCGCAAGGAATTGCTTTCACTTCTGGACAAACAGCGCCAGCGCCTCGGCGAGGGCTGGTTGAACCCGAATGAGATCGCCACCGGTGCGAGCGAGTTGCCCAAGAATCTGCCTCCAGGCGTCACGCCCGCGCAACTGGCCGCCTACACCGTTGTCAGCCGCGTGTTGCTGAACCTCGACGAAGCCATCACCAAGGAATAGACCGGCGGTGCTGTCGATGGCGGCGGAAGTGCCTTCGGTTGGTGAAAGCGGCTGTCGTGGACTTCACGCGTTGAGGACTAAGCGTTGTGTCACCGACCCCGCCACGTCCAAGTCCGCCTGCCTCTCCACACGCGTGAGCCTCCGCTGGTAGAATGGTATCCCGTCCAGATCATCGGTGCGCGGGCGCTTCCATCCGGCTCCTGGGTTGTTCCCATCGCCAGACACACCCATCCTCGGGATTGATCACTTCACCAATCTTGAGGAATCCGTTCTTCGTCAGGACGCGGGTCGAGGCGTTGTTGGTCGGCAGCGTGTGCGCGCTGACGAGCCGCACCCGGGGGTCGCGGAACGCGAAGGCAACCAGTTCGCCGGCCGCTTCCGTGGCAAAACCCTGGCCTTGGTGCGCCGGAGCAATCCCGTAGGCAATCTCCACCGTTCCCGCCTCGTCCGGCGGCCCCTTGAAGCCCGCGGTGCCGATGACCAGGTTGCCCGCGCATGCGACGACCGCGAAACCGTGAACCCACGGGTCGGCCGTTTTCGCCTCCCGGAGTTGTGCGAGCCAGGCGGGGGAAACCTCTCCCGACGTGATGAGCGCACGCAAACCCTCCGCTGCGCGCAGTCCGAAGCTGCGGTGAAACTCCTCTTCCCCCTCGATCAAAGCCAGCCAATGACCGGGCGAAAACGGGCGCAGTTGCAGACGGAGTGTTTCCATAGTCGTTCGGTTTCGGTTTTAGTGATACGGCATGGGCGGCATTTCCTCGATCACCTTGATCGCCGCCAATTCTTCCTCGAACTGCCTGCCCACCATCTTGTCCATGCTCACGAACAGGCGGAACGCCTTGACGATGAAATCACTATTCAGCACTGATTTTTGCCTGGACGTGATCATTGATGGGTCAATGGCTGTGATTGATCCTTTATGGCAAGCGGGAGCGTGCCGTCAAGGACGGGATTGCTGACGAGAGGCGCGTTGATTTGCCAAGATTCCCCTTGCGCCACTTGGGGTCATGGTTAGAGTCCTGACGCAATTCGCCACCTTCGCGGTGGTCTTTTTATTTTTACCGGAACGCGGTTTGACTCTTTGTGAAAATCTTTAGCGGCAATTCCAATCTGCCCCTGGCCCGCGCCATCGCGGCGTCCATCGGCATGGAACTGGGCAAGTCCACGGTTAGCGCGTTTCCGGACGGCGAGACGTTCGTGAAGATCGAGGAGAACGTGCGCGGCGAGGACGTGTTCCTCGTGCAGTCCACCAGTCCGCCCTCGAACCATCACTTGATGGAGATGTTCATCATGATTGACGCGCTGCGCCGGGCGAGCGCGGATCGCATCACGGCGGTGCTGCCGTTTTACGGTTACGCGCGCCAGGACCGCAAGGATCAGCCGCGCGTGCCCATCACGGCCAAACTCGTGGCCAACCTGCTGGTCGCCGCCGGGGCCAATCGCGTGCTCACGATGGATCTGCACGCGCAGCAGATACAGGGTTTCTTCGACATCCCGGTGGACCATCTCTACGCCGCGCCGGTGATGTACGAGTATTTGAAAAAGAAGGCGTTGCCGAAGCTCGTCGTCGTCAGCCCGGACGTGGGCGGGTTGAAAATGGCGCACGCTTATTCGCAGGTTTTGAAATCAGGCCTGGCCATTGTCGCCAAACGCCGGAAGAGCGCGGAGGAAGTCGAGTCCATGGCCATCATCGGCGAAGTGCGCGGCATGAACGTGTTGATGGTGGATGACCTGACGGAGACGGCGGGCACGTTGACGGCGGCGTCGGTGTTGCTCAAGCAGAAGGGGGCCAGAAAGATCATCGCGTGTGTTTCGCACGCTTTATTGAGCGATTTGGGGGTCGAAAGACTTCGAAAATCAAAGATTGACGAACTCATCACGACTGATACTGTCCTCCGCCCTGCGATTGAAGGGGTGAACATAACCACCCTGTCGGTGGCAGGCTTGTTGGGCGAAGCCATCAAGCGGATTGAGAGCAATTCGTCGGTGTCTTCGCTGTTTGAATTTAAGGGCGGGCGCACGAGCTAGAGCTGGTTCGCCGGGCCGTCGAAAGAAACTTATTATGAAATCTGTCCCTTTGACTGCGTATCCACGGACGCTCACGCGGCGCCCGGGTTCCAAGAAACTCCGCGCCACGGGCCGCGTTCCGGCGGTCATCTACGGACGCCAGACCAAGCCGCAGAACCTTGAGGTCAACAACAAGGATCTGCTGAACCTCATCCACCATTCCGCGTCGGAAAACGTGCTGGTGGACCTGGCGATTGATCAGGACGCACGGCCCAAGCGCCTGGCGCTGGTCAAGGAAGTGCAGCACCATGCGTTGAGCGGCCATGTGCTGCATGTGGATTTGCACGAAGTGTCCGAGACCGAAAAAGTCACCGTCATGGTGCCCGTCGAAACGGTCGGCGAGGCAGCAGGCGTCAAGAACGGCGGCGGCGTGCTCGAACACGTCCTGTTCAAGGTCAAGGTATGCGCGCTCCCCAAGGATTTGCCGGAGGTGCTGCTCGTGGACGTGTCGCACTTGGAAATTGGCAAGGCCATTCACATCGGCGACATCAAGGCTCCGGAGGGCGTGGAAATTCTAGGCGACAAACACATTTCCGTCATCTCGGTCGCGGCACCCGTGACTGAGGAGCAGGAAGCGGCTGCCGAGGCGGAAGGTTCCACCACTGCCGGCGATGTGGAAATGATCAAAGAGAAGAAGGATGGCGAGGGCGAAGCGCCAGCCGGCAAGGCAGGCGAGAAGGCCCCGGCGGCGAAAGCGGGCGAAAAAGCCCCGGCGGCAGGCGCGGACAAGGCAGCCGGCGGCGAGAAAAAAGCCGAGAAGAAAAAATAGCCGCCGCGCGGATCGGTCGGGAAGTCCTGCATGGATTTATTTCTCATTGTGGGACTGGGCAACCCCGGTCGCCAATACGCCCGCACGCGGCACAACGCCGGTTTTTTGGTCCTGGACCGGCTGGCCCAGCGATGGCAGGCGTCGTGGCAGACCGAGAGAAAGTTCAATGCCCGCCTGGCGCGTTTAGAGCGTGACGGTCGCAAACTGGTGTTGTGCCAGCCAGAGACCTTCATGAACGCGAGCGGTGAGGCGGTTGGAGCGGTAGGGACGTTTTACCACGTCGGGCCGGAAAAAATTCTGGCGGTGGTGGACGACGCGGATCTGCCGTTTGGCGAGTTGCGGCTCCGGCCGAGCGGCAGTAGTGGTGGCCACCACGGATTGGATTCGCTGGTGCAGCACTTGGGGACGCGGGAGTTTCCGCGACTGCGAGTGGGCATCGGGCGGAACGAGCCGGCATCGCGTGAAATTGCGGGGCATGTGCTGGCGCCATTCAGTCCGGCGGAAGCGGAATTGCTGGAAAAAGTTTTGACCCGCGCGGCGGATCAGGTTGAATGCTGGTTGCGCGACGGGATCGCGCGGGCGATGAACCAGTTCAACGGCCTCGAGCGGAACTGACGGTTAACGATTTGAAAACTAACGATTTAACAAAGGCATCTGAGTGAAACGATACGAAGGCTTGTTTATTTTGAACAACACGGCCCGCGAAGAGGGCATAAAAGAAACCATCGACAAGATTTCGGCGGAAATCGTCGCCACCGGCGGCAAAGTTGAAACGGTGCAGAAAATGGAGAAGCGCCACTTCACGCGCGTCGCCGACAAGAAGTACACCGCCGGCTTTTATGTGAACGTCATCTTCCAAGGCAAACCCGAGTCCATCGTGCCCCTGCGCAAGCAACTGGCCCTGAACGAGGACATTTTCCGCGTGCTGTTCAGCATCGCCGCGCCGCCCGTACCTGTGACCGCACCGGTCTCCGCCTGACCCGACCAGTATGGCCAGTTTCAACAAAGTCATTCTCGTGGGGAACCTGACCCGCGATCCCGAATTGCGCTACACGCCCAAAGGCACGGCTATCTGCCGTATCGGAATGGCCGTCAGTCGTACTTGGACCAATGAGGCCGGTGAAAAGAAGGAGGATGTGGCTTTTGTTGACGTTGATGCGTTCGCGCGACAGGGTGAAGTGATTGCTCAGTACTTCAAGAAAGGCCGGCCCATACTGGTCGAAGGCCGGCTCAAGTACGACACTTGGGACGACAAGCAAACCGGTCAGAAGCGCAGTAAGCTCGGCGTCGTTCTCGAATCCTTTTCCTTCCTCGACTCCAACCGCACTGACTCAGCCAATCCTCCGGCAACGCGATCCGCGTCCGCTGCGCCTGCTGCGCCGGTCGCCTCGGCTCCCGCGCCTGACGATTCTGGTCCGCCGCCCGAACACGACGACGTGCCGTTTTAAGCACATTCAACCAGGCGTTTTTCACGCGCCACGCAACTCAATCTTATGCCAAAAATCGAAGTCATCCTCATCAGCAACATTGTCGGCCTCGGTGCCGAGTCCGATCAGGTCAAAGTCGCCGCCGGTTATGCCCGCAACTATCTGTTGCCGCAGCACCTGGCCATCCCGCTCACCGGCGCCAACAAACGCCGCATCGAAGCCCTGCGCCAGCGCCGCGCCGAGCGGGAATCGAACGAATTGAACAGCATGAGCGAACTGTCCAAGAGCATTTCCAAGCTCACCTGCATCGTGAAGGTCAAGACCGGCGACGACGGCAAGCTCTTCGGCTCCGTCACCACCGGCGCGATTGCCGACGAACTCAAGCACCAGTTTGACATCACGCTCGACAAAAAGAAAATCCACCTGGAGCACCCCATCAAGGCGACGGGTGACTACAATTTGGAGTTGCGCCTGCATCCCGATGTCACCAGCACGCTCAAAGTGCGCGTTGAGAGCACCACGCCGATCGCGCAACTGGAAGCCGCCGCCGCCGAAGTCAAAGCCAGGGAAACCGCCCAGCGCACCGAGAAACGCGGCCACCGCTTTGACGACCGGGGACCGGCGCCGGCCAGGGGTGAAAAGCCGGAACGCCCCGCCCGGGCCGCCGCCGCTGCTGACAAGCCTGCC
Source organism: Verrucomicrobiota bacterium (assembly GCA_031378375.1). Lineage (GTDB taxonomy): Bacteria > Verrucomicrobiota > Verrucomicrobiia > Limisphaerales > JANNEF01 > JANNEF01. The sequence goes on along the minus strand of JANNEF010000105.1, from coordinate 29,506 downwards.
AAGGGAGAAAAACCCGCGAAGGCCGAGAAGCCGGCGTAGCCGTATTGATTTCCTTTACCGATTGATTTCGTAAAGCAGGCCGGCAATGGCCTGCTTTTTTGTTGGATGCGCTCGCGCCGTTCGCGCGCCTCACCAGTCCTTGAACACGCGCTCGTTCCGGTTGGTCTTCAACTGTGGCTGAAAAATCATAGCCTTCTCCTCGCCCTTCTGCGCGTCGAGCAACTGTTGCGCTTCCTTCGGGGTCATCCGCACCATCATCGTGTGGCCAGCCTGGGCGTCTTCCGGTTTGTCTGATTTGTCGTCGGGTTGGTTCTGTTGCGCCTGTTTTTGTTCGTCCTGCTTCTGCCCGTCTTTCTTCGCCTCCTGATTCTCCTGCTGCTTCTGCTGTTCCTGTTTTTGCTGCTCCTGCTGTTTCTGCTCGTCGGACTTCTTTCCGTCCTGCTTCTGGTCGTTCTTGGATTGCTCGTCCTTCTTCTGATCGCCCTTTTTGTCCTTGTCGTCCTTGCCATCCTTGGACTGCTGCTGTTGCTGCTGCTTCTTGAGTTCCTCCAGCCTCGTCTTCACCAGGTCGAGGTTGAACTTCGCGTCTTCGTCCGCCGGGTTCAGTTTGAGCGCGCTCTCGTAGCTCGTCACCGCCTGTTCCCACACTTCCTGCTTTTTCTGTGGTTCGGCCGCGTCCTCACCCACCCGATACTGCGTGTTGCCGAGATTGTAATAGGCGCGCTGCTGTAGCGGCACATCGGGAGTGAGGAGCGAGGAATTCAGGTGCTTCAACGCTTCCTGGAAATCCTGCGCCTGATACGCCGCCGCGCCCGCATTGAATTCCAGCCGCGGATCGCCGGGCTTCTTCTTGATCAGCCGCTGATATTCCAGCAGCGCCGACTCGTATTTCCCGTTCTCGTACTTTTTCAACGCGCCGGCAGGCGAGGCGGTGGCGAATCCCGGCCACGCGAGCAGCAGCAACAGCGCGACCGCCTTCGGCAGTCCGGCGCTGACGCCGCCTTCGGTCATCACCCCGGCGTCTCGTGCGATCTTTCGTTCCGGCAAAAACATCTCGACCAACAATAGCACCATCGTCAATCCCAGCAGCCATTGGTAACGCTCGTGGGGGCGCTTCACCCGCTTGGCCGAGAACTCCGCCTTCGGCAGCGGCGCCAGGCCGCGCTCGTAGAGCACATCCATCGTGTTGGCTCCGCTCAGGAGCAGGTAAAATCCTTCCGCCGACTGCGCCATCTGCCGGAGCAACTGCTCATCCAGCCGCGACTTCACCACGTTGCCCGACGTATCCTTGATGAACTCGCTCCGCCCCTTCGAGCCGGGGAGGCGCAGCAACTCGCCGTTCGGCGTGCCCACGCCGACGGTGAAGATGCGCAGCCCGTCCTTCGCCGCCTGTTTGGCGGCGGCCAGGGCGCTGCCGTCGTGATCCTCGCCGTCGGTGAACAGCACGAGCACCTTGTGGTTGTCGCTCTTTTCCTTGAAGGCGCTCAAGGCCGACTGGATTGCCTCCGCCAGCGCCGTGCCGCCCTGGGGAATGATGTTCACATCGAGCGCGTTCACGCTTTGGCGGAACGCCTCGTCGTCGGTGGAGAGCGGGCATTGCAGGAAGGCGCTGCCGGCGAAGGCGACCAGGCCCAGCCGGTCCATGCGCGCGAGTTTTTTCAAATCCATCGCGGCGAGTTTGGCGCGCTCCAGGCGGTTGGGCGCGACGTCCTCGGCCAGCATGCTGCGCGAGGTGTCAATCGCCACGATGATGTCCAGCCCGCGCTGCCGCGCCTCCTCCCAGTCGAAACCCCACTGGGGCCGCGCCAGCGCCACGATGAGCAGCGCGACGCTGGCGACGAGCAAAGCCAGCCGCGCTTTTTGCCGCGTGGTCGAAACGCCCACTGTGAGGTTCGCCAGCAACCGCGACCGGACGAACTGCGCGATAAGCGCCCGCTTCCGCCGCCAGGCCCACCAGAGAAAGGCGGTCAGCGCCGGCACGGCGAGCAGGAGGAACCACAGCAGTTCGGGATGTTCAAAGCGCATGGCGTTGTCAGTGGGTCAGTAGGTCAGTAATCAGTGAACCAGTGATCAATGGCGATCGCAGCTATGCGGGACGGTGAACCTCGCTTCTCAGTGACTGATTCACTGATTATTGACCCACTGATTACTATTCCCCTCACGGCAGCCTCCGCCAAATTGTGTTGTTCAACAAAATCTCCAGCAGCAGCAGCCCCAGCCCCGGCGCCACCGCCCAGAAAAACAGTTCTTCGATGCGCACATACTTCTTCACTTCGACCTCGGTCTTTTCCAGTTGATCGATCTCGTCGTAAATCTTGCGCAAGGTGTCCGTGCTGTCGGCGCGATAATACTTGCCGCCGGTTTTTTTCGCGATGGCCTGGAGCGTCTCCTCGTCAATGTCCACCGGCACCTGCACATAGACTTTCTGGCCGAAGACATTCATGCGCGGCATGGGCGCGGTGCCGCGCGTGCCGACGCCGATGGTGTAAGCCTTCACGCCCAGAGTCTGCGCAGCCTCGGCGGCGGTGAGCGGCGGGACTTTGCCCGCGTTGTTCTGTCCGTCGGTCATCAGGATGACGATCTTGCTCTTGGATTTCAGATCGCGCAGCCGGTTGATTGAAGCCGACAGGCCGGAACCAATGGCGGTGCCGTCCTCAATGGAGTGCAGGGCGAGGCGCTCCAGGTTTTGTTGCAGGAAGCCGTGGTCGAGCGTCATCGGGGCGGCGATGTACGCCTTGCCGGCAAATGCCACCAGCCCGATGCGATCGCCCGGGCGGCGTTCGATGAATTTCTTCAACACATCCTTGGCGATCACGAGGCGGTTCACGCGTTGGTTTTTGAGCGTGAAGTCTTCCGATTCCATGCTGCCGGAAAGATCAACCGCCAGCACGATGTCAATGCCGCTGGCGTTGACGGTGGTCTCGCTCTCGACCAGTTGCGGCCGCGCCAGCCCCACGATGAACAACGCCAGCGTCAGCCAGCGCAGGGCCGTCAAAACCCGGCCCGCGCTCGAACGGCTGACGTGGGAGACATCCTGCACCAACTGCACGGATGAATAAAGAAACGCCGCCCGCGGGCCGTGCTTGCCCCGCAGCCACGCGATCACCGGAAGCAGCAACAACAGCAACAAAAAATAGGGATGCGCGAAGGTCATCTCAGGGGGTGGCGCGGGGTGCGTCGTGCGTGACAGCATCGGGTGGCGGCACGTTGCCGACGGACGCGGGAGCGGGAGGCTCGTATTGCGTTTCGTCCACCAGTCGCAGCGCGGCCTCGTGCAACTCGCGCAGCGCGGCTTCCGTCGGCTCAAAGCGGGCGAACTTCACCAGGTCGCAGTTTTGGAGGAATTCACCCAGTCCACTCTTTTGACCAGCCAGCAGCGCGTTGGAGGATTGCAACTCCACGAGGAACTCGTCAGTTGTCCGCTCCGGCGCGTGGAGCCGGAACCGTTCCTCCAGATACCAGCGCAGCGCGTCCGACACCGCGATGCAGAACAGGCGGGGATCGTGAATGAGCGCCAGCGCCTCCGCCAGTTTTTGCTTCGCGCGCATGTGCGGCGGCACAACCACGACCGCGACGGGGCGGGCATGTTTTCGCTTCCACCAAATCCACAGCCATACCCCCGCCGCGATGAGTGCGACGGCCGCAAGCGTCCACCACAGCCACGCCCAGTCGTTGGGAATCTCCACCGGCGGTTTGATGGCGCGAATGTTGTTCGTCGCCGCGACGGCGGCGGGCGACGGCGGCGGGACGATGAGAGCGTGGTTGGTGGCGGCCATTCAGCAACTCATTTAACCACGCATCCGCCGTTTCTCCCGTGTCTCGAAGAACCGCCCCAGCTCCGAGCCGTACGGCTGGTCGGTGCGCAACTGGATTGCGTCAATGCGCGCGGAGCGGAACAGGCGCATCAACTCCTCCTGCGCCACCGCCTGCTGCCGCGCGAAGGCGTCGCGCTTGCGCGTGTCGCTGGAGTTCACTTCCACCACTTCGCCCGTTTCCGCGTCCTTGAGCACGAGGCGGCCCAGCGCGGGCAGTTCCTGCTCGAAGCGGTCGGCGATTTGCACCGCGACGACATCGTGCCGGCGATTGGCCTGGCGCAGTGCGGTGTAGGAGGCCTGGGCGAGGTTCTTCGTCTCACCCGTCGCGCCGGGACGAAGGCGGGAGATCGGACTGGCGGTGCCCGGCTCCAGAAAATCCGACAGAATCACCGCGATGGCGCGATGGGGCGTGACGCGCACCAGGAATTCCAGCGCGCAGTTCAAGTCCGTGCCGCGCCGCTTCGGCTCGGAGAAAAGAATTTCCCGGATGACCCGCAAGACGTGTTTCTTGCCCTTGCGCGGCGGCATGAACTTCTCCACCTCATCGGTGAACAGAATCAAGCCCACCTTGTCATTGTTGCGGATGGCGGAGAAGGCGAGCACCGACGCGATTTCCGCCGCCAGTTCGCGCTTGCTCTGCTCGCCAGAGCCGAACAGGCCGGAGCCGCTCAGGTCCACGAGCAGCATGAGCGTCAGCTCGCGCTCTTCGACGAACTTTTTCACGAACGGATGGTTCATGCGCGCGGTGACGTTCCAATCAATGGCGCGCACCTCGTCGCCCGGCTGGTATTCGCGCACTTCCTCGAAGTTCATGCCCTGGCCTTTGAAGACGCTGTGGTACTGGCCCGCAAGCGTCTCGCTCACGAGCCGGTTCGTGCGAATCTCGATCTGCCGGATTTTTTTGAGGATTTCGCGGGGGATCATGCGCTTGCAAAATGTATCGTGACCGCTAAATTTGGTTCCATGAGCGCGACAGAAATTCTGGAACAAATCCGCCGGTTGCCGCCCGGGGAACAACAAGAAGTCGCCGAAAAAGTCCGCGAAGAGTTCGGCGATTTCGATGACGAACTCACGCTGGAACAGATCACCGAACTTGAACGTCGCGCGGAAGAATTGCGGCAGCATCCTGAACGCGGCATTCCTTGGGAAACCGTGCAAGCCGAACTCGCTGAACGTTTGAAAAGCCGCAAGGCATGAGGCGCGAAATCATTTTCGCGCCGCTCGCCCGGCTGGAGTTTGAGGACGCTGCGGCGTGGTATGAAAACCAGCGCCCGGGATTGAGCGATGAATTCACCCTCGAAGTGCAGGAAATGCTTCAGCAGATTATTACGGTTCCCGAAAGGTTTCGTCTCGCCGCGCCTGCCACGCATAAAGCCATTCTCAAACGATTTCCCTACAGCATTTATTACTCGATTGAGTTGAATGCGGTCCATGTGGTCGCGTTTTTTCACGGTGCACGGAATCCCGCCGAGTTGCGGCGACGGTTGAATTGAACGGAACACCGGCAGAACACGGTTCGAGCAAATCTCGATCTGCCGGAGTTTTTTGAGAATTTCGCGGAGGATCATGCGGCGAGTGCGGCGCGAGCAAATGCCACGATCGGCGGATGTGAATGGTTGCGCTCTGCCGATCGTTCGGGTTGGAACAAAGCAGCCAGGAAGAAAGCATGATCCTGCAACTCCACAATGCGTACCGATCCGTCGTCCGCCACGCCGCTGATGCGCAAGGCGCCATTTGAGAAGAGCGTTTGGTGCTCCGGGTTAAGCCCGTAGCCGCAGTTGAACGTCTCGATTGTCTCTGGCTGACCATAAATGACTTCTGCGCGTGAGCCTGGACGGAGATGGATGCGCGCGACGGTTTCTCTGAGAGGGCAGGACAGGGGAGCGATCAGGGCGAAACTTGCGGAAGGGTTGGACTCGGCATGGTCGGCCTCGGTCAAAGCGAGCACGCTCCGGCCATACTCGATTAGTGTGTGCTGGAACCCACCACAAGTGCCGAGGAATGGAACCATGCGCTCGCGGGCGAATCGAACCGCCCGGAGCGCTCCCTCCATGCTCACGTATGGGCTGCCGGGCACGCACCAGATACCTTGGAAACCGCCCAGTCTTTTGAGGTCATTGCCAAGCAGCGCCTGCGTTGGGAGCCATTCGACTGAAACCTCCGTGCCAACAGTTCCGGCAGCCAGGGTCAAAGCTTTGGGAATGGCCGCGTGGGCCTTCACATCGGGACTGTGGTCTCCTACCAGGGCGATTCTCACGGTGGATGTGGCGACTCTGATCACGGCACCGGCAACCCATCAAGAATCTTCCGCACGATGGTCTCGCTCGTCTTGTCCTCCGCCGCGCAGGTGATGCCGCCGCGGCAGGTGAAGCGTGATGGGTTTCTGTTCATCGCTTGCCTCCTTCCAATTGTAGCGCCTCGTTCACCAAGTCGTCGCTGAGATGAATGCCCTTCGCTTTCATCCGCGCGATCGCCGGCCGGATTGACGTCACCAAGCCGCGCCTTTGCAACGCGAGCAGCAGGCCGAGCGAGCCAGTTACACGTAGACCGGGGAGCGCAGCCGTGCGGCGCCCATTGCGTTCATCAATGACGACTGTGGAAATGGATTCCGTCAGGGCCGTATGAATGACCGCGGCCTCGCCCGCGCCCAGCGCGCTCTGGAGGGACAGCGGCAGGGACGGAAGGTTCGCACGAATCGCACAGCTGGGGGTGGACGCGATTCTCTTGGCAACATCATCGCGCGCCTTTCCGGCCTGAAGCTCGGCCATGACTTCTCCCGGCACCACCAGTGTCGCCACTTCGCCGAGGACATGGAAATCATCCAAGCCAGTCATCAGTGCGACGAGCGGGCTGGTGTTAATGACCAGCGAGGGCTTGTTCGGCATGGGCGAGGTCGGTCGCAAGTTCTCCGGCGTCCAACTGCTGTGGCGAGACGCCAAACCGGGCCAGTTCGTAGAGGAAGTGAACGCGCGGCAGGCTCACCAGCGCGGCCGCCTGGCTGGAGGAGAGTTTGCCGGTTTCGTAAAGTTTCACTGCCATGGACAGTTTGGCTTCGCGCTCGAATTCCGGAGCGGTCATGTGCAGCGTGGCGGGCAGGTTGTCTGGATACTGCAAAGTGAGTGTCTTGCTCATGGACTGGTTTTACCTCGTGTGTCGCTCGGTGTCGAGGGTGCCTCGAGGACGTTCGAGAGTGCATGCGCAGATCCTCTGGCCGGAACTCGGTTCGTCATGGATGCTGAAATTGGTGAGAGTTGCCATCGGAGAGCGTTAATCACGGCACCGGCAACTCATCAAAAATCTTCTGCACAATCGTCTCGCTCGTCTTGTCTTCCGCCTCGGCTTCGTAGGTGATGGCGACGCGGTGGCGCAGCACATCCATGCCGATGCTCTTCACGTCCTGCGGCGTGACGTAGCCGCGGCCCTTGAGGAAGGCATACGCCTTGGCCGCCAGCGTGAGGTTGATGGTCGCGCGCGGTGACGCGCCGAGCTGGATGAGACCCTGGAGCTGGATTTTGTATTGCGCCGGGTCGCGCGTGGCGCAGACGAGGTCCACGATGTAATCCTTCACCTTGTCGTCCACGTAGATGTCGTTGATGACCTGGCGCGCCTTCAAAATCTGTTTCGGTTCCACCACCGAACTGGCGGTGGGCAGGTTGCTGGTGCGCGCCATCAGGTCGAGGATTTGCCGCTCCTCGTCGCGGCTGGGATAGCCGATCTTCAACTTGAGCATGAAGCGGTCAACCTGCGCTTCGGGCAGCGGGTAGGTGCCTTCCTGCTCGATGGGGTTTTGCGTGGCGAGCACGAGGAACGGTTCCTCCAGCTTGTAGGTCTGGTCGCCGATGGTCACCTGTTTCTCCTGCATCGCTTCGAGCAACGCGCTTTGCACCTTGGCGGGCGCGCGGTTGATTTCGTCGGCGAGGACGAGGTTGGCGAAGATCGGGCCTTTGCGCGTGGTGAAGCCGCCGCTCTGCGGGTTGTAAATCTGCGTGCCGATGACATCGGCGGGCAGCATGTCGGGCGTGAATTGCAGGCGGGAAAACTTTACGTTGAGGCACGCGGCGAGCGTTTTCACCGAGAGCGTTTTCGCCAGACCGGGCACACCTTCGAGCAGCACATGCCCGCCGGCGAGCAGGCCGATGGCGAGGCGTTCGACCAGATAGCTCTGGCCGATGACGACCTTGCCGATCTCGGCAAACAGCGGGCGCACGAAGGCGCTGGCCTTTTGGACTTCGTCGTTGATGGCAGTGATTCCAGTATTCATTTGTCGCGCGAATAGTAACGGTTCCCACCTTAAAAACCAGAAAATGCGTTCGGTTTCTCCGTCAACCGGCGACCGCATGAAATGGTCGCGCCTTACTTCAGCCCCAACCGGGCCGCCGCCGCCGGATCGATCCGCTTCAACGATTCTGCGGCGGCCACGCTGACGCCGCTGTCGGCGTCCTGAAGCCCTTGCACCAGCGCGGGCACCACCTGCTGCGGGTTATACCAGCCGCAGGCCAGCCGCAGCGCGATGCTCCGCCGCACCGGGGCCGCGTAGTTCCCGTCGGTCAGCGCGCGGGACAGCGGGAAGATGCGCAGATCAATCACCGCCAGCGCGTGCGCGGCTGCGCTGGAAGATTCGGCATCGTTGAGCAGCGCGATCAACTCCGGGATGGCCGGACGCCCCGCCGGGCCCAGCGCCCGGCACGCCTGGATCGCCTGCCGGTGCCGTTCCCCCGCCGGCCTGAAATAGAGTTGGACCGGGACGACCGCGTTCATCCATTTGCCAAGTGCGACTTTGAAGCCGGAGTCGCGTTGGCGGAGGATTTCGACCAGTGACGGCACGACGGCCGCGCCCATTTGCCGAACGGCCTCCGCCGCGCGGTCGCGTCGTTGCGGCGAGGCGCTGTCGAAATCCTGCAACCAGGCGGCGAGCCGGCGGCCCTGATGAACCGGCTCCAGCGGTGCGAGCAGACAGCAGGCGAAAGCGGCCAGGATCATGGCTGGCAATAGGAATAGCGCGATGTTGCGGCGGTGGCTCACGGGAACACGCCCAACGTCGCACATCCCCGCCGCGCGGCGAGAAATAAGATTGTTTGGTCGCGGCCTGGAATGCAGGCGCAAGTTGGCCATTGGCACGCCCCGGGTTTTCCGCCAGAGTTCGCCGCGCATGATTGATCTGCCGGCAGTTATTTTGCGCGCCTGTAATTCCTGAATTCTATTATGGCGCTGAACCCATCGTCCAAACCGTCCACGGATTTCTCATCGCGAAACGCGCTGCTTGTCCTCGGCTGCCTGCTGGTCGTCGTGCTGGCGCTCTTTCACAACAGTCTGCATCCGGACAAGGTCGTCTTTTCCAACGACGGCCCGCTGGGCGCCATCAGCACTCGATCAATTGCACCGCCGGCGTCGTTCCAAAGCATGTGGATGGACTTGAACTGGGTCGGCGCCAATGGCGGCACCTACCCCACGGGCATCACCGGGCTGTTGTTCTGGCTGCTGGGGCCGCTGTATTTCGCCAAGTTCTACGCGCCGTTCAGCGTCATCTTCCTGGGATTCAGTGCGTGGTTGTTGTTCCGCTCCCTGAAGTTGACGCCCGCCGCCTGCGCGCTGGGCGGCCTGGCGGCGGCGTTGAACTCGACCTTTTTCTCCGCCGCGTGCTGGGGCGTGGTGACGCACCCGATCACCATCGGGGTGAATTATCTCGCGCTGGCGGCGCTGGCCAATGGCACAGGCTGGCGGGCGTGGGTGAAGGTGGCGCTTGCCGGGCTGGCCGTCGGCCTTGGTGTCACGGAAGGCGCGGACATCGGCGCGATCTTCAGTCTTCAGGTCGCGGCGTTTGTGATTTACCAGGCGTTCACGCGGGAAGGGCCGTTGATGAAGCAACTGTCGCGCGGCGCGATCCGGCTGGGGTTGGTGGCGGTCTTCGCCGTGTTCTTCGCCGCGCAAATGCTCACCACTCTCATCGGCACGCAGATCAAAGGCGTCGCCGGCGCGCAGGAAGACCAGCGCACCGAGGAGCGCTGGGATTGGGCCACGCAATGGAGCCTGCCCAAGAAGGAGATGCTCTCGGTGATTATCCCCGGGCTGTTCGGCTATCGCATGGACACGCCGGACGGCGGCAATTACTGGGGCACCATCGGACGGCAGCCGGGCTGGGAGACCCATCATCAGGGCTTCGCGCGTTATTCGGGCGGCGGCGTGTACGCGGGTGTGGCCGTGGCGGTCGTGGCGTTTTGGGCGTTGTTGCAGGCGTTTCGGCGCAAGGATTCCGCGTTCACCCCGGCGCAACGGAGGTTGCTTTGGTTCTGGGCGGCGGTGTTGGTGGCGGCGCTGTTGCTGGCGTTCGGGCGGCACGCGCCGTTTTACGGATTGCTCTACAAGCTGCCGTATTTCTCCACCATCCGCAATCCGGCCAAGTTCATGCACGTCTTCAACTGGGCGCTGGTCGTCGTCTTCGCCTACGGCGTGCATGGCCTGTGGCAAAGTTACGTGGAACGAGCCACCGCGAAAGCACCGGGCCTGCTGACGGGGAAAAAGAATGGTGCCCCGTCCGCGCCACCACCCGCGCCGTCGGGCTTCGACAAGAAATGGATCATCGGCTCGTACGCGGCGGTCGCGGCCTGCCTGCTCGGCTGGTTGATCTATGCCTCGTCGCGCAACGCCGTGGAAGCTTACATGATGGAGAACGGTTTCGACGCGAGCGGCGCCCGCGCGATGGCCGGGCACAGTCTGGGTGAAGTCGGGCTGTTCTTCGTCTTCCTGGCCGTGACGGTGACGGTGCTGGCCTTCATCGTGAAGGGTTGCTTCACCGGCACCCGCGCCAGGTGGGCGGCGATCCTCCTGGGCCTGGTGCTGGTGGTGGACCTGGCACGGGCCAACACGCCGTGGATCCTTCACCTGAATTACCGGGAGAAATACGCCTCCAATCCCGTGGTGGATTTTCTGCGCGAGCAGCCGTTCGAGCATCGCGTGGTCACGCCGCGATTTTCGCTGGGGCAGCAATTCCAGTTTTTCCAGCAGCTTTACCATGTCGAGTGGATGCAACATCTCTTCCAGTTTTACAACATCCAGTCGGTGGACGTGGTGCAGGAGTCGCGCGTGGCGGCGGACAACGCGGCGTATCGCCAGGTGCTGTCAACCAACCTCGTGCGGCTCTGGCAACTGACCAACACGCGCTACGTGTTCGGTCTGGCGGGCGAATTCGCCAACGCGCTCAACCAGCAACTCGACCCCGCGCAGCGGCGCTTCCAGCAGCGGTTGGCCTTCTCGCTGGAACGCGGCCCCACCGGCGAAACCGTCGTCGCGCGCACCAACGCCACCGGGCCGTTCGCGCTCATCGAGTACGGTGGCGCCCTGCCGCGCGCGAAGCTCTTTGCCAGTTGGCAGACAAGCACCAACGACTCCGCCACGCTGCAAAAACTGGCCGAGCCGGCCTTCGACTTGTGGCAAACCGTGCTGGTCGCGGAGGACATCGCGCCGCCCAACCCGGCATCCGCGACCAACCAAAGCCCCGGCACCGTGGTCATCACCAGCTACGCGCCGAAACATCTCGTGCTCCGGGCGAACGCCGCCGCGCCGTCCGTGCTATTGCTGAACGACAAACACGACCCGAACTGGCACGTCACGGTGGATGGCCAGCCTGCGCGCTTGCTCCGGTGCAATTATCTGATGCGCGGCGTCGCGTTGCCGGCGGGCGAGCACACGGTGGAGTTCCGGTTCAAGCCGCCGGTGAAGAGTCTCTACGTCACGCTCGCTGCCATCGCCGTCGGCATTTTGTTGTTGGGACTGTTGCTCCTGCCAAGACCTGCGACAGAAACGCCAGCGGGCGCGCCACCAGGCGCGCCACCAGGCGCGTGAGCTTTGTCCGCGCGCTTCGGAAAGCGGGATGCCGAGTTCTCACCGCAGTGGAAATGTCCTTCCGGGAAAGTCGCAGCAAGAATCGGGTGGGCGGGCGCGGGAGGTGCCGTAGGATGCACGCATGAACGATTACGAACGGATTGCGCGCGTCATCCGCCTGCTCGATGAGCAACCCGACGCGCAGCCTTCGCTCGCAGAACTGGCGGCGGTCGCCGGACTCAGCCAGTCGCATTTCCATCGCCTGTTTCGCCATTGGGCGGGAGTGACGCCGAAGGATTTCCTGCAATGCCTCACGGCCGAGTTCGCCAAGCGGCGGCTGCGTGAATCGACGAGTGTCATCGAGGCCGCGCTGGACGCCGGCCTGTCCGGTCCCGGCCGCCTGCACGACCTGCTGGTCACGCTGGAGGCGGCGTCGCCGGGAGAATGGAAAAACCGTGGCGCGGGCACGCAGTTACGCTGGGGCTTCGCCGAGAGTCCGTTCGGCCGTTGCTCGATTGGCTGGAACGCGCGCGGGATTTGCCATCTGGGATTCCCCGACCCGGCGACGGATGACGGTGAGCCGCTTGAACTGGCGGAAGGCTGGGCGGCGGCGGCGCGCATTCGCGACGACCGAAACGCGCGCTGTCAGATCAAGGTGATCTTCAACCGGCATCCCGGAGCAAGCGCGCCACTGAGCGCCTTCGTTCACGGCACGCCGTTTCAGGTCAAGGTCTGGCGGGCTTTGCTCCGCATCCCCTCCGGCTGCGTGGCGAGCTACGGCCAGATTGCCCGGACGATCGGCGAGCCACGCGCCATCCGGGCCGTGGGCACCGCCTGTGGTCGCAATCCGGTCGCGTTCCTCATCCCCTGCCACCGGGTGATTCGCGAGACGGGCCTGGTGCGTGGCTACCGCTGGGGCACGGCGCGCAAACGCGCCATCCTCGCGTGGGAAGCGCCGCGCTACTGACGGGGCAATTGAATTCCCTTTGACTCATCAACGCGCTTCGCTATTCTCTGCGCCCTTATTGGTATGGCGAAACTGACGGTCAACGATTTGAACGTGCGCGGCAAACGTGTGCTGGTGCGCGTGGATTACAACGTCCCGATGGAAGATCGGGACGGGCAGATGGTCATCAACGACGTCACCCGCATCAAGGAAACGCTCCCGACGCTCGACCGGCTGATCCAGCAAGGCGCGAAAATCATCCTCGCCGCGCACTTGGGCCGGCCCAAAGGCCAGCGCGAGCCGACCATGTCCCTGCGGCCCGTGGCGGCCAAACTGGCGGACATGCTGCACCGCCCGGTGGCGTTTGTGGATGAGTGCATCGGCGAAAAAGTTGAACAGACCGTCGGCCTGCTGAAGGAAGGCGACGTGTTGCTGCTGGAAAACGTCCGTTACCACCAGGAAGAAGAAGCCAATGACGCCGGGTTCGCGGAGAAGCTGGCTCGGGTCGCCGACGTTTACGTGAACGACGCTTTTGGCGCGGCCCATCGCGCCCATGCTTCGACGGAAGGCGTGGCTCGGGTTATAGCCCAACGCGGCGGGCAATGCGCGGCCGGGTTGTTGATGGAGCGCGAGCTGAAATTTCTCGGCGACGAACTGGAGCGGCCGCCGCATCCCTTTGTCGTCATCCTTGGTGGCGCAAAGGTCTCCGACAAGATCAAGGTCATTGACCGGTTGCTGGAGAAGGCCGACACGATTTTGATCGGTGGCGCGATGGCGTACACCTTCCGGCTGGCGCTGGGCTACACGACGGGCAAATCGCTGGTGGAAAAGGACGCCGTGCATGTCGCCGCCCGCGCGCTGGCCAAGGCCGCCGAGCGCGGCGTGCGTTTCCTCCTGCCCAAGGACAATGTGATCGCCACGCCCGTGGACACCGGCAAGGTCAACAAAAAGGGCAGACCCGTGTTTGAATTTCAGAACGCGCGGCTCAACAGCGCGCTGGATATTCCCGACGACGCCGAGGGTTTCGACATCGGGCCGGAGACGGCGAAGACTTACGCCGGGGTCATCCACGGCGCGAAAACCATTCTGTGGAACGGCCCGATGGGCATGTTCGAGGACCAGCGCTTCGCCGAGGGCACCAATGCCGTGGCGCAGGCCGTCGTCCAAGCAACGCAGAAGAACGGAGCCAAGAGCATCATCGGCGGCGGCGACAGCGTGAAGGCGCTCAATCAGGCCGGCCTCGGCAACCGGGTGACCTTCATGAGCACCGGCGGCGGCGCGAGCCTGGAATTCCTCGAAGGCACGGTGCTGCCGGGAGTGGCGGTCTTGACGGAGAAGTGACGCCCGCGTCCACCCGAAACCAGAAATCAACAACCCTTACCGACCCCGTGGACAAAGAACGCAAACTGATCATCGCCGGCAACTGGAAGATGAACAAGACCGTGGCCGAGGCGCTGGCTTTGGTCGCCGCCATCAAACGTGAGTGCAAGGATGTGAAGGAAGTGGACATCGTCGTCTGCCCGCCATTCACCGCCCTGGGCGAGGTTTCCAAGGCGATCCTTGACTCGAACATCCGCCTCGGGGCGCAGAACATGAGCGAGCACAATTCCGGCGCCTACACTGGCGAAATCGCCGCCGGCATGTTGAAGGAATTTTCCGTGCGTTACGTCATCCTCGGCCATTCCGAGCGGCGGCAGTACCAGCGGGAGAGCGATGAGTTGATTTCCAAGAAGGCTTTCGCGGCCCACGGCGCATCGCTCAAGCCCATCGTCTGCGTCGGCGAAACGCTGGCGGAGCGCGAGGCGGGGCAGATGGAAACAGTTCTGGGCACGCAGGTGCGCGGCAGCCTGGCCGGCTTGAGCAAGGCGCAGATGGAAGAAACCATCATCGCCTATGAGCCGGTCTGGGCCATCGGCACCGGCCGGACAGCGACGACGGCGCAGGCGCAGGAGGCGCACGCCTACATTCGCGGGTTGCTGGTGAAGTTGTTTGACGAGACGGTTGCGCGGCGCGTGCGGATTCAATATGGTGGCAGCGTCAAACCGGCGAACGCGCGGGAATTGATGAGCCAGCCCGATGTGGATGGCGCGCTGGTGGGCGGTGCCTCGCTGGAAGACCGGAGTTTCGCGGATATCGTGAAGAACTCCATTTGAACGAAAGAAAACTATGATTTGGATTATTGGATTGTTGACGGTCGTGTTGGTGCTGGACTGCCTGGTGTTGGGACTTTTGATTCTGGCGCAGAAGCCGAAGAAGGACACGGGCGGTGGGCTGGCTTTTGGGGGTGCCGCCACCGACGCGCTGTTTGGCGCCGGTTCCGGTGATTTTCTCACCAAGACAACCAAGTACGCCACGGTGGTCTTTTTCGTCCTCACGCTGGCGCTGTCCGTCTTGAGCGCCCAGCAGTCGCGCAAAAAGGGTGGCGACCCGCGTTTGAAACTGACCGCAGCGGAAAAAGTCGCCGACACGCCCGCTGCGCCGGCACCCGCGCCCAAGCCGGCTACCAACGCGGCCGGAGCCGCGCCGAGCGCCCCGGCCAACACTTTGCTCCTCGCGACCAACGTGGCAAACGCAGTCAGCAACGCCGCGCCGAAATAGCCCGCGCGATGAAGTTTTCCACGGACGCCCTCTTGAGTTTCAAGAGGGCGTTTCGTTTTTTGGGGGCGTCGTGCGCGGTGCGCCCGCTGCCGTTGCTGCTGCTCCTGTTGCTGCCGCTCCTGTTGCTGCCGCTCCTTTCCGCCCGCCCGGCCGTTCCGTCTCGCGCCGACCTCGTCATCATCAACGGCGCGGAGCCGGAATCGCTCGACCCGGCGATCATCACTGGCCAGGCGGACGGGCGCGTAGTGCGGGCGCTCTTCGAGGGATTGACGCGCATCAATCCCACCAACGCGGCTCCCGAACCGGGCCTGGCTCACCGGTGGGAGATTTCGCCGGACGGCACGACCTACACTTTTCATCTGCGCACCAATGCCGCCTGGTCCACCGGCCAGCCGATCACGGCGGAGGACGTGGTCTATTCCTGGATTCGAGTGCTCGACCCGAACACTGCCGCCGATTACGCCGGACAATTGTTTTTCCTGAAGAACGGTGAGGAGTTCAACAGCGGCCGAATCAAAGATCCGGCACAAGTTGGCGTGCGTGCGCTCGACGCTCACACGGTGCGGGCGGAACTGACTGGCCCCACGCCGTTCTTCCTGGACCTGTGCGCGTTTCCGACGCTTGCCGTTGCGCCGAAGTTCGCCATCGAAAAGCACGGCGATCGCTGGGTCGTGATGCCACCGATGCCAGTGAGCGGCGCGTACGAACTGGTCGAGTGGCGGCTGCAGGACCGCATCCGCGTGCGCCGCAATCCGCGCTACTGGGACGCGGCGAACGTCCACAGTTCCGTGGTGGATTTTCTCTCGATGGACTCGCCGATGACGGCCATCAATCTCTATCTCACCGGCCGGGCGGACATCATCTGGGACAAGTCGCTGGTCCCCGGCCAGTTGATGGACGCGTTGCGGCGCCGCCCGGACTGCCACACGTTTGATTATCTCGGCACGCTGTTCTACCGCTACAACGTGACGCGGAAGCCCTTCGACGACGTGCGGGTGCGCCGGGCGCTGGCGCTGGCGGTGGACAAGCGGCGCATCGTCGAAAAAATCACGCGCGGCGGCGAGCGGGTGGCGGCGCATTTCACGCCCAGGGGAATGCCGGTTTACGATCCGCCCGCAGGTCTGGACTACGATCCGGATCAGGCGCGGAAGCTTCTGGCGCAGGCCGGCTTTCCCGGCGGCAAGGGGTTTCCGGTGTTCCAGTACCTGTTCAACACCGGCAAGACCGACGAGCAGATCAGCGTGGAAATCCAGGCGATGTGGCAACGGGAACTGGGCATCCGTATGGAATTGCGCCAGGCGGAGTGGAAAGTGTATCTGGTCGCGTTGCGCGCGCTGGACTACGACGTGGGCCGCAGCAGTTGGGTCGGGGACTACAACGATCCAAACACGTTTCTCGACATGTTCATGAGCAACAACGGCAACAACCGCACCGGCTGGAAGAGCACGCGCTACGACGAATTGGTGCGCGAGGGTAATCGCCAGACCGACCCGAGACTACGCGAGAAGTTTTTACGGGAAGCCGAGACGCTGCTCGTGCGCGACGAACTGCCCATCGTCCCGCTCTACTTTTACGCCGGAATTCATTTTTACGATTCCGCGCGTATCGAGGGCATTCATCCCAACCTGATTGATGAACATCCGGTGTATGCGATACGGAAGAAGCGCGGAAGTGAACCAGTATCCAGTAATCGGTGAGTCAGTATCCGGCGGACGGAGTAACTGCCCCGGGCTGCCACACCACTGGTTTACTGATTACTGACTCACTGATTAATCGGCATGTATTTCCTCAAGCGCGCCATCTTCCTCCTCCCGCTGCTGCTGCTCATCAGCGCGCTGGCGTTTGCGCTGGTGCGCGTGGCGCCGGGTGGGCCGTTCGACAAGGAGCGCGAGCCGTCCACGCCCGACATTGAGCGCAATCTCAAGGCGAAATACCATCTCGACGAGCCGCTCTGGCAACAATACTTGCGTTACCTCGGCGGCCTGGCGCGCGGTGATTTTGGGCCGTCGCTCAAATACCGCAGCCACACCGTCAACGACATCATTGCGCAGGGTCTGCCGGTGTCACTCATACTGGGCTTGCTGGCGTTCGGCTTCGCGCAGGGCGTGGGCATCCCGCTTGGTTTCTACACGGCGGTGCGCAAAGGCGAGTGGGGGGACTGGGTGGGAAGTTTCCTTGCCATCCTCGCGGTGTGTGTGCCCGGATTCGTTGTTGGGCCCTTGCTGGTGATGGTTTTCGCGATCCACTTGGGCTGGCTGCCGGTGGCGT
This sequence comes from Verrucomicrobiota bacterium, assembly GCA_031378375.1. Lineage (GTDB taxonomy): Bacteria > Verrucomicrobiota > Verrucomicrobiia > Limisphaerales > JANNEF01 > JANNEF01. Next base: position 12,061 of record JANNEF010000105.1, on the reverse strand, counting down.
TGTGGGAGTCGCCGCTGCACGCGGTGCTGCCGACGCTGGCACTGGGACTTTACTTTTCCGGTCGAGTCGCGCGACTCATGCGCGAGGGAATGTTGAGCACGTTGCACGAAGGTTTCATCACCACCGCGCGTGCGAAGGGCTTGAGCGAACCGGCCATCCTGATCAAGCATGCGTTTCGGCTGGCCGTGCTGCCGGTGGTGTCCTACGCGGGGCCATTGCTGGCGGATTTGCTGACCGGATCATTCGTCATCGAAAACATTTTTCGCATTCCCGGTATCGGCGTGTTTTTGGTGAACAGCACGCAGAATCGGGATTACCCGATGATCGTCGGCCTCGTCTTGCTTTACGCGGTGCTGTTGCTCGTGCTGAACCTGCTGGTGGATCTGAGCTACAGCGTGCTCGACCGGAGGGTGAAACATGGTTGAGGACCGCGAAGCGGAGGAAGCGGGCGGCGGAGAAACGATGGCGAGTGCTGTGGCTCTCGCCGCTCGCCACTCACCGCGTCCCTCCGTGCGTGCCTGGCGACGTTTCCAACGCAACCGCCCGGCACTGGTAAGTCTTGGATTTTTGTTGTTGCTGGCCGGGTTCATCGTGCTGTGGCCATGGCTCTCGCCCTTTAGCGAGAGCAGTATGTCCAACGCGCAATTTCAACCACCCGACGGGCGCCACTGGTGCGGCACGGACATCCACGGGCGCGACGTGCTCACGCGGATGGCCTACGGCGCGCGCATTTCGCTGCTGGTCGGGGCGGTCGGCGCGGGCGTGAGTTTGCTCATTGGCGTCACTTGGGGCGCGGTGGCGGGCTACGTCGGTGGACGCTGGGACGCACTGTTGATGCGGTGCGTGGACATCCTTTACGCGCTGCCATCCGTCGTGTTTGTGATTGTGTTGATCGCCACGTTGGAAGGGTTGTTAAAGAGCTGGCTGACGAGGGTGGCGGGTACGAATTTCGCCTCGTCGGCCCGGCTGCTGTTTCTGTTCGCCGGGCTGGGCGCGGTGTCGTGGCTGACCATGGCGCGCATTGTGCGCGGCCAGGTGTTGTCGCTGCGGCATCGGGCGTTCGTGGAAGCGAGCCGCGCGCTGGGAGCGAGCCACGCACGCATCCTGTGGCATCACATTTTGCCGAACGTGTGGGGCGTGGTGATTGTTTACCTCACACTCACGGTGCCTTCAGTGATTCTCTACGAATCTTTCCTGAGCTACCTCGGCCTGGGCATCCAGCCGCCGATGGCCAGTTGGGGATCTCTGATCGCCGAGGGGGCGGCGCAACTAAACCCGATCCGGATGTATTGGTGGCTGATCGTATGTCCCGCCACGATGTTGGTGACCACGTTGCTTGCGTTGAATTTTCTGGGCGACGGACTGCGCGACGCCCTGGATCCGCGCGCCGGGGCGTGAGCGTGGTTTAACTGACGGTGGTGAGCGTGAACTGGTGTTTGGTGGCCAGTGGTGCGATGACTTCCTGCTCCAGCACGAGAGTCTTCCGGGCCTCCAGCGCCAGCGCGGAAATCTTCCCGGCGATGCAGACTTCAATGGTCTGGAGGCCGACGCATGGAATATCGAAGCGCAGGTCGTGTTTTTCCTTGGCGACTTTTACGGCGACGGCACCACCGGACTTGCCGGCGAGTTCGGTGCCCCGCTTGAGGCAGGCGTCGGTCCCTTCAAAGCCTTCCACTGCGAGCACGGTGCCGTTTTTCACCACTACCGTCTGGCCAATTTCCAAGCGCGAGATTTCCTTGGCCATGCGGAAACCAAAGGCGACATCGGCAGCTTGTTCGGCGGACATCTCGGGGCCGATCCGGAAACCGGCATCTGGCATGAGCGGTTGCAGCCAGGGCGTGGCCGGGATGAGTTCCACGCCGTCGCGTTGCAACTCGCCGGCAATCGCGCCGAAGATTGTATGCGCGTTCTTTTCCTTGAGCTTCAGCAGCATCGCCATCGCGCGGAGATCGGGGCGCAGGTCAAAAAGATTTTTCGGCGCGATTTGACCGACCATGACGCAATGGGCGATCCCGTTGCCGGTGAAAGCCGCGATCATTTTTGAGAGCTGACCGACCCGCAGCCAGATGATCTGGTCCACCAGCGTGGCCAGTGTGGGATCTGTTTCGTTCTCAAACGCCACGGCGACGAGCCGTTTCACGCCGAGTTTCCGTGCCTGACGGGCAAAAACCAGCGGCAAGGTGCGGTTGCCGGCGATGATTCCCAACGTGTCGGTAGCGAATGCCATGCGCCACCGCTAGTCAAAAGTCACGTGCGACGTTCCGGCGGTCGCGGTGAGGGAAACGTTGGTTCCGGCGAACATGGCGCGATTGAAGGCCAAACCGGTTCATTTGTAAACGGGATTGGAACCGACCGATGGAGATGGAACGAAAGCGAAAAAGGTTTTTTGATGTTACGCGGGTGAGGGCATGTCTTGTGCTGAGAAGGGCAAACCGGTTGATGAATTGGTAACGGGTCACGCCGTGAGTTTCGCGCAGGAAAAATTAAACATCCGGTGAAAGCAGCCGATACCTTAGACGTGGACCGTAAATCATCGGTACGAAACAAAGCGTGGAATATGGGTCCCGATAGATCATGAGCAGCCAAACTGAAACGAAATCACCGATGCCCAAACCGTTCGTGGTCGCCTCGGCGCTTGTGCTGAGTCTGGCCATCGGTGCCAGCATTTGGGTTTATGTGGCCGGTACCAAATCGTTGCGGGCGCAGGCCAAGGAACAAGGGATTGCCCTCTATGCCGAAGGTGCCCAGTCGGCACGCTCGACCACCGGCGCTTCCACAAATCCCCCACCCCTTCAGATCAAGTCACAGGCGGAACAAGCGATCCCGCGTCTCCTCAAACAGGTGGACGACTGGACTTTGAAGGTCACCGTGGCGACGGCGGCGGGTGGCGCGGGTTTGATGTTGGTGATGAGTCTGGGCATGGCGCTGTGGCGGCAGGCATGGGTCAGCCGCATCGCCATGCGCGGTGCGACGTTGGAGCAGGAGTCGCAGCAATATGCCCGGCAATTGCAGGTCGCGCAGTCCGAACTGGACGAGGCCCAAATCGAAGCACGGCACCAGACCGCCTTGCGCGCGCAGGTGGAAGGACAGTTGCGCACGCTGCAACAGGACTTTGACAAGCGCATTGAGGAACGCACCGGCTCGCTGACCAAGTCCCTCGCCGCGCTGGAGAAGGAACTCAGCGAGCGCACCCAAGTGGGAAAAACCCTCGCCCACCAGCGCCAGGAACTGGAGCGTTCGAAAGATGTGCTCGAGATGGCCGTGCAGGTGCGCACCCAGGAATTGCAGAAACTCCAGCGCCGCTACGAAAACATCCTCAGTTCCGCCGGTGAGGGCATCTACGGCCTGGACCTCCAGGGCAAGACCACGTTCGTCAACCCTGCCGCCGCGAAACTGACCGGCTGGTCCGTCGAAGAGCTCATTGGCAAGCCGGAGATCGAGGTGTTCCACCGCTCGCATTCCGCGCCGGTGCAAAACGGGGAAACGCAGTTTCGGATGCGCGACGACGCAGCTCAGCCGGATGTCATCTTCCACCGCAAGGACGGCGCCAGTTTCCCCGTCGAGTACGTCCGCACGCCGATCATGGAAAAAGAGCGGATGGTCGGTGCCGTGGTTATTTTCAAGGACATCACCGAACGCAAACGCACCGAGGAAGCTTTGGGTCGCAAGGCCGCCGAGCTGGCACGGTCCAACGCCGAGTTGGAGCAGTTTGCCTACGTGGCGTCTCATGATTTGCAGGAGCCGCTTCGCAAAATCCAGGCCTTCGGCGACCGCCTCAAAACCAAGTGCGACGCGGTAAAGCTGGACGAAGGGCGCGATTATCTGGAGCGCATGCAGAGCGCCGCCGCGCGAATGCAGACCCTCATCAACGATCTGCTCACCTTCTCGCGTGTCATCAGCACCTCCGAGCCGTTCGCGCCGGTGGATCTCGCTGCGGTCACGCAGGAAGTGCTGACTGATCTGGAAGTGCGCATTGAACGCACGAAGGCGAAAGTCGAGGTCGGTGCCTTGCCCACCATTGACGCGGACCCGCTCCAAATGCGCCAACTGCTGCAAAATTTGATCGGCAACGCGCTGAAGTTCCAAGCGCCGGGCGCGCAGCCGCTGGTCACCATCAGCGCGGAGATCGTCAAGCGTCCATTCGCCGCCAAGGTCAATCCTTCGCCTGACGATGAGATCTGCGAACTGACGATCCGGGACAACGGCATCGGTTTTGAGGAAAAATATCTCGATAAAATTTTCACCATGTTCCAACGGCTGCACGGGCGCACCGAATTCGAAGGCACGGGCGTCGGGCTGGCGGTTTGCCGGCGTATTACCGATCGCCACGGTGGCACCATCACCGCGGCGAGCAAACTGGGCGAAGGCGCAACGTTCACCGTCAGCCTGCCCGCCCGCCAACCCAAAGGAGAGAAACCCGTTTGAGTACTCCTCCCAAAAACCTGGTCATCCTCATGGCCGACGACGACGCTGATGATCGACTGCTGGCCAAGGACGCTCTGGCTGAGTGCAAAATCGACAGTGATCTGCACTTCGTCGAGAACGGCGAGGAGTTGCTCGATTTCCTCCACCGACAGGGGAAATTCAACGCGCCGACCACCGCTCCGCGTCCCGGCCTGATTCTCCTGGACTTGAACATGCCGCGCAAAGACGGACGGGAGGCGCTGCGCGAGATCAAGAACGATCCTGAGTTGAGGCGCATCCCGGTCGTCGTGCTCACTACTTCCAAGGCCGACACCGACATCAACCGCATCTATGAACTCGGGGCCAACTCGTTCATCGCCAAACCGACCAGTTTCGACGAACTCGTGAACGTCATGCGCATCGTCAGCCAGTACTGGTTGGAAACCGTCGAACTACCCGTCAAGAAATAGTGCAGTCCCCCACGCATAACGAACCCTTGAAGGTTCTTCTGATCGAGGATGACGAGGACGATTTCATCCTGACGAAAAGTCTTTTCTCCGAGATTCAAGGGGGGCGCTTCCAATTGGAGTGGGTGAAAAATCCCGCCGCCGGCCTCGAAGCGCTGGTGCTCAATCAGCATGATATCTGTCTGGTGGACTACCGGCTCGGCGCCCAAACCGGCGTTGAAGTATTGCGGGCGGCGCTGGAACGGGGCTGCACCTCGCCCATCATCCTTCTCACCGGGCAGGGCGAACACGAGATCGACCTCGAAGCGATGCAGGCCGGCGCGGCGGATTATCTGATCAAGAGCCGTCTCGATGCGTGTTCGCTGGAGCGCTCCATCCGCTATGCCGTTGGCCGCCAGCGCGCTGCGGCGGCGGCGGCGGCGGATCAGGCGAGGCTGGCAGCCTTTGGCGCGGAGGTTGGCCTGGCGTTGACCCGTCGCGACTCGTTGGATGCGATTTTGCATCGTTGCGCGGCGGCCATGTCGAATTATCTCCAGGCGGAGTTGTCGCGCATCTGGACTTTTGATCCGGAGGCCGGGTTGCTTCAACTGCAGGCCAGCGTCGGCACCATCACCGACCCGGATGGGTATCCACAGTGCAACTCGCGCACCACTTCTCCGCCGGACCTTATCGCTGAGGGGAAACCATTTCTGTTCAATCCCGCGTTGAAAGAAACGCCCGTGGCTGACCGCGACTGGGTCAAGCGCGAAGGGATTGTCGCGTGTGCCGGCTATCCCTTGATGCTCGAGGAACGGCCCGTTGGACTGATGGTCATCTATAGTAGCCAGCCTTTCGCTCCGACGGTGCTGCAGGAGATGTCATCGGTTGCCAACGGCATTGCCTTGTGTGTCGAGCGCAAACGTTCCGAGGAAGCCTTGGGTGCCAGTGAAGTTCGTTATCGTTCGGTGGTCGAGAGCATTAAGGAAGTCATCTTTCAGGTGAACGACGCCGGCCAGTGGACGTTCCTCAATCCCGCGTGGACGGAGATTACGGGTTTCAAGATTAAAGAATCCCTCGGCAAGTCGTTCGTGGATTATGTCCACCCGGAAGACCGCGAACGTCACTGCGAAGTATTTCAAGAAGTCATCCAACGGGGAAAAAGCTTTTGCCGTGATGAGACACGTTTCATCGCCAGCGACGGCACGTTTCGCTGGGTGGAGGTGTACGCGCAGCCCACGCTTGGCACGGATCTGGGCACGTCGGGCACCATCACCGACATCACCGAGCGCAAACGGGCCGAGGCGGAAATCCGCAAGCTCGCCGCCTTTCCGCGCTTTAATCCGGATCCGGTGTTGGAACTGGCGTCCGACGGTACGCTCACTTACTTGAACCAGGCCGCGTCAGAAATGGCGCTCTCGCTCACGGTCGCGGATGCGGCGGCGATTCTGCCACCCTGTGCCTCGGCGACGGCGCAGGAATGCCTGCGCACGGGCCAGAGCAGATTGCGCCAGGAAATCTGCATCAACGAACGAACGCTCTCCTGGTCCTTTTTCCCCATCCTGGCCAATCACGTGGTGCATTGCTACGGGCAGGACGTGACCGACCGGCTCAACCTCGAAGCGCAATTGCTCCATGCGCAAAGACTCGAATCCGTCGGTCAACTGGCCGCCGGTGTCGCCCACGATTTTAACAATATTCTCACCATCATCCAGGGCCACGCCGATCGTTTGCTGGGCATGGCCGACCTCGATCCGCGAGCCGGCGATCCGCTCAAACAGGTTTCCGATGCCGCCAGCCGCGCCGCTGGTCTCACGCGCCAATTGCTTATGTTCAGCCGCAAGCAGGTCATGCAGCCGCGCGTGCTGGATATAAATGGCTTGCTCCGCGACTTGTCCAAGATGCTCCACCGCCTGCTGGGCGACGACATTGCCCTGGAGTGCAGTTGCACGCCCGAGCCGGCCTTTATCGAAGGCGACGCGGGCATGATCGAACAAGTGATCATGAATTTCTCCGTCAACGCCCGTGATGCGATGCCCAAAGGCGGGCGCCTGCTTGTCGCCACCAAGACGGTCCAGGTCGGAGACGCCTACGCCCAACAACATCCCGACGCGCGCCCCGGCCAGTTCATCTGCCTGAGCGTGGCCGACTCCGGGTGTGGCATGGACCGTGAAACCTTGAACCGTATTTACGAGCCGTTCTTCACCACCAAGCCCGTCGGCAAAGGCACCGGGCTGGGCCTGGCCACCGTGTATGGCATCGTCAAACAGCATCAAGGCTGGCTCGAAGTCACCAGCGAAATTGGCGTTGGCACCACGTTCAAAGTTTACCTCCCGGTAACCACCAAGACCGCCGAGGTCGTGGTTGAAAAAGCCGCCCCACCGGCCGTGAAAGGTGGACGCGAGACCATCCTGCTCGTCGAAGATGAGCCAGTCCTGCGTGAGCTCGCCCAGATGATCCTCAAGGATTACGCCTATGAAGTGCTGGAGGCCTGCTCCGGCGTGGACGCCCTGAAAGTCTGGGAGAAGCGCGGCGGCAACATCGATCTGCTGCTTACGGACATGGTAATGCCGGAAGGCATGACCGGTCGCGAACTCGCCGATGAATTGAGGTCGCGCAAACCGGACCTCAAAGTGATTTACACCAGTGGATACAGCGCCGACATCATGGGGCGCGACATGGGCCGGCGCGACACCGTCTTCCTCCAAAAACCCTACCCGCCGCCCAAGCTGGCGGAAATGGTTCGCGCGTGCCTGGACAAGTAAGCCGGGCGGTATCCGGATCCTGATCCGCCCGGTTTCCCGTCCCTTTCCCTGGCGGCAGCGTGTCCCTCCGCTTGCCAGCGCGGTAGAATCTTCTTTCCACCCGCACTCAATTCCCGATTATTGTCCGCGCAACTTTTTGCGAATTATGAAAATTGTTTTAGCCTACTCCGGCGGTCTCGACACCTCGGTCCTCATGTCATGGATCAAGGATAAATACAACGCGGAGATGATCGGCTTCTGCGCCGACATCGGACAGGAGGAGGAACTCCACGGCCTCGAAAAGAAGGCCCGGAACACCGGCGCGTCGAAGATTTACATCGATGACCTCCAGGAGGAATTCGCCACCGACTTCATCTATCCGATGATTCACGCGGGCGCGATTTACGAGGGCCAATACTTTCTCGGCACGAGCATCGCGCGGCCGCTTATCGCCAAGCGCATGGTGGAGATCGCGAAGAAGGAGAAGGCAGATGCCATCGCCCACGGCGCGACGGGCAAGGGCAACGACCAGGTGCGTTTCGAACTCACCGCCGCCGCGCTCGCGCCGGATTTGGAGGTCATCGCCCCGTGGCGCGACGAGCGGTATCGCACCGAATTTCCCGGCCGGCAGGCGATGATTGATTACTGCGACCGCCACAAGATTCCCGTGCAAGCCAGCGCGAAAAAACCGTTCTCGATGGACCGCAACCTCCTGCACATCTCCTACGAGGCGGGCATTCTCGAAGACCCGTGGTTCGATGCGGGCGAGGCGAAGTATCGCGGTTATTTCAACACGCTCTCCGTGTTCCCTGAAGACGCGCCGGACAAGCCGGAGTTCGTCACGCTCGATTTCAAGAAGGGGAATTGCGTGGCCGTGAATGGCAAGAAGCTTTCACCACTCGGCGTGATGAAGGCGCTGAACAAGCTCGGCGGCAAACACGGCGTCGGGCGCGTGGACATGGTGGAGAACCGTTACGTGGGCATGAAATCGCGCGGCGTGTATGAGACGCCCGGCGGCGCCATCCTGCATTTCGCGCATCGGCAGATGGAGACGCTGACGATGGACCGCGAGGTCATGCATCAGCGCGACGCGTTGATCCCGAAGTACGCCGAACTCGTTTACAACGGCTTCTGGTTTGCGCCCGAACGCCTCGCGCTCCAGGCCTACGTGACCGAGAGCCAGAAGAACGTGACCGGCACGGTGCGCGTGAAGCTCTACAAGGGCAACATCATGGTCGCGGGCCGCAAATCTCCCGTGAGCCTCTACAACCCGCACATCGCCACGATGGAGGCCGACCCGACCAAGGCCTACAACCAGGACGACGCCACCGGCTTCATCCGGCTCAACGCGCTCCGCCTGAAAGTCGCGGCGAAGGTGCAGAGAAAGAGATAGTGCGATGAGCGAAAATCCGCACCAGCCACCCGCGCCGCCGACCCCGTGAGCGGGCGGGTTGCCTGGTCATTACGCGTGAATAATTCGCTGACTGGCGGCAGATTTCCTTTTGTTTTGCCGGCGGAATTGGTTTAACTGGCGCGCGTGGAATTCCGGCAAGCATATGTCCATCGCGCCACAAAAGAGACGCGCATCCGAATCAAGCTCAACCTCGACGGTTCGGGCAAGTCGGCGATCCGCACGGACATCGCCTTCTTCGATCACATGCTGACGTTGTTCGCCCGGCACGCGGCGATGGATCTGACGTTGCGTTGCAAGGGGGATCTCGCCGTAGATGCGCATCACACGGTGGAGGATTGCGGCATCGCGCTGGGCCAGGCGGTGCGCGAGGCGTTGGGGGACAAGCGGGGGATCCGGCGCTACGGCGCGGGGTTTGATCCGCGCAATCCGTTCACGGGCGAGGCCTACGTCCCGATGGACGAATGCCTCGCGCGTTGCGTGGTGGATTTCAGCGGGCGACCGTATCTGGTCTGGCGCGGATTGGATCGGATGGCGTTCAAGAAAATCTCCGCCGTGGAAAAACAACAGGACATGTCGAGCGCGTTCCGGTTCGGATTGGCGCGGGAATTTTTCCAGGGTTTTGCGAATGAGGCGCGTTGCAATCTGCATCTGGAACTGCTCTATGGCGAAGAACCGCATCACGTCGTGGAGGGTTTGTTCAAGGCGTTCGCCAAGGCGGTAGATATTGCCTGTCAACGGGATCCACGCATTACTGGAGAACTGCCCAGCACGAAGGGCCTGCTGTGAGTTCGGCTGAATAAGCGCAGCGAACACCCCGTCGAAAACATGGCGACGCAAGATTACACCTCAGTCAGCGATGAAAAGCTGGTGCGTGCATCGCAGCGAGGCAACATGTTGGCCTTTGAGGAGATGGTGAAGCGGCATCGCGACAAGATATACGCCCGCGCGTTCAGCATGATGCGCAACGAGGATGAGGCGATGGATCTTTCTCAGGAAGCCTGGGTGAAAGGCTGGCAGCGGTTGAAACAGTTCCATGGTGATTCAAGTTTCGTGACTTGGATGACGAGGATCGTGATAAACCTCTGTCTGGATCAGTTGCGGAAACAGAAACGACACCGGACCGAGTCCATCGAGATGATGGAGGAAGAATCCGGCGGTGTGGAGCGGCAAATGCCGGTGGTGACGGTGAATCCGACGGAGCGGTTGGAACGAGGCGAGTTGCGGCAGCGGATTGACAAGGCCTTGGCCCTGCTCTCAATGGAACATCGCACGGTGCTGATTTTACATGAGTTTGAAGAATTGGAATATAAAGAGATCGCCAAGCGAATGGAATGTTCGATTGGCACGGTGATGTCGCGGTTGTTTTATGCGCGACGCAAGATGGCGGTTTTGATGGCGAGTTACAAACGAGAGGAATTAAGCTGATGAAACAGGAATTACAATTGCAGTTGCAGTCATACTTGGATGGGGAACTTTCTGGTCGCGAGGCCCGGCAGGTGGCCGCCTTGGTGGAGCAGAATCACGAGGCGCAATCGCTTCTGGGCGAGTTGCGCATGACCAAGGCTTTTCTCGCCGGCAATGAGCCGGAAGTGACCGTGCCCGAGAGTCGCGAGTTTTATTGGAGCAAAATTGAGCGGGAGATTGCGCGTGCCGAAAAATCCCCGGCGTCGGCCGGTTCGGGCTTTCTCCTGGCGTGGCGCAAACATTTCGCGCCGCTTGTGGGCGTCGCCTTGGTGTTTTTTTTGGCAGTGGGAGTGGTGCAACATTACGACCTTTCTCTGTTTGACGGGAACACGCAGATGGAGAACGAGGTGGAGAACAATTCCGAGTTCACCAGTTCATTCTCTTTTCGCTCTCATCCGGAAAAAATGTTTGTGGTCTGGGTTCAAGACAAAAGCGCGGAGACTGTTTCCGAGGTGGACTTGGAGATAATGGATGAAGTCGAAGATGTGGTAATCCAATGAGATTCGCCGGTGTTTTTCTGAAGAAGTTTCCCCGGTGTTTGTTGTTGTTTCTGGTGCTATCACTCGCTGCGCCTGCTTGGGCGGAGGATATAAAAGTCGAGGCGCGGCTGATCTGGGGTACCAACGACGACAAATCTCCTGATCCCAGTCACAAATCCGTGGACAAGGATCTTTCAAAACGTTTGGGAAACGTTTTTAAGTGGAAAAACTATTTTGAAGTCAACCGGGTTAACTCAACCATTCCATCGCGAGGCACAAAGAAACTCGAGATGAGCAAAGCATGCACGGTGGAAATTACGGAGCTGGCTGGTCCCAAGGTCGAAGTCAAGTTGATGGGCAAAGGCAAAATGGTGAACCGCACCGTGGAGGTGTTGAGCAGGGGAAACTGCTTCACGATCGGCGGACCAGACAAGAACGAAACTGCGTGGTTCGTCGTGGTCACGCAACTCTAGCCTGCGCCTTCGTTCCGACTCGCCCCGACGGAGGTTGCACATCAAGTAAGTGGATCCGGGCGGCGCTTCTCGGGCACCGCAGGCTCGTCAAATTTCCCGACTGTGCAGATTGCGTGGGACTTACCGAGCAGCCTTCCCAGAGGCTAGCCCGACTTGGCGGACTGAGGGGTGAGGGAAGCGGGAATGGCTGGATTTCATGTGATCGGGTCAAAAGGTCTGCACTACAGACTCCGTCATTTCGTGACGGGTTCCGGCGGGGGGGCACCGCCTGGATCTTCGGCGGGCCTTGCTCGGGGAACGTGTGCTTGAGCTGGTCGAGCAGGATCTGGAGGTCTTGCTCCGGTTGCGTGTGGCGGGCCATCACGATCTCGCGCCCGTCGGTCGTCGGCACATGCACGTCGATCATCTGCACCGCCGCGAACTTCTCCAGCACGGCCCGGGGCGTCAGGCCGGCGGCGGTGCGGCGCAGCCGCGCTTTGAGCGTCACTTGCAGACAGCCGGCCAGGAAGGAGACGAAGCGGTGCGCTTCAATCCGGTGTGCGAGCTGGTGATGGATCGGCCGCAGCGCCAGGTCGCCTTTGAGTTCTTTGAAGGATGGTTCTAATTCGGTGAGCTGCAAATACAGTTCCCACAGCTTGGC
>JANNEF010000097.1:0-8813 GCA_031378375.1 Verrucomicrobiota bacterium | reverse complement strand
GTGACGATTTCATCCGGCGAGTTCACATCACCGCGCTTGAGCCGCTGCGTGGGCTGGGGTTGCACGCGCGTACCGACATACGAAACGGACGACTTTGATTTCGTGGCGTCGAGAGCCTGCTGGGCGCTCTGGCTGCGGGCCAGCGCCGCCGCGCGTGCAGCGGATTGTTCCGGGCTCAGGCTGGCCAACACTTCAGAGTGCGGAATCGAAAAACCCGTCGCGTGAAAGGACGCCGCGACTTCCTCCGCGCTCAACGCCCGGTCGTAAAGGGCGGCTTGTTTGATTTCGCCTTTCAGCCAGCCATTGCCGGCACCGTTGTGACGCAGGCCCAGCAGAATATGCGCTTTGCCTGCCTGATAGGTATGGAGGGGACTGTTCGGTGTGTAGGGCTTGCCATACGGCTCGCCGTTGCGATAAGCAGCAATGCTGTTGTCCGCGCGGTAAACGATGGCCATGTGGATCAGCGTCCCGGCTGGAGCGGATTCCTCCGGCGCATCGAGATCGCGTGTGCGGGCAAAACCGCCACTGCCCGGCACCCATTTGTTCGGTTGCCGTTCCCCGAAGACGATGGCATCGAAGGTGGAACCGCCGCTTTCGGTCTCGATGGAAATGGCCGCTCCGCCGCCCTGCTTCAACTCGCCGAGAGAGACCCAGGCTTCCAGCGTCTTCTCGCGGATGTCCTTCGGAATCGGCGCCGTCTTGAAAAAGGCACCGGCCTTCGGGAGTTGCAGGCGTCCGTTGGCCAGGGTCGCGCCGCCTTTGAGTTCACCCGGCATGGTGGCGTTCGTCGTGCCGTCGAACAACCACCGCGCCAACGCCGCCGGCCCCGGTTTCACGGTGCGGGCCGGTTGTTTCGCGGCCGCGAGTTTCCAGCCCAGGGCTTCGATGCGCGCCACCTCGTCCTGCGCCACCGTGATTTCCTGCGTGAGCGCCGCGCTGCGTTCGGCGCGCGCTTTCGACTCCGCCGCGCTCGCGATGGATGCCTCGCCGTGTCTCACGCCCTCGAAGACCGACTTGATGCGGTAATACTCCTCGTGCGGAATCGGATCGAACTTGTGCGTGTGACACCGGGCGCAGTTGATGGTCAGCCCGAGAAAAGTCTGCCCCACGACACCGAGCATATCCTCCAGTTCGTCTTCGCGGGTGATCGCTTTTTGCGTCGCGTTGGCCTGACTATTTCCCGCCTGATCCCACGGCCCGCACACCAGCAGGCTGGCCCCGATGATGCCGTCGCTCGTCACCGGTTCGAGGACGTCGCCGGCCATCTGCTCCTGCATGAAGCGGTCGTAAGGCTTGTCGTCGTTGAAGCTTTTGATGACGTAGTCGCGATAGTGCCAGGCGTTGTTCCGCAGCCGGTCATATTCGAAGCCCTGGCTCTCGGTGTAACGCGCCACGTCCAGCCAATGCCGCCCCCACCGCTCGCCGTAGCGCGGCGAGGCCAGCAAACGATCCACAAGTTGCTCATAGGCACGGGGCGATTGGTCCGCCACGAACGCATCGATCTCCGCTGGCGTCGGGGGCAAGCCGATCAAATCGAAACTCAGCCGCCGGATGAGCGCGGCACGGTCGGCGGAAGGCGAGAGCGTGAGGCCGTTGGTCGCGAGGCGGGCGAGGATGAAGGCGTCGAGCGGATTTACGATTTCTGATTTACGATTTACGATTTTTGGAACAGCGGGAAGTCGCAGCGGCTGCAGCGACCAATGCTGGCTCCGCACCCGCGCCCCGTTCGCGTCGTCCGGCCAGGGTGCTCCCTGATCAATCCACGCACGCAGCGAACCAATCTGTTCCGGCGTGAGCCGGTCGCCTTTCGGTGGCATGAGCTTGTCCGCGTCCAGCCCGGCGACGAGATGCACGAGCCGGCTTTCCGCGCTCTTGCCCGGCAGGATGACCTTGCCGTCATCGCCGCCTTTGAACGCGGACGCTTTCACATCGAGGCGCAGTCCGCCTTTCTGCTTCTCTGGTCCGTGACACTTGACGCAGCGGTCGGCGAAGATCGGCTGCACATCGCGCGCAAAATCTGCCGGAGTCGTGGCGGCGGGCGGGAGCTTCGAAAGATCCAGATCCTTTTCCGCGGCTTCTCCGGCCAGCGGTGCCAGGGTGCAACCTAAAGAAACGGACAGCAGCACCAGGCCGCGAAGCCGGGAGGCTCCCAGTTGCAATCCGCTTTTCAGATGGTGTCTGGCTTCCATGATGCAACGACTTTGGCAAGATGCCTCTTATCCACCAACGGCGTCAAACCCGGCGAATGGTCCGGGGCGCCAGTGGAGGCGAGTAGTCATGATGTCGGACACTACCGAATCAACCCGGCCCCGTCTTGTCAAAAAGGAGCCCCACCCGACATAGAACTCGGCACAAGCGCTGCCTTTCTGCGGCCTGCGCCACTAAGCAAGTATCGCCCGTACCACTTCGCCATGCACATCCGTCAGGCGGAAATCGCGTCCCTGGAAACGGTGGGTGAGCTTGGTGTGTTCGAGGCCGAAGAGATGCAGGATCGTCGCGTGGAGATCGTGAACATGCACCTTGTTCTCGCTGGCGTAGAAGCCGAACTCGTCGGTCTTGCCGTAAACGATGCCGGGCTTGATGCCGCCGCCCGCCATCCAGATCGTGTAGCCGTGGGGATGATGGTCGCGGCCGATCTGATCCGGTTTGAGCGCGCCTTGCATCATTGGCGTGCGGCCGAATTCGCCGCCCCAGAGCACGAGCGTCTCGTCGAGCAGACCACGCTCTTTCAAGTCCTTGATGAGCGCCACGACGGGTTGGTCGGTCTCGGCACAACGCTTCTTGAGATCGAACACGAGATTGCCGTCGGGACCACCGTGATGATCCCAGCCGCGATGGTAAAGCTGCACGAAGCGCACGCCGCGTTCAACCAGTCGGCGCGCGAGCAGGCAGTTGTTGGCGAAGGAGGCGCGGCCCGGCGTGGTGGCGTAAGCCTCCTGCATATTCGCCGGCTCCTTCGAGATGTCCATCACCTCGGGCACGCTGGTCTGCATGCGGCAGGCCATTTCGTAGGAGGCGATACGTGTCTGGATTTCCGGATCCTTGAGCGCGTCGTAGCGCACTTGATTAAGATCCTTGAGCGCGTCGAGGGACTGGCGCCGGCGCTGGCTGCCCATGCCAGGAGGATTGCCGACAAAGAGCACCGGGTCGCCCTGTGAACGCAGTGTGACGCCCTGATGCACGGTCGGCAGGAAGCCGCTGCCCCACGACGCGTTCGTGAGCGGCTGGCCGACGCCAGTCATCAGCACCACGAACGCGGGCAGATCCTTGTTCTCGCTCCCGAGGCCGTAGCTGAACCACGAGCCCATCGCGGGCCGCCCGGCGAGTTGCGCGCCGGTGTTCATGAAGAGCGTGGCCGGATCATGGTTGAACGCCTCGGAGTAGAAGCCCTGCACGAAGCAGACGTCGTCCACGATGGTCCGAAGCTGCGGCAGCAATTCGCTGAGCCACATGCCAGACCTGCCGTATTGCGCGAACTTGTAGGGCGACGCGAGGAGCTTCGCCTTCTTGCCGATCTGCGCGAGGCGGATATTCTTCACCAGTTCCTCGGGCACCTGCTGTCCATCGCGTTTGGTCAGCTCCGGCTTCGGATCGAACAGATCAAGATGCGATGGTCCGCCGGACTGGAACAGGTAGATGATGTTCTTGGCCTTGGGCGCGAAATGCGGCTTGCCAAGGAGGGGCGCGGCGCTGTCGGCGGCAAACAGCTTGTCGTTGAAAAGCGAACTCAGCGCGAGCGCGCCCATGCCGGTGCCGCATTGCTGGAGGAACCGGCGGCGGGTGGTGGCGCGAAGCTGGTCGAGAATGGAGTGGGGGAGAGGAGTCATGGGAGGGAGGAAAGTATTCAGTCGTCAGTGACCAGTCAGGCGATTCACGTGAACAGTCGTTTGCAGATGGTTTGCATCAACTCAGGCCAAGTGGTTTCAAATCGCTCCACAGAGAAGCCAGTCGCAATGCACTCAAATGCGCTGTCATGAAACCAGAAGATGTAATGGTGCTGGTCGCTCCACGAGGCCGGTCGGTATTGAGGATGCACGCTGTTAATTTTTTGGACAGTGGCTATCCATTGTGAATTTTTGACTTCTTGGGCTCGGTAACCTTCGAGTCCTTTTCCTTCAAGTGGATGCCCTGACTGTACTTCATCATTGGGCGAGCCAAGTTTGACCGAGGAGCAGAGCTTGAACTCGACTAAAGCCAGTCGAGCAATTGAACCGTCTGCGGGGTCCACCACCCTGACATAAGTGCCGTCCCAGTTTGGATCGTCTTCTCTCACGTAGAACGCTAGGAATGCCCTCTGTTCATTCATGAACACATGTGGACATGGTGCGCCAACGTCCCATTGGATCGGGAAATCAATCGGCACCGCATGCTCTTCATTGCGTGCGGCGGCAAGCTTCCGTTCCAGCAGCAAGACAAGTTGGTCAGCTTCGTCGAAGCCCTTCAGACTTTGACTCTGCACTATTTGCTCAACGGCACTCTTCGCGGAGGCAAGTTCGGCTTGAAGTTGTTCGATGGGAGGCATTGGTTTGCGTCAGCCTTTCGTGAGTGTCTCGTCCAGGTTGAACAGCACATTCGCCACCATCATCCACGCGGCGAGTTTGCGGGCGTCGAGGGTCGCGGACCGTTGGGCGGTGCCGACGTTAGTCAGCGTCTCCGCGGCGAGTGAGTCGCGGCGGAAACTTTTCATTTGTTGATCGAGGAAGGTGAGGAGGCGTGTGCGTTCGAGTTTCGTCGGTGCGCGACCGAGGCAGGTGCGGAAGGCGAAGTCCAGTTGAGTTTCGGCATCCTTGCCGCCTTCGGTGAGGACGCGCTGGGCGAAGACGCGGGCGGCTTCCAGCAGCGTGGGTTCGTTGAGCGCGGCCAGGGCCTGGAGCGGCGTGTTCGATCGTGGACGGCGGGAGACGCAGACCTCGCGGCTCGGCGCATCAAAGGTCGCCAAAGTCGGATAGGTGCAGACGCGTCGCCAGAAAGTATAGACCGCGCGACGATACAGGTCCGGCCCTTCGCTGGCGGGCCATTCGTCCATGCCAATCTCGGGACGGAGGAAGCCGATTTCCTTCCACAGATTCGGCACCTGCACGGGATACACGCTCGGGCCGCCGACCTTCGGGTTCAGCAAACCGCTCACCGCCAGCGCGTGGTCGCGAATCATCTCGGCGTCCATGCGGAAGCGCGGCCCGCGGGAGAGCAGGCGGTTGTAGAAATCCTTCTCCTGTCGAACGGCGTCCGTGGTCGCGTCCTGGCGGTAGGCGGCGGACATCACGATCAACTTCTGCATCGCTTTCACATCCCAGCCCGTGCGG
This sequence comes from Verrucomicrobiota bacterium, assembly GCA_031378375.1. GTDB lineage: Bacteria > Verrucomicrobiota > Verrucomicrobiia > Limisphaerales > JANNEF01 > JANNEF01. Next base: position 3,510 of record JANNEF010000097.1, on the reverse strand, counting down.
ATGAACTCGGTCGCCAGCCAGTCGATCAGTTCGGGATGCGACGGCGCTTCACCCTGCCGGCCAAAGTCTTCACTCGTCTTCACCAGGCCGGTGCCGAAGTAGCGTTCCCAAAACCGGTTCACCGTCACGCGCGCGGTCAGCGGGTTCGCCGGATCCACCAGCCACTTCGCGAGCGCGAGCCGGTTGGTCGGCTGGTCGGTCGGGAGTGGTGGAAAAATGGCCGGAACTCCCGCGCTCACTTCCTTGCCCTTGGTCAGGAAGTCGCCACGTAGGTGGACGTAGCTGGGGCGCGGTTTCGGTTCGCTTCGTTCCTTCAGCACGAGGGTCGTGGATTTTGGCGAAGCCAGTTCCTTGACTCGCTGCTCCAAGCGGAATTGTTCGCGCTCCAGATCCCGGATGGTCGGCGAAGCCTGGCGGTAAAACGCCGCGAGCTGCTGCCCCTGCTCAGGCGTGCGACGTGAAGCCTTGGTCGCGACAATCTGGCGGAGGTCCGGGGGCACCGGCCAGAGCGCGGCGGGATTTTTTTCGGTCGTGATCGAGAGGCGGAAGCGGCCGATGCAATGGCTGCTGCCGTGATACTGATCAAACCGGAAGGACAACCGACTGCCGCCCTTGTAGCCCGCCGGGTTCTTCAATTCCGCGATGAGGAAATGACGCTGGCCGAACTGCGGGCCGATGGCCCAGCCGGTCTTCGGGTTGCGGTCGATGGCGTGCTCGGCGCGATAGTAGCGCTGCGCCCAGTCTGCGGTGGCTTTGGCGAAGACGAGGTTCGTCTCGGCGGAGCGCGGGCCGGACTTGGGCACGGCGCTCAGGGAGAACTCGTCGAGGATGAAGTTGCCGCTCGAGCCCCAGCGACCGGGTCCGTTCTTGGGCAGGCTCGGGTCGGGCAAGACCTCGAGCAACACGGCGGTAACGCCGGTCAGGTCGATGTCGGCGTCCACCGTGATCGTGTCGTAGATGGGGTTGACGCCGAACCCGAGCAGCGAGCCATCCGGCAGATTGGTGTAGCTCGATCCGCCATTGGAGAAGGCGTTGGTCAGGTTGAGCACGCGCCAGACATCGCCCTTCTTCGCGACAAGTTTCTCCCACTGCTTTTGCTCGGCGGGAAGATTCTGCTCCGCGGCGGCAAGGCCCAGTTTCGTGAGCTCGAGTTGGTTGGTGATGTATTTCTGAGAATCGCTCAGGTCCGGCTTGGGCACCTCAATCGTGGGCGCGACGTTGTAGTTGCCGCCGTCGGTGGTGTTGTTGAAGAAGGCGTAGAACTGATAATACTCGTCGTGGGAGATGGGATCGTATTTGTGCGTGTGACACTCGGCGCAGTTCAACGTAAGCCCGAGCCACGCCGTGCCGACGCTCGCAACACGATCCTTCACCGCCTTCACGCGATACTCTTCTTCGTCGCCACCGCCCTCGTCGTTCAGCTTGGTGTTGCGGTTGAAGCCGGTGGCGATCTTCTGCGCCAGCGTTGGCTCCGGCAGCAGATCGCCCGCGAGCTGATCGATGGTGAACTGATCGAAGGGCTGGTTCCGGTTGAAGGCATTGATGACCCATTCGCGGTAAGGCCAGATGGAACGCGCCAGGTCCACCTGATAACCGTTGGAGTCGGCGTAGCGCGCCAGATCCAGCCAGCCCCGCGCCATGTGTTCGCCGTAGTGCGGAGACGCGAGCAGTCGGTCCACCAGCTTTTCGTACGCCTCCGGCGACGTGTCGTTCACGAACGCCTGCACTTCATTCCACGTTGGCGGCAACCCGGTGAGATCCAGGCTGAGTCGCCGGACGAGCGTGTAACGATCGGCTTCAGCCTGTGGTGACAAACCCTCTTTTTCCAATCGGGCCAGCACGAAGCGGTCAATCTCATTGCGCACCCAGCGCTCGTGGGTTGTGGCGGGCAGCGCGGGGCGCGCGGGTTGGACAAAGGACCAATGCCGCCGGGCATCCACCTCCGGCCACGTCGCGCCTTCCTGAATCCATTGGCGCAACGCCGCGACTTCGCGGTCCGTCAGTCGCGCGCCCTTGGGCGGCATCACGTCGTCCGGGTCGGTGGCCGTGATGCGCTTGAGCAGTTCGCTCGCCTCCGGCTGGCCCGGGACCAGCGCGCGTTCGCCCGATTTGCCGGCCAGGATCGCCGCCGCGCGCGAATCGAGGCGGAGGTTGGATTTCTGTTTGTCGGGACCGTGGCACTCCGAGCAGCGCTTGATCAGGATCGGTTCGATGTCGCGCGCGAAATCAACGGTGGCACCGGGCAGGGCGGTGGCCCCGGCGACGAGGAGCGCGAGCAGTCCGGCACGGAGGAAGCGCGGCACTTTCATCAGGCGAGAATGCTGCGCACGACTTGTCCCTCGACATCCGTCAGCCGGTAATCACGGCCTTGGAAACGGTAGGTCAGGCGCTCGTGATTGAAGCCGAGCTGGTGAAGCAGCGTGGCCTGCAAGTCGTGCACGCTTACTTTGTCCTGCGCCACGCTGAAGCCGAGTTCATCGGACTCGCCGTAGGTGAAACCGCCCTTCAGCCCCCCGCCCGCCGCGACCATCGTGTAGCAGTCGGGGAAATGATCGCGCCCGAGAATGTCGCCCTTGGCCGTGCGGCCTTCGCGGAAGGGCGTGCGTCCAAATTCGCCGCCGAGCACGACGAGCGTGTCATCAAGCAATCCGCGCTGCCGCAAATCCTTGAGCAACGCCGCGACCGGTCGATCCATCGTCGCGCATTTCTTCGTCAAACCGTCGCGAATGTCCTCGCCGGGATTGGTGCCGTGGAAATCCCAGCCCCAGTCGAAGAGCTGCACGTAGCGCACGCCTTGTTCGACGAGCCGGCGCGCGAGCAGACAGTTATTGGCGAAGCTCGATTCGCCGGGCTTTGCCCCGTAGGCCTCGATGGTGGCGGCGGATTCGCGGTTGATGTCCATGACTTCCGGCACGGACATCTGCATGCGGTAAGCCAGTTCATACTGGGCGATGCGTGTCTGCGTTTCCGGATGGCCGAGTTCGCGGCCCTGGATTTCATTGAGGTCGCGCAAGGTGTCGAGACTCATGCGGCGGACGTCGCGATCGATGCCGGCGGGATCGGAAGCGTAGAGCACCGGGTCGCCCTTCGAGCGGCACTGCACGCCCTGATAGACGGAGGGGAGGAAGCCGCTGCCGAACGAATTCTTGCCGCCGTTCGGCTGCACGCCGCTGGAGATCAAAACCACGAAGCCCGGCAGGTTCTGGTTCTCCGTGCCCAGACCGTACGTTACCCAGGAGCCAATCGACGGCCGGCCGGAGCGTGGCGAGCCGGTATACACGAGCAACTCGGCCGGCGCGTGATTGAACTGGTCCGTCGTCATCGAGCGGATGACGCAGAGCTCGTCCGCCACGCTGTGCAGGTGCGGAATCGCATCGGACATCCACACGCCGCCCTTGCCGTATTGGGCAAAGGTGCGGCGCGTGCCGAGCAGCTTGGGCGTGCCGGAGGTGAAGGCGAAACGTTTGCCCTTGAGGAAGGCGTCCGGGCAATCCTGGCCGTCGCGTTTCA
>JANNEF010000083.1:0-9559 GCA_031378375.1 Verrucomicrobiota bacterium | reverse complement strand
AACCCGAAACCCGAAGTTCGAAATCCGAGATCCGAAAGAAATCCGAAGCCCGAAGGCCGAAAGGCCGCATGCCACAGGGTGGGCGCTTCACCCTTTTTCCATCGCAGGGCCGAAGTCGGGTTCGGCCTTCGGATTTCGGGCTTCTTTCGGGTTTCGGAAATTCGGATTTCGGGTTCAACGCAGAGGCCGCAAAGGTTCTCCCAGAGGAACGCGGAGAACCACAAAAATGCCGCCCACCCGGGCGGCAAATGCGAAGTACTGACCGTATTACCAAATCAGATTAGTTGGCCGGCTTGGTCCAGTCGTGCGGCTTGGCGCTGTCCCAGGCGTTGGCGGGGACCTCGGCTTTGGGCGAGATGCTGTTTTGCAGATACTCGGTGCCGCTGCTGGCCAGATGGAAATCGCCTTCCGAGACGACGGTCGGAGTGACGAAGATGATCAGGTTCGACTTGTTCCGTTTCTTGCTGGAGGAACGGAAGAGGGTGCCGACCCCAGGCAGGTCGCCCATGAGCGGCACTTTGGTGTGGCCCTTGGACGAGGTATCACTGATGAGGCCGCCCATGACGAGGGTGTTGCCGCTGGGGATCAGCACGGAGGTTTCGATGCGGCGCACGGCGTAGATGTTGGCGGTGTTGACGGTGCCGTTGAGGGTCTGCCGGTCAATGGAGTCAATGTTGGAAACTTCCGGCGCGAGCTTTAGCGAAATGTTGTTGTTGGCGGCGATGCGCGGGGTGACTTGCAGGATGGTGCCGAGGTTGGTGTAGGTGATCGTGGCGCCAGCGGGCGAGTTGGCCGAACCGGGCGTGATCTGGAAAACGGGGAATGCCCGAGTGACGGAAAGCGTGGCCATCTGGTTGTCCAGCGTCACGGCGCGCGGGGTCGAGACGACTTCGGTGTCGGAATCCTTGTTCAGGAAGGAAAGCACGGCGCTGACACCGTCGGAGTTGAGGAAGGCCGTGGCGGGGGACAGGCCGCCGCTGGTAGTGGCCAACAGGCGGGGGGTCGAGAGAGCACCACCAAGGATCTGAGGAGTTGGGGGTGCGGGCGGAGTTCCCCCGCCGGCAAAAGCCGGGGTGGTACCCACGGCGTTATTGCCGAAGGTGAAGTTGTGCGCCTCCAGTGTGCCGGACCAGTCAATGCCTTTGATGCTGGTGGGATTCTTCGTGGTTTCGAGGATGTGCGCTTCGATGAGCACCTGGCGGGTGGCGGAATCCAGTTTCTCGATGAGCGCCATCACGGTATCCGCCTCCCGTTCGGTGGTGGTGATGAGGAGCTGGCGCGTGCGCGGGTCGGCCACGACCTGGCTGCGGGTGGACAGCGAGGAGCGCACAAGGGTGACGAGGTTGGTGGGGTCGCCGTATTTGAGCTGGACGATTTTGGAAACCAACGGCTCCTCGGCCTTGGGGTCCTTGATGGTGATGCGGGCGATGCGGGTTTTGGAGTCCTTCACCAACGTGAGGTTGTAGTTGTCGAGCACGGCCTGAAGGGCCTCGCCGGCGGTGACGTTTTCAAAACGGATGCTGACGTTGGGCTGGTTGGTGGGTTTGCCGTCCATGCCGGTCGCGGTGATACGTGGGTCGAATTGGAAGTTGAGGCTCGACTGGCGCGCGAGGTTGCGAATGGCGTCGGTGAGCGGCACTTCATCAATGACGATGAGCGGGACGATGTCGTTCGGGTTGGCGGGCGCGGCGTCGCCGGGCGGCGTGGGCGCGGCGGGCGCGGCTCCCGCCGGTTCGGCGGGCGCGGAAGCGGGCGTTGGCGCGGGCACGGGCACGGGCGGCGTGAAGGTGACTGTTCGCGTGGGAGTGGCGTCAGGCGGCGAGGTCGCCGGCGGAGTTTCCGGTGCCGGGATTAGCCGATTGGGCGGCAAGGGGTCTTCCTGGGCGGCGTGGATGATTGGGACGGTCGCCAGACAGAGGAGCAGGATGGTGAGTTTGGTTTTCATAAGAGCGAGTGGTCGTGAGTTTGAATCGAGTTTGAGTGACATACGGGGTGTGGCTTTAGAGGCCCTGGCGCAGGTGCAGTTCGCGGGGCTGTCCCTTGAAGTTGATGATCACCGAACGCTCGCGGATCTCGAGGCATTTGACGTTGTAGATTTGCTTGCCGATCTTCATGGCCGTTTCTTCACCGGTTTCCAGGGTGTAGTTGTTGATCAGGGCCAGGCGCTTGCCGCGCACCCCTGAGACGCCTTTGAGCACGAGATCGGGGATGTCGCTCAGGGAAACGATGGGCGCGGTCGTGGACGCGCCGCGCCGGTCGGACCTGGGGAAGAACGGGTCTTTGCCAAACGTGGGACGGTCAATGAAAACCGACTCCGGCGCGGGCGGATCCTCGGCGGATAATACAGGCTTGGTTTGGGCCAGGCCAAGGGGCGCCAGCAAACATGGAAGCAACGCCAGTAGCGTGCGCGGCAGTCGGTTGATTTTGAACGGGAGTTGCATGGATGTTTCAGCGCAGGTTCGGGCTGACCAAAGTTACAATTTCCATTTTGAATGCCAGTTTCTCCGGATCGCTGGTCGTGGTGGCGCTGGTGCTGGCGGCCGATTCCAGTTCGAGGTTTTGCACCCGGATGTAGGGGAATGTATTTTCAAAGTCGGCCAGGAATTTTCCGAAGTCGTGAAAATAAGCCGTGCCGCGCACGTTAAAAACCGCCGCTTTATACGGGAACTTGGTCAGCACTCCCACCTCGGCCGGGACTTCGCGGCTGAACTGGGGGATTTCCACCTTGCGTTCGGTCCGGTAATTTTTGGCGGTGAGGAAATTATTCACCGTCTGGATGATCCAGGAATACATGTCGCCGGAAGCCATGGTGTCCTCGATGGACTTGAGTTTCTGGCTGGTGATTTCAAGATCCTTTTGAATCTGCCCGGTGGAATGGACCAACCGTTCGGCGTTGGAGACCTTGGTCATTTGCTGTTCGGTCAACAGGGCGATTTCCACAATGCTTTTCTTTTGGGCGTTGATCAGTCCGTACCAGAGCGCAACGATGAGCATTATCGTTCCCAGAGCGACCAGGATGAGGCGGTCACGTTTTTCTTTTGTCAGATTCTTCATGTGTCAGCGCACCTTATCCGGGAACAAACATTGCAGGGTGAAGTTCACAAAGGGATTGCGCCCGCCGCTGAGCGTCGGCGCGGACAGGCTGTGGAGCAACACGCCGTTGGTCTTCTGCAAGGCGGTCTGAAAATACGCCGAGGTGGCGATCGCTTCCTTGAAGCGGTTGACCTGGCTGCCGGGCTGCGCGCTGGAGTCAATGCCTTCCACGGTTATCATGATCCGCTCGGTGGCGCTGGCCGGTCTGCCGGCGATGAGGCGGGTGTCGTTGGTGCGTGCTTTGACTTCCTCGCCGGCGACATAGACCTGTTCCGTTTTCAGGCGGACGACCTGCACGTCGTCTGAACCCGGCATCGTTTGCTGAAAGGCGTTCAACACGGTGGCCCAGAGGAATCGGTTGGTCTTGAGCTGCTGGAGCGCGGTCAGTTTCTGGTCGGCCTCGATGGACTGGCGCTGATGCTCCACGGCCACTGTGTAATTCTTCTCAATCGCGTTCCATTTGGATTCCAAATCGTTCAGTCCGCTCCGGGAGGAGATGATCTTGAACTGGAGGGTGCTGCTCCAAAAGAGGACCAGCAGGACCAACATCGCGGCGCCGAGATACGCGCGTTTGACCGGATCCTTGCGGCGCAGTTCCTCGGCGGCCTGGGCCTCGGCGAGCAGGTTGATACGGATGGGCATAAGCTAAATCGCGCTGGCAGCCGCGCCGATGGCGACGGCTAGTTGTGGCACGACGTGTTCCACGTCGCCCATTTTTTGCGGCGGCAGCGCCAGTTGGAGGAATTTGGCCGGGTTCCAACTCCGGCACGGTGCCATCAATTCGGCTTGCAACGCCTGGATGATGAATTCGCTTCGGGCCGAACCGCCGGAGATGAACACCTGGCTGATGGTCTTGTCGTGTTGATGCTCAAAAAAATCAATCGAAGCGCGCAGTTCGCGGCCCAGGGGATTGATGAGCGCCTCCAGATGGGGCTGCACCTCCATCGGCATGCCCACCTTGATGCTCTCCGCCTCCTGGTAGCTGATGCTCATCGCCTCGGCCAGCCCGGCCGTGAGCCGGTCTCCGCCGATGGCCACCACGCGATTCAACTGGATCTCGCCCGCGTCCAAAATTGTTACCGTGGAATTCTTGAAACCGATGTCCACCAATGCCACCGCGTCCTTGGCGAAGATTTCCGGCTCGGCCAACTCAAACGCGTTGGTCGGTCCGATCATTCCCGGTATCACCTGGTCGGGGATCAATCCGGCGCCTTTGATGGCCGCCTGGATGTCGTCAATGAGTGTCTTCTTGATCCCGCCCACGGCGACTTTCTGCTTTTGGATGCCGGCGGCTCCGGGCTTCGCGCCTTCCGTCGGCCGGCCCGGGGTGCGGGAAAGCACGTAGCAGCAGTCGAAAACGTGATTGGGCAAATCCTGTTGCAGGTAATTCTTGGAATTGAACTTCAGCATCTGCCGCAAGTCCGCCACCGGCATCAGGGGCGCTTCCACCTGCCGGAACATCGTGTCGGTCACGCCCATGGCCAGCGTGATTTGCCGTGTGCGCCCGCTGCCCAGCGAGTCCCGCACGCTTCGCAGGTGATCGGCCAGCACCTCCGAGGACAGACTTTTTTCATACACGGGCGCGTCCATCACCGCGTAATTCACGAGGCTGAAAAATTCTCCTCGCCGCTGCAGATGCACGGCTTTGGTGCTGCGTCCGCCCAAATCAATGGCTACGATTTGGTCGCGCCGCTTGGCCTGACGGTTAAAAAATGGCAAACCCATATCTGGAAACTGTTTAGCAGAACAGGTGCCAAGGAGGTCTCGTTATGCGACGGGTTGCATCGTTGAAGCGGCTGGTCTGATTGAAAACTCACGCGGGTGCATGAATAGGCGCAATGCCAGCCCTTTGAGTGTCATCCGGTGAGACAATTCCCCCTCCAAAGATGTCCGGACGGGCGGGAATATCCTGCCGCGGGGAATCCCGCGCACTTTTTTGCCAGTGCAATTCCTGCCGCCGTCAGGCGGGGCCACCCTTTCCCGCCTGCCGCCGGCACCGGGGTTTCCGTCAACGCACTACTTCAAACGCGAAACCTTTGAGATACTCGGTTTCGGGAATGGCCGGGAGGATGGGATGGTCTGGCGATTGGCTGTAGGCCGCCACGCGCCGCAACATGACTCGTGCGTCAAACGCTGCCGCCAGAATCACCTCCTGGAATATCGTGGCGTCCACATGATGCGAACAGCAGAATGTCGCCAGCGTCCCACCCGTCTTCAACAACTTCAGCGCTCGCAGATGAATCTCCTTGTACCCCCGCAAGGCGTCCGGTACGGACGCGCGGTTGCGGGTGAACGAGGGCGGATCCAGGACGATCAGATCAAAGCGCGGGATGACTCGCTCGTGCGGCCGGGTCACCGTTTGGGCCTTGAGCCAGTCAAAAACATTCGCCGCCTCAAAGGAACATTTCTCCGCCACACCGTTGGCCGTCGCGTTCCGAGCGGCGGCGGCGACCGCCTCCGCGCTTTGATCCAGGGAGTGAACATGGGCCGCACCGGCACGGGCCGCGTGCAACCCGAATCCGCCGAGGAAAGCGAAACAATCCAGCACTTGCGCCCCGCTCGCGAATTCGGCCACGCGCTGGTAGTTGACCTGTTGGTCCAGATACAGCCCCGTCTTGTGGCCGGCGACCAGGTCCGCCTCAAAGCGCAGCCCGTTCAAGTTCACGGTGACCTTGCCGTCACTCTCGCCCGTCAACACTCCGTTGGCGTCCGGCAATCCCTCAAACTTGCGCGAGGCCATTTCGTTCCGCTCCAGAATCGCGCGCGGCGAAAAAATCTTTTGGAGCGCCGCGACGATCAACTTCTTCCGGGTGTCCATTCCCAACGCCGAGGTTTGCACCACCAGCACGTCCTCGTACTTGTCCACGACCAGACCGCTGAGAAAATCGCCCTCGGCATTCACGACGCGGAAGGACGTGGCTGCGCGCAGGTGTTTTTGCCGCACGGCCAGCGCGGCGCGAATCCGTTGTTCAAAGAACGCTTCGTCCACGGCCAGGCGCTCCGTCGCGATCACGCGGACGTGGATTTTTGATTTCGAGTTGAAGAAGCCGATGCCGAGGAATCGCTGGCGATGGTCTTTCACCTGCACGATGTCGCCGTCGGCCGCCGCCGCAGTCAACCGGAGGATGGAGCCTTGGTAAATCCAGGGGTGTCCGGCGACCACGCGGTCAGCCTCTCCCGGTCGCAGTAAAACCGTCGGTAGCGTTTCCATAATAAAATTGTAAACAGTTTGCGCGGCTCACCGTCGGGCCGCGCGCCGGACTTTTTGACCGAATCGGAAACTCGTCCCCTAGTGCCTGGCGTATTGGATGGAGAGGTCCACGAACTCGCCGGGAACGAGGTTGAAGCCGGGCGGCAGGGTGATGAGAAAAGGCAGGCCCAGTTCGATGCGGGCGGGGTCGGTGGTGAGCGCCGGGTTGATGGGTTCAAGTTGCGCGCCGACGCGGAGGACTTGCGCGGAACCGATCTGGCGTTTGACCGTGCGCGTGCGGACCGTCACCGTGTCGTTGGTGGTGGGCAACGCGCCGAGGGGCTGGCGCAGGTAGCCGATGATCCGGTCGGAGGTGGGCACGCTGATGGTGACGAGCGGTTCGCCGCGCACGACTTTTACGCCGGCGCGTTTGAAGATGAAACTGACCACGCCGTCCACCGGGGCTTTGAGGATGACCGGTTTCTCTTCCAGGCGCAGTTTTTCCTGCTGCGCGCGGATGTTTTCCTCGATCACCGGATCGCGCGGGACGAGCTGGGCCACGCCGAGGTCTTCCAGGTTCTGGATGTCCTTCCCCAGTTGTTCCACGAGCTTGGTGCGGTCGGCGATTTCGATCTGCAAGGCGTCGCGGTCGCGCTCGGCGACTTCGTAGCCGAAATCGTTGCCGCCAATGGAGGGGCCGGAGCCGACAATTTTTAGTTCGTAGAGTTTGCTCATGCGCTGGAATTCGCTGTCCGCCTGTTTGACCCGCACTTGCGCCAGGCTCAGGGCGACTTTCTCGGTAAGCAGGCTGATCCGCAATTGCGTGTAGGCGTCGAGGTTTCGCGTCTTGTCCAGTTCCATGCGTGCCTGCATGAGTTTGAGTTCGGCGCTGATGGCCGTGAGCGACGCTTCGAGCAGCGCGGGGTCGGTGCCGAGGATGAGGCCGATGGGCTGGTCCTTGGTGACGACCGCGAAGCGGTCCACGGTCAGCTCCACCAGCGTGCCGTCCTTGAGGCTGATGACGTTGGCCTTCACGGCTTCGACTTCGCCGACGATGCCGCTGGGCTGGACGAAGTTTTTCCACATCAACGCGACCGCGACCAGGACGCCGGCGAAGATGATGAGCGGCAGGATTTGAATGCGGAATTCGCGCCAGCGTTGGGCCGAGGGCGTGGGGATGGGAGGCAGTGAAGTTTCCATGGCTTACAATTCGGATTCGTCTTCCGCGAGCATGCTGGTGACGCGGGAAACCCCCGTGGAGGCGCGCAGTTCGGTGAGCAGATCTTCGACGCGGTTGGAATCGCGCAGCAGCAGGCGGTAGGAGAGGTCCGTCCCTTCGTAGCCTTCGTGCGACCGCTGGCTGGCGAGGTGGCTCTTCCAACTGTGCCGGTGCAGCAGCCGGTCGAGGTCGGCCATTTCCTTGATGGGTCGCGCCCAGTGCAGGTTGACGATCAAGTCGTAGCGGTGGCGGCTGCCGAAGGCGGTGTACCACAGATACAACATCGCGACGGACACGATGCCGCAGCCCAGCACGGCGCTGGCAAATTTCTGGGTTCCCGCCGCCATGCCGATGACCAGCACGGTGAGCACGTAGCAGGTGTCCAGCGTGTCGCGCAGAATGTTGCGGAAGCGCACGATCGCGAACACCGCCATCATGCCGAAGGCGGTGATGACGTTGTTCGAGAGCACGGTCATCACCAGGCTCACCACGGTGGGCATGATGATCAGCGCGTTGACGAATGAGCGTGAGTAGGACAGCCCCGAGTGCGTGAGCATGTACACCCACGCGATCACCTGCCCGCAGCCAAAGGCCAGCAACAGCCCCAGCAACACTGCCGGCCAGTTGGATGGCGCGATCCCGTAGTCACCTTGAAAAAACCAGTCAATCATTGTGTGTCCTTGCCGATTAAACTCGTTGCCTGTTCGCTTTGCAAACTCAGACTTTCACCATTCACCGGCGGGTTGTCCAGAATTTCCCCATGCCGGCGTACGGCGCGGGGCGTCAGCCGGTATTCTCCCAGCAGCGCCACGCCGTCCACGTATTTGGCGGCGCCGCACTGGCGCAGGTTGAAGACCCGCACCAGCTCGCCGAACCATTCCGGAAAACGGTTCGTGAACTTCAACTCCAGCACCACGTCGTTGCCCCAGACCATCACCGGTGCCTGCAACTCCGTCGAGAGCCGCGCCGTCAGTTCCGGGTCCGCGCGCACCTGCCGGTCCAGCGTCAGCCGCGCGGAATTGTCATCATGCGGCACGTAGGCTTCGCGCAGATAGGCGATGTGGACCTTGGGCTTGGCCTGTATGCCGTTCATCAACTGGCAGAACTTTTGCAGCGCCATCTCCTGTTTCGGGTCCTTGGACACCAGGTGCGACGCCTCCGGGATGTGCCCGGCCAGCAGCCAGTCCACCGCGTCGCGCCGCACGCCGCCGCGCTGTTTCATGATGCAATTGTTCATCCGCCGCTTGATCTCGAAAAAGACCGGCGTGTCCGGCTGGCTGTTGTAAAAGCGCAGCCGCAGTTTGAACCGGTTCTTGTCCCCGTTGATCGTGCTCCAGTAGAGCTTCAGATCATCGCTGTCCAGATACAGGCTGTGGACCGGATAGGAGTAGTTGGGTTTGCCCACGCCGTTCTCGTCCAGTTCCAGGTAGGCGCGGATGAAGTCCCGCATCTGCAGCGCGACGTCATCCGTGATGATGTACTTCTGCTCAAACCGCGAGGCTTGCAGCTTGTCGGTGGGCATGACTCAACGACCGTTCCCGCCGTTGACAGGGGCAGATGTTGTCCGGTGGTGCATAGCTTACGTATTATTCTTCTCCGAAAATCCGTCCGCCTGTCAAGAGTTTGAAACTTTTCCCGGCGCGATCCCCGCGCGGGCCGCCAGTATCAACGAAGCGTGGTCCGTGGAACTACGGCCCGGGCGGCGGCGGCGCGGGCGGTTGGTGCGGATGATCCTCCAGCAAACTCTGCTGCATGTAGAGGTCGAGCTTCTCCGGTTGGCGCGGGAAATTCAGCGCGAGCGTCAGCAGGTTCTTGAACAACTCCAGTTGCAGCCCCAGCCGCGCGTTGCGTTTGCCCTCTTCCGTCGTCGTCTTCGCGCCGCTGGAGGTCTCGCTGGCCGCATACACCGCCAGCCAGCTTATTCTAGTTCGCGTTCAAGGTGAGACTAACTATCCAGGGCCAGGCGCAGATGCTCCGGACGCGATCTCGATCCGAAGCCAGCCGTGGCAGGCCAGCCTCCAAAGTGCGCACCACTCCGGCCATGTCTGAAAACACCC
>JANNEF010000043.1:0-7002 GCA_031378375.1 Verrucomicrobiota bacterium | reverse complement strand
GCGCAAAACGCGCGTCGGCGTGGATGATATACCGCTTCTGGATTTTCAGAACGATGGTCACGCCCTTGCCGTCGTCCGCCACGTCCGCGCCGACAACATTGCCGACGGGCACGCCGGACATCAGCACCGACGCGCGGGCCTTGAGACCGCCGACGGTTTTGGCTTTGAGCCGCAGTTCGTAGCTGGGCGTGAACAGGCTCAGCCCCTTGGTAAAACTCAGCAGCAGCAGCCCCAGCAATACCAGGCCCCCCGCCACGAACAATCCGACCTTTCCCGCCATGCGCGCTTCGCTCATATCTCAGAAGAATTATTTTGTGTCCGAAATCCCATTCACGAAACTGTTTACGATCGGGTCCGCCGTCTTGAAGATTTCCTCCGGCGTGCCGCTCGCGTAAATCCGGCCCTGGTGCAACATCAGGATGCGCTGGGCAATCCGGGCGGCGCTGCGCATGTCATGCGTCACCGCCACGGAGGTGACCTTCAACTGGCCGCACACGCGCACGATCAGCTTGTTGATGCGATCCGACGCGATGGGGTCCAACCCCGTCGTCGGCTCGTCATACAGCACGATGTCCGGCCCGTGGACAATGGCCCGCGCCAGCCCGACGCGCTTGCGCATCCCGCCGGAGAGTTCGCCCGGGGTTTTGTTTTCCGTGCCCTGCAACTCGACCATCTCCAGCGTCTCGCTGACTTTTTTGGCGATGTCTTTTGCCGTCCAATCGCGTTCGCGACGCAGCGGGAACGCGACATTCTCCGCCACGCTCATGGAATCGAACAGCGCCGCGCCCTGAAACAACATGCCAAACCGCCGGCGCACCTTGAGCAACTGCCGCTCATTCATCCCGGCCAGATCCTCATTCGCAATCAACACCTGGCCGGCGTCGGGAGTCAGCAATCCGATGAGGTGCTTGAGCAAGATGCTCTTGCCCCCGCCGCTGCGCCCGATGATGACGACGGATTCCCCGTTTTCCACGCGCAGGCTCACCTTGTCGAGCACGCGTTGCGCACCGAAGCTCTTTTCCACATCGCGCACTTCGATCATGAGCCTTGCTGCAAAACGCGGTTCAGGAACAGTGTGAGGAAAAAGTTGCTGATAAGGATCGTGATGGAAGCATAGACCACTGCCTCCGTCGTCGCGCGGCCCACGCCCTCGGCGCCTTCGCGGCAGTTCATCCCCTTGTAACAGCTGATCAAGCCGATGATGCCGCCAAAGATGAACGATTTGACGATGCCGGTGAGGACATGATCCGCCGTCGTGTACTTCACCGTGTTATGCCAGGCGTAGGCGGGATCTATGCCGAAGTAACCCGCCCCCATCAGATAGCCCGCGCCGATGCCGATGGCGATGGCCTCGGCCGTCAGCAACGGCAGGGCGATCAAGGTGGCCAGCAGGCGCGGCACCACCAGATAGTCCACCGGATGCGTCGCCAGCGTGCGCAGCGCGTCAATCTGCTCGGTCACGCGCATCGTGCCCAACTCGGCCGCCAGCGCCGCGCCGACCCGGCCGGCGACCATCAACCCCGTCAACACCGGCCCCAGTTCGCTGCACATCGAGACGCTCACCACGGCAAGCGTCGCGGTGTCCATCTTCACCTTGTGAAACTGAAAATATGTCTGCGCCGCCAGCACCATGCCCGTGAACGCCCCCGTGATGAGCACGACGGACTGCGACTTCACGCCGATGAAGTAAAGCTGGTAAAGCAAGTCACGTCCGCTGGGCCGATGGATGCAGACTGATCTCACCACTTCCCTGGCCAGCAAACCAAGCCGGCCAAGCCCTTGCAGCCCTTCCACCATCCATGAGAACGAGGAGCCATTCATTTGCGGCGAAGCTTTACCAGAGCGCCAACGGGCTGGCCAGCGTTGGTTTGGCCACCGGCCGTCAGCAAGGGTCACCATGGCCGGACGCATCGCCCGCCGATGACCGGATTCGGCCTCAGGACTTGGGTCTCCGTGGAAAGTCTGGACTGCCGTTTCACGGTTCAACAGATCAGCAACAGCCGTGGTGGCTCGCCGGGCACGGTTGCGGGCGCGCGATGGAGGCAAGGCGGAACAGGGCTGCCCGGCCAGTCCACGGCGATGCGCCAAAGATTGCCCAGCCCAAAGGAAAAAGGCCGCGCCCACGCGACGGGGGCGTAGTGCAAGTCGTAGCAGTTTTCATTCAAGTGTTCGCGAAAGTCATCATCATCCTCCCCGCCGTGGCGCTTGAGGAGTGCGGCACGCGTTTCGGGGATGTCCACGCGCCGTTGCGCCTCGTCGTTGCGCAGCCCCTCGCTCGCCGGCCCATGGTAGGTGCAAAGATAAGTGTCGGTCTCCACCGTGGCGCTGTCGGCGTGGAAGGAGAAAACGTCGGTGGGCACCGGCCCCGCATCCTCGTCACGCGGGTAGCCGTTGATGCAGTTGAGGACGGGGTCAAGCTCGCGCTCCCGGAGCAGCCGCTGGTCTTCCAGCAGAATGTCAATCGCCGCCCGGCCCGCCGTGCTCACGGGGAGACGGTTGAGGCGTGCCTCGTCGAGCGTGATGATCCCTGCTCCGGGCGCAAGCAGTTCCACCACTTCGCTGAAATTTCCCGGCAACACGCGCGCCCAGCAGAGCGCGTTGACGCCGCCGGCGAACGGCGTCGTGACCAGTTCATGAAAACTGTTCACCCGTTTGATGCGGGAGTAATCGGGCGGCAGGATTAAGGAAGTCATGCGCGCGCCAAATCTGTCAGCCGGAAGCCCCGTCTGTAAAGTCGAACGGCCCGGGAACAGCGCCCCGACAAATTTTCCCGTAGGCGGGGCGCGCTCCTCGCGTCATGCTCAAGCCACCATGACCAATGATGAAACGGGGCAACCTGTTCGCCCGACCTCTGAACCTGCCCCGCGCCACGCCGGCTGGCGTTTCGACAATTCCTACGCCCGCCTGCCGGAAACGTTCCACGCCCGGGTGAACCCCACCCCCGTCGCCCATCCGCGCCTCGTTCTCCTCAACCGCCCCCTCGCCGGCTCGCTCGGACTCGACCCCGCGGCCTTCGCGGGCCCTGACGCAGCCGCTCACTTTACTGGCAATGAGATTTTCCCCGGTGCTGAACCCATTGCCCAAGCCTACGCCGGACACCAGTTCGGCAACCTGACCCGGCTCGGCGACGGACGCGCCATTCTCCTCGGTGAACACACGACGCCTGCGGGCGAGCGGTTCGACATCCAGTTGAAGGGCGCCGGGCCTACTCCCTATTCCCGGCGTGGCGACGGCCGGGCCGCCCTTGGCCCCATGCTGCGCGAGTATCTGATTAGCGAAGCCATGCACGCCCTTGGCATCCCGACCACGCGCAGCCTCGCCGTGGCCGGCACCGGTGAACCGGTTTTCCGCGAGCAAACCCTCCCCGGCGCGGTGCTCACGCGCGTCGCGGCCAGTCACATCCGCGTTGGCACCTTTGAATACTTCGCCGCGCTCGGCGACACCGAGTCCCTGCGCGTGCTCGCCCACTACACGCTGCAACGCCACTTCCCGCACCGGGTGGAGTCCGGGAACCCGGCCCTCCAACTTCTGGAAGAAGTCATCGAACGACAAGCCTCGCTCCTCGCTCACTGGATGCGCGTCGGCTTCGTTCACGGCGTCATGAACACGGACAACATGGCGCTGTCCGGCGAAACCATTGACTACGGTCCCTGCGCCTTCGTGGACGCCTACGATCCGGCGACGGTGTTCAGTTCCATCGATCACCACGGTCGCTACGCCTTCGGGCAACAACCGCACATTGCCGCCTGGAATCTGGCCCGCCTCGCCGAGGCGCTGCTGCCCATCCTGCACGCAGTCCCGGAGACGGCTTTGGCCTGCGCCCAGGAGTTGATCGAATCCTTCTCTGATCGATTTCAGCAACACTGGCTCGCCGCCCTGCGCGCCAAGCTCGGCCTGTTCACTGCGGAGCCGGGCGACGTCTCGCTTGCGGAGGAATTTCTTCGTTGGATGCACGAGGCGCGCGCCGACTACACCCACACCTTTCGGAACCTGCGACCCCACGCCACCCCGGAAACAGCTACTGCCACCGACACCGCATTCACCGCGTGGCACCAGCGCTGGACCGCCCGCCTCGCCCGTCAGCCCCAGCCCATCGCGGAAGTGCTCCGGCTTATGAACGCCCACAACCCGGCGGTGGTTCCCCGGAACCACGAGGTGGAAACCGCCCTCACCGCCGCAACCGGCAGCGATCTCGCCCCGCTGGAACGCCTCCTCGCCGCGCTGGCCAACCCCTACGATCAGACCGGCAAGCCTGCCGAGTTGTTAAATCCGCCACCCTCCGGCACCCCGATCTGCCGCACCTTCTGCGGCACGTGAGAAGAAAGCGGCGAAAAGCGCGAACGCAGAAGTACGCAGTCCGAAGTTCCGTCAGTTCATCATTCGAAATTTCCCACTCCGTGGCCTTGTGGGCGACGGTGCGCTGGATGTCGTAAATGGAAATGTAATCGCCGAAGACCACGGTGGTGAGCCTGACGATTTTCGACGGGCCGTTGAGCATGGTGCCGGCGTGAGGCGGGCGGGCATTCAGAAAGCCGCTGACGCATACGCGGCACATCCCGGACCCGCACGCGCTACTTCACGCCAGCGCGCGAAGACGGCGGGCGCACATGCCTTTCCAAATCCCCCGCCTTCATTTCCACCTTCGCGCCGTCCTTCGGCACCTCCACGCCCGCGCTCCAGAGAATGCCGTTCACCACGAGCCGTCGCTGATCTTCCAGTTCCCAGTTTTTGTGCAGATCAATTCCGGTGAAGCAGAACGCCCGGCCGCCGCCGTCGCGCTCGTAAGCCCACGCGATCACTTCATCACGGCCCTTGTGCATCTTGGCGTGCGAGGTCGTGCGCGATTTGTCGGGAACCTGGCCGACAATCAGCGGCGTGAATCCCGCGTCCTCGGCGAAATGCAGATTGTAGAGCCAGCCATCGCCCTTCGCGGTGAAAGGCTTCACGCCGCGCAACACCGGATGCTCGCCCTTCGGCTTCAAGTCCATGTCCCAATGTCCGCGACAGCCGATGTCCGCCAGCCACACGCCACCGATGGCAGCTTTCGCATTGTCCGCGTGTTCCTTGGGTAGATCGACCGCCTGATGAAACACCGCGAAGCCAATCCCCTGCTCCGCCAGTGCGCCGAGCTTCTTCTGCCGCGCCTCTTCGATGAGGGGATGTTTCGCGCCGCCGTCCATCAGCACGACGATGGATTTCGCGCCGTCGAAGACCGCCTCGTTCGTCGGCCACGTGCGCGCCAGCACCGGCCACACGCCGGGCGTCTGCTTGAGCCAATCGTACATCAGCGCACAGTCGGCGAAGTATTCGTGCTGCCCCGGCTTGCCGCTCGGCTCGCCCGCCAGGATGACGATCTTGGTGAGTTTGGAACTCTTGGTGTCGAGTTCGAGCGGCACGGCGGCGGACACCGTGTGAACCGTCAGCAAGGCCAAAGCCGTCGCCATCCGGCCAATGGTTCGATTTTTCAAGAAAGTGATCATGTGCCAAGAGTGAACGGACGCCAGAGCCTTGGCAATGCCGCGCCCCGCCGCGAAGAACTCACTTCGTCGGCGGCATCCAGCCCAACTGCTCCATCTGTCCCAGTCGGTCCATGTTCACCCAAATTTCCTGAATCTTCTCGTCGGCGAGACGGAAGAGGCTCTGGCCCGTCACCGTCATGGTTTTACCGTTGGGCGCATGGCCTTGATACTCGACCGCCTGCGTCGCGTGCAGCGTCCAGCGCACGACGACTTTGTCACGTTCGGAAATTAAATCCTCGACGGTGAAGCGCGCGTCCGGGAAGGCGGCGTGGAATTTTATCATGCCGCTTTTGTAATCCTCCAGCCTGCGGAGCACGGCGGGCGGATTGCGGAGCACGAGGTTTGTGGCGATCAACTCGTCGGCGGCCGCGGCACGGCCCTGGTTCGCCCATTCCTCGAAGTAACGGCGGATGATGGTTTCGTTTCGCTGGATCGCAGAATCATTGCGAGTTGCGCAACCGACCAGCACGACCGTCAACAACACCGCCACAAGTAGTTTCATCGCTCGGTCAGGTCAGAATCTCTTTCGCCACATGCCCGCTTACATCGGTCAACCGGAAGGGCCGGCCATCGAAGGTGTAGGTGAGCTTTTCGTGGTCGAGGCCGAGCTGGTGAAGAATCGTCGCGTGCAGATCGTGCATGTGGACTTTGTCCTGCACGGCAAAGTGGCCGAAGTCATCCGTGGCCCCGAGCGCGAAGCCGGGCTTCACGCCCCCGCCCGCGAGCCAGACGGTGAAGCCGCCGGGATTGTGATCGCGGCCCGTGCCATTCTTTTCCGCGTAGGGCGTGCGGCCAAACTCACCGCCCCACCAGACGATGGTGTCTTCGAGCAGTCCGCGTTGCTTCAAATCCGCGAGCAGCCCGGCGACCGGCTTGTCCACGGCGCGAGCGTGGTCGGCGTGCTTGGGGAGATTCGAGTGCTGGTCCCACGCGGGGTTCGCGGTGTTGTCGCCGTAATTGATCTGCACGTAGCGCACGCCGGATTCGCAGAGCCGCCGCGCCATCAGGCACTGGCGGCCGAAGCCGTCCGTCGCCTTTTCGTTCACGCCGTAGAGCGCGAGTGTCGCGGGGGATTCCTTCGCGAGGTCCAGCACGCCGGGCGCGTTGTTCTGCATCCGCCACGCGACTTGGTAGGAGTTGATCACGGCTTCCAGTTCTGCGTCGCCGGGATTTTTCTTCAACTGCTCGGCGTTCATCTCGCGGAACAAATCGAACTGGCGGCGACGCTCGGCGGGCGAGGCGGCATTGTTGCCGATGTTGCGAATCAACAGCTCGCTCGCCGGCACGCCAGCCTTACCGATGGCCGTGCCTTGAAAGACGGGCGGCAGAAAAGCGTTGCCGTAGTTGCGCGGCCCGCCGTTGCCGGTCGGGGGTGCAATGCTCACGAAGCCGGGCTTCACGCCCCCGCCCGCGAGCCAGACGGTGAAGCCGCCGGGATTGTGATCGCGGCCCGTGCCATTCTTTTCCGCGTAGGGCGTGCGGC
>JANNEF010000019.1:0-8107 GCA_031378375.1 Verrucomicrobiota bacterium | reverse complement strand
GAAAGTTATTACGCACTCGGCCTCGAAGTCTCCACCGCCATGTATGCGCCGGTCAGCCGCGCTCATCGCGTGACCCTGGAACAGATGGCCATGCTGGAACCGGCGCTCGTTGAAACGCTCGCTCAAACCTGCATGGAAGTGGTGAAGGAAGGTCACGACCGCCTCGTTGCGGCGGGCGTGCCGCAGGATGCCGTCCGCGACTTCGTGCTCGGCCATCTGCGCATTCAGATCGCGGTGCTCTTCGGCGAAGTGAACGGCACGTTCTCCGATGCCGCCTACAAGATCAGCAAGCGCGCCAAGCCGGTGCTCTTCAAGGAAGGCTGGCAGAAGATTTTTGAGATGTCCGACATTCGCGAGCAAGTGCGGGACATCACGCAGAAGTAGGTATTTGTTTGTGGTTCTTCGTTCGTTGTTTGTGGCCTGGAGCCGCGCGGCAACGAACCACGAACCACGAACCACGAACCACGAACAATGAGCCCAGGCATCAGCAGCTTCGCTTTCGGATGGGCGGTCCGGTTCGGCCGACCGCCGCTGGATGAGCTCGGCTTGCTGGACTTCGCGCGGCGGCACGGCGTGCGGGTCGTTCAACTCGCTGACAACCTGCCCCAGCATGAGCGTTCCCCGGAACAGCGGGCCGCGCTGAAAACGGCTGCGCAAACGTCCGGCATCCTCCTTGAACTCGGCGCGCGCGGTCTCACCGAGCCGCACCTCCAGACCTATCTCGATCTGTGCCGGGAGATGAACTGCTCGCTGCTCAGGTTCGTGACGGATCAGGATCACTACGAGCCTTCGCTGGCAGACTTAACAAGCCTGCTGCGCAACGCCGCTCCCGTGCTCGCCGCCGCCCGCGTGACGCTTGGCCTGGAGAATCATGATCGCTTGCGGGCAGTCGAGCTTCGCCGTCTCATTGATGATGTGGGGAGCCCGCAGGTCGGCATCTGTCTCGATACGGCGAACTCGTTCGGAGCCGGTGAAGGTCTGGAATACATCGCTGAGATCCTCGCGCCTGTAATGGTGAACCTGCACGTGAAGGATGTGGCGATTCGGCGGCTGCCGCACCTCATGGGTTTCGTGATTCAGGGCTGTCCGCTCGGCGCGGGCTGCCTGCCCATCCATCGGTTGCTCGACCGTTTGCGGAACCTCGGCTACCAAGACTCCGTGATTCTCGAAGCATGGCATCCCCCCGAACCGGACGAACCGTCCACCATCGCTGGTGAACTCGCCTCAGCCGAGCGCAGCATCTCAACCTTGAAACAGTGGCTGGACCGACGGTAATCAGCGCCGCAATATCTTTGCTCTCGATGCATCAAAAATGAACGCTGAGAAATGAGATCACTCCGCTTGCTCCGTTTCGGTGCCGGTTCATGTGCGCGCTTGTGTCTTCTGTGTGTTCCGTGGTTCCTCCTCTGTCTCGTCTCCGTCACCGCACGTGCGGGGGAACTTCGCGCGGGCGCGGCCACGGCCAACATCACGCCTCCGCTCGGCATTGAGATGAACGGCGGCACCGCGCCCGGATATGCCACGCACGTTCATGACGAACTCCACGCGCGCGCGCTGGTCCTTGATGACGGCGCGACGCGGCTGGCTTTCGTGGTCGTGGACAACTGCCTGATCGACCGCGCCGTGTTCGATGCCGCCAAGGCGCTGGTGTTTCAACACACAGGCATCGCCTCCAACCACGTGTCCATGTCCTGCACCCACACGCACAGCGCGGGCAGCGTGTGCGGCGTGCATCTGAGCGAAGCGGACCCGGCCTATCGCGCGTGGCTGCCGCGTCGCATCGCCGACGCCGTGCACATCGCGGTGAACCAGCTTGCGCCGGCGCGTGTGGCCTGGGGTAGTGGCTCCGTGCCGCAACACGTCTTTTGCCGCCGCGTCACCGTGAAACCGGATGTGACTTACACCAATCTGCTCGGCGCAGTCGGCGACCGCGTGAAGATGAACTGGTCTTCGCCGCAACCCGAAGTGGACGGTGATTTCTCTAGCCCGGTGGATCCCGAAGTGTTTGTCCTGAGCGTGCAACACGCCGACGGCCGTCCGCTCTCGTTGCTCGCCAACTACTCGCTGCATTACGTCGGCGGCACCGGGCCGGGCCATTTGAGCGCGGACTACTTCGGCGTGTTCTGCGAGCGGATGAAGGAGCTGCTCGGCGCGGAGAAACAGGAACCAGCCTTCGTCGCGCTCATGAGCAACGGCACCAGCGGCGACATCAACAACAACGATTTTCGGAAGGCGCGTCCGCCACAAAAGCCTTACGAGCAAATCCGGATTGTCGCTGACGATGTCGCCCGCGAAGTGCATCGCGTGACGAAGACGCTGAAGTATCGCGACGACTTGAAGCTGTCTGTCGCCAGCACCGAGCTGGAAATCGCCGTCCGGAAACCTTCACCCGCCGAAGTGGAACGCGCGCGCGGCATCGTGGGTGGACGCGACCGCCTCAAGCTTCGCACCTGGACCGAGATTTACGCCCGCGAGCAATTGATCCTCGCCGACTATCCCGCCCGGCTGTCGCTGCCGTTGCAGGTGTTTCGCATCGGCGGCCTGGCCGTGGCGCAATGGCCGGGGGAAATCTTCGCCATCAGCGGACTCGACCTGAAGCAGCGCAGTCCGGTGAAGCCGCTCTTCAACATCAGCATGGCCAACGGCTGGTATGGTTACATCCCGCCGCCCGAGCAACACGCGCTCGGTTCCTATGAAACCTGGCGCGGCCGCACCAGCCCGCTGGCCACGAATGCGATCCCGCAGATCACGGAGACGTTCCTGAAACTGTTGGAGAAAACCAAATGAGTCCTTCGCCACTTCAGCCAGTCCACCAACCATGAACCCTCGCCGCCAATTCCTCAAACATGCTGGAGCGGCCAGCGCCGTCCTCACTACTCTCGGCACTCTGCTCGTCGGCCAGGAACCAGCTCGGACCGCCGTGACGGACAGCCGGACGAAGCGGCTTGCTTGGTAAATTACTGCATGGCGAAGGTGATTGCCTGCAGCACACGCGGCATTTGAATTTTTGACCACGGGCCACAGTCTTTGACTGGCCCTCCGTCGCTGAAAATGCGGGGCTGACGAGTCATGATGAAATCACAGATGCGAAACACTTTCCTGCAACTGGCCGGCGTGGCCCTGCTTTTTGCGCCCATCTTCCAAGCTCCGCTCTGCGCGGCGGACAAGGGAATGACTGCTTTCATCCAGCAGCACTGTGCGGACTGCCATGATGCAGATAACAAGAAGGGCAACCTGGATCTCACGGCGCTCCCGACGGACTTCGCGAACCCGGACCATCTAGCCAAATGGGTGCAGGTGTTCGACCGGATCGAGTCCGGCGAGATGCCGCCGAAGAAGAAGGTGCAGCCGACGCCAGCGGCGCGGAAGGCTTTCCTCGCCACGTTGACGAAACAACTGACCGCCACCGAAGGCCGCGCCCTCACAGCGGACGGCGGGCGCACTTCGGTGCGGCGCATGAACCGCGTGGAGTATGAGAGCACGCTGCGGGATTTACTGGGGCTGCCGCTGTTGCGCGTGCAGGAGTCGCTGCCGGAGGATGGGCAGCAGTTTGGCTTCGATAAAGTGGCGGGCGCGCTCGACATCTCGCATGTGCAGATGACGAAGTATTTGCAAGCGGCCGACGCGGCGCTGCGGCAGGCGGTGGTGAAGGCGGTGGCTCGCCCGGAGACGAAGATTTGGCGCGAGCCAGCCGCGAAGCAGGACACGATGCGCTCGGCCATCGCGACGCACAATGCGGTGCCGCTCGCGGGACGCGCGCTCGCGACGGGGCTGAAGACGCATGTCGTCGGGAATCCGGCCAGCGACTATGGCAACACGTATCGCGGTGCGACGTTCAGCGGCGAAGCGGATTCGGCGGCGGTGCTCACGGGCGTCATTGGCGCGCATCAGCCGGAGGGCATTCAGATGGACCATTTTCGCCCGACGGTAGCGGGCTGGTATCGCGTGCGGTTTTCCATCTGGAGCCTCCGCTGGGAACGCACGAAGGCGCTGCCTGCGGTGCGCGGGCTGGTGCGAAATTTCACGGCGTTCAGTCCGCCCTATTTCAAAAACGACGCGGGCCAGTGGGAGTTCACGCGGCTACCGGAGCCGAAGCCGGAGGCGGGGCGGATGGAGAATGTGGAGTTCTACGGTGCGACGAAGGCGACGCACATCATCCGCGCTTCGTTGAAGGGCGTGCCGCTCGGCTACTTCGACGCACCTTCGTTTCAGCCGAAGACGCATGAGTTCAAAGTCTGGCTCAATCCCGGCGAACGCATTTCTTTTCACGCGATGACGCTGCCGAGCAGCGCTGCGCACAACAGCGGCGTGAACGACGGCGTGGTCGGCTACGAAGGGCCGGCCGTGGCGTATGATTGGTTCGAGGCGGAGGGGCCGCTCGTCGATCAATGGCCGCCGGAGAGTCAGCGGCGGTTGTTTGGCGCGACGCCCGTGGCGGCGTATCCGCGTCCCATGCTCGCGGGTGCGCCGACCGTCGAGGCGGGCGCGACGGCGAAGCTCCCGCTCGCGGATTTCAAGGGGCCGGGGCAGATGCTCGGCGAGGAGCGATACCTGAATGTGAACGGCACGGTGACGACGACGGTGAATTGCGCGGTGCCGGGCGAATACGAAATGGCGGTCACGGCATTCGAGACGCACGCGGGCAATGAGGCGGCGAAGATGACGCTGATGGTCGGCGACAACGAAATGCCGCACGGGCGGTTTTCTGTGGATGCACTGCGCGGCGCGGCGAAAACTTTTCGCGCGAAATTTCGCGTCGAGAGCGCGGGGCCGGTGACGGTGGGCGTGCAGTTCGTGAATGATTTCATTGATGAGACGAAGGCCAATCCATTCGAGCACGACCGCAATATCTACTTCACGAAAATCGAAGTCACCGCGCCGAAGCCGCCGCCCGCCGATGCTGTCGCCGCCAAGCCTGCCGACCATCGCAGTCTGCTGCTCGGCTTCGCCACGCGAGCCTTTCGTCGGCCTGTGACGGGGGGCGAACTCGCGCCCTACGCCGCCATCGTCGCGGCAGAAATGGAGCGCGGCACGAAGTTCGAGGAAGCAATGCTCGCGGGCTACAAAGCGATTCTTTGCTCGCCGGACTTCCTCTTCATCGGTCTCGAATCCGGCGTGCCGCCACGCTCGGCGAAGGGTCTTGCTCGTCTCGGCGACCACGCGCTCGCCTCGCGGCTTTCCTATTTCCTGTGGAATTCCATGCCCGACGCCACGCTGCTCGACCTCGCCGCCCAACGCACGCTCGCGCAGTCCGCCACGCTCAAGGCGCAAGTCGAGCGGATGCTCGCCGACCCGCGCTCCGAGCGGTTCGTGGAGCACTTCACGGATGAGTGGCTGGAGCTGAAGAAGATTGATTTCACCACGCCCGACCCAGCGCTTTATCCCGAGTTCGACCCGTGGCTGCACGACTCGATGCTGGAAGAATCGCGCGCCACTTTCCGTCGTTTGCTCACGCAAAATCGCGGCGTCCGCGAACTCATTTCGTCCGACACCATTCTCATCAACCAACGCCTCGCCGAACTGTATGGCATCCGCGATGTGAACGGCGCGGAGTTGCGCGAAGTGAAAGTCCCCGCCGGCTCGCCGCGCGGCGGATTCCTCACGCAAGCGTCCGTGCTGAAAGTCACCGCCAACGGCACCGCCACCTCGCCCGTGCTGCGCGGCGTGTGGGTCATGGAGCGCATCCTCGGCCTGCCGCGCCAGCCGCCGCCGTCGAACATTCCCGCCGTCGAGCCGGACGCGACCGGTGCCGTGACCATCCGCCAGATGATCGAAAAACATCGCGCCGACGCCGCGTGCGCTTCGTGCCACGCGAAGATGGATCCGCCCGGCATGGCGCTGGAGAGCTTCGACGTCATCGGCGGCTACCGCGACCGCTATCGCCTCGCGGGAAATGCCAAGAAGGGAGAACCCAGCGTGGAAATCTTCGGCAGTGGGGCCTGGCAAAACCGCGCCCGAATCCGCCTCGGCTCCGACGTGGACGCCAGCGGCGAACTCGCCGACGGCCAAAAATTCGCCGACCTGAACGGCTACCGCGCACTCCTGCTAAAAGACGAAGACGCCCTCGCCCGCAACGTCGCCCGCCAGCTCATTATCTACGCCACCGGCGCAGGCATCCGCTTCTCCGACCGCAACGCCATCGAAGCCATCGTCGCCAAAACCAAAGCCAGCCAGCACGGCATCCGCTCGCTGGTGCATGAAGTCGTGGCGAGTGAGCTGTTTCAAACCAAGTAACTCTATGACTCACATCGCCACCGCCCCACTCTCCCGCCGCACGTTTCTCCGGGCGGCCGGAGCCACGCTTGCGCTGCCATTTCTCGACGCCATGCGTCCCGCGTTTGGCCAGACCACCGCCGCCGCGCCGCGCCGCATGATTTCCATCTGCACGAACCTCGGCGTGCTGGAGCGTCACTTTTACCCCGCGACCGCTGGGCACGACTACGCACTCACGCCGTATCTCGAAACGCTGAAGGATTTTCGCGAGCACTTCACCGTCTTCAGCGGCACCTCGCTCCCGGGAGTCGGCGGGGGACATAGTGCGGAGGCGACCTTCCTCACCGGCGCACCGCATCCAGGCACCGCCTCGTTTCGCAACAGTATCTCGCTCGACCAATTCGCCGCCGAGCAAATCGGGCATCAGACTCGCGTCGCCGCGCTGCCGCTCGTCGTTTCCAAAAGCGGGAACCAATCTCTTTCCTTCACCGGCAGCGGCGTGATGCTGCCCGCCGAGCGCAGTCCGGCGGAAGTCTTCAAGGCGCTCTTCATCGCGGGCGATGCCGCCTCTGTGGAGAAACAAGTGGAGAACCTTCGCACCGGACGCAGCATCCTCGACGCCGTGGCGGCGCGCGCGGCGACCTTGCAGAAACAAGTTGGCGCGGCCGACCGCGAGCGCCTCGACCAATACTTCACGTCCGTCCGCGAAGTCGAACGCCGCCTGCTCATCGCTGAGGAATGGGAACGCAAACCAAAGCCCAAAGTGGATGTCGCCGTGCCGAAAGACCCGGAGTATCTGCCCGAAAAGCTCGCCGCGATGTATGACCTCGCGTACCTCGCGTTCACCACGGACAGCACCCGCCTGATCACGCTGCTGGTGAAGCTCGATGGCTTCAGCGAGCACATCCCCGGCGTCAGCACCGACGCGCACAACCTCTCCCACCACGTCGAGCGCGAGGACAAACTCAAGGAGTTGATGAACCTCGAACTCGCCCAGTTTCAAAAGCTCGCCGCCTTCCTCAAACGCCTGCAAGCCACGGCGGAAGGCGACGCCAACCTGCTCGACCGCACGCAAGTCCTCTACGGCAGCAACCTCGGCAACGGCAACAATCACGACAACAAAAACCTGCCCGTCATCCTCGCAGGCGGAGGCTTCAAACACGGCCAGCACCTCGCCTTCGACAAGACGAACAACTACCCGCTGAGCAATCTCTACGTCACCATGCTCCAGCGCCTCGGCCTCGAAACTGGCAAATTCTCCAGCAGCACTGGCACCATGCGTGGTCTGGAGATGGCGTAGTCCGAACTCGTGACCATGAAACTCCGGCTCATCATTTTCAGTCTAGCAGCCTTGGCGTTGCTGTCGCTCCGCGCAGCGGGCGCGGTCCCGACCTCGTTCTTCGACACGCACTGCGCCGACTGCCACGACGCGGATGCGAAAAAAGGCGGCTTCGACATCACGGCGCTCAAAGCGGACTTCACGAACGCGGATAACTTTGCGCGGTGGGTGAAAGTCCATGACGCCATCGCGAGCGGCGAGATGCCGCCGAAGAAGAAGGCGCGGCCGCCAGCGAAGGACGCGGCGGCGGTGACGAAGTGGCTGCGCGATTCGCTCGTGACGGCGGAGCGGGCGCGGACGCAGGCCGGGCGCACGCGGATCCGCAGGCTCACGCGGGGCGAATACGAGAACACGATGCGCGACCTTTTCGACATGCCGGGGCTGGCGCTCGCGGGCGAGCTGCCGCCGGATGGTTCGGCGCATGGCTTCGATAACAACAGCGACGCGCTCGACATCTCGCATGTGAATCTCGCGAAGTATCTCGAAGCCGCCGATCACACTCTCAATTTGGCGACGGCCACCCAGCCGCAGGCTCCCACGGTGCAGAAGAAGCGT
>JANNEF010000454.1:0-1928 GCA_031378375.1 Verrucomicrobiota bacterium | reverse complement strand
AAATCTTTCTTCCACGGCAGACGCATCTTAAAACAGCGAGAGAATGGGCAAGCCCGGTTGGGACATCGCGCCGCGTTGCCCCCGCCCGCGTTCAGCGGGCGGAACGAACGTCCGAGCGCGGGCCATTGTGCGTACACGTTGCGCCGCTGGACGCGGCGCGGTCGGCGCGGCGCGCCGACCCTACCACGGAGTTTGGATTCGTCCGCCCGGGTTTTTCTTCCCCGCTTGATTTCCCCCCGCCGTCCACTACGCTCACGCTCGTTAATCGCTTTATGCAACTGACCAACGAAGAAATCCGCCGTTACTCGCGCCACCTCATCCTCCCGGAAGTCGGCATGGCCGGGCAGAAGAAGATTTGCTCTACTACCGTCCTGTGCATTGGCGCGGGCGGCCTTGGCTCCCCCATCGCCATGTATCTGGCCGCCGCGGGCATCGGCAAGCTCGGCCTCGTGGACTTCGACGTCGTGGATTTCTCCAACCTCCAGCGCCAGATCATCCATGGCACCGCCGACGTGGGCCGGCTCAAGGCCGACTCCGCCAAAGAGACGATCAACTCCATCAACCCCGGCGTTGAAGTCGTCATCCACAACACCCGGCTCTCCAGTGAGAACGCGATGGAAATCATCGCCCAATACGACATCGTCGTGGACGGCACCGACAACTTCCCCACGCGCTACCTCACCAACGACGCCTGCGTCCTCCTCAAGAAACCCAACGCCTACGGCTCCATCTTCCGCTTCGAGGGGCAGGCCAGCGTGTTCGCGCCGCACCTGGGCGGGCCGTGCTACCGCTGCCTTTATCCCGAACCGCCGCCGCCCGGCATGGTGCCCAGTTGCGCGGAAGGCGGCGTGCTCGGCGTGCTGCCCGGCATCATCGGCTGCATCCAGGCCACGGAAATTCTCAAGCTCGCCTTGGGCAAAGGCAGTTCCCTCATCGGCCGGCTGCTCCTCTTCAACGCGCTCGACATGAAGTTCCGCGAATTGAAACTCCGCCGCGATCCCCAGTGCCCGCTCTGCGGCGAGAAACCCACCATCACCCACCTGATTGACTACGATCAATTCTGCGGCATCCTCGCCGAACCCGCCACGCCCGCGTCCCACCCGGACGAAGTGACCGTGCAGGACATGAAGAAGGCGCTCGACGATCCCAAGCTGGGCATCAAGGTCATAGACGTGCGCGAGCCGGACGAATACCAGATCGCCCACGTCCACGGCGTGCCGCTCATTCCGCTGAACACCCTCCCGCAACGCTTCACCGAGCTGGACCCGAACCAGACCCTTTACGTCCACTGCAAAAGCGGCATCCGCTCGCTCAAAGCCGTGAAGTTTCTGAAGGAACAGGGCTTCAAGTATGCGAAGAGCGTCAAAGGCGGCATCAGCGCCTGGGCCGATGAAATTGATCACACGGTGGCGAAGTATTAAGCGCGGACGGTAACGCCCGCTGCCTGCAAAACGAGTGCTGTTGTTCAAGAAACCGACCGCGCTCGTTCCAGTGATGCCAGCTTCCTGATGAGGGTGCGATTGAATGCCGTGGCATCCTTCGCATAGTGCGCGCGACGATGACACGTTGGGCAAAGGCCGATCACTCGATCGGGGTGGTCCGGCCCATCGTCTGCCAGTCTCGTCGTGTGGTGAGGCTCCAGATACGGCTTTCCGTCTGGTTTCAGAAAAGGCGCAGCCATGTCGCAGCCCTCACAGCGCCCATCCGCTCGCCGCAACACGTAAAGATGAATCGCCCGTGACCTCGCCCGATGATAAATCTTGCGCTTCGTCCGCGCGACGACCGATCTAGTCTGCTGTCCTTGAAGTGTCTGCCATTATTTCTTCGAGTTTAGCGCGTGCGCGGGTGATTTTTTCCAGGATGGCGGCACCTTCGGCACGCCAGACGTAGCGCTGCGGTTGGCGGTTGCGTTCGGCCAGCCAGGCTTT
>JANNEF010000444.1:0-21803 GCA_031378375.1 Verrucomicrobiota bacterium | reverse complement strand
TGGGCGTGGCCCCAGTCACCGGGTTCACGGTGAACGCGACCGCCAGCGATCCAGACGGGGTGATCACACTCGTGGAGTTTTTCCAGGATGGCGTGAAGATCGGCGAGTCGCTCGCGGCACCGTATTCGATTGGCGTCACCGGGCTATGTGCCGGGAGCTACACTTTCGCAGCCCGGGCTTGGGACAACAGCGCTCAGAGCGTCGATTCCCTCCTCGTGGCGGTGAATGTGTTCCGCCCCACCAGCGTTTGGGTGGCGCAGGGCTCCGTGTGGAAGTATCTGGATAATGGCACCGACGCGGGCACCGCTTGGCGAGGCTTGAATTTCAACGACACCGCGTGGAGTTCCGGGCGCGCGGAACTGGGCTACGGTGACGGCTTCGAGGCCAGCACCAACTCCTTTGGTCCCGACCCGAACAACCGCTACATCACCACCTACTACCGCCAGAAATTCACAACCACCAACCTGGCTTCGCTCCTCGGCCTGTCGCTCCGCCTGCTCCGCGACGATGGCGCCGTGGTTTACATCAACAGCAACGAGGTCTTCCGCAGCAACATGCCAACCGGCGCCATCAGTTCCATCACCCTGGCCAGCACCAGCATTTCCGGAGCGGATGAAACCAACTTCATCACCGCGCTCCTGACCACAAACCATCTCACCGCCGGCACCAACGTCATCGCGGTGGAAATCCACCAGACAGCGACCAACAGCTCCGATATCAGCTTCGACTTGGAACTGCGCGCCGGTTTGCCCAATCAAAGACCATCGGTCGCCATCACCAATCTGGCGGACGGCGCAGAGGTCCCGGCGGGAGTGCCCTTGCTCCTCCAAACCGATGCGGCGGATGCGGATAGCCTCATCAGCCAGGTGGTATTCTACGAAGGCACCAACCAGCTTGGACAAGTCTTCACCGCGCCTTTCCAACTCCAGGTGCCCGGCTTCCCCTCTGGTCGCTACACGCTCACCGCCCGGGCGTACGATGATTGCGGAGCCAGCCGCACCTCTGCTCCGGTGCAAATCACCCAGGGCATCTTCTCGACCGTCCGCACGGGAGCGGTCTGGAAATACCTCGATACCGGCGTCTATCCCGGCGCGACCTGGACGGCTCCCGGATTCAACGACTCCGCCTGGCGCAGCGGACGCGCCCAGTTCGGCTACGGGGACGGCTTCGAGGCCACCACCAACTCCTACGGTCCCGATCCGAACAACAAATACATCACCACCTGGTTCCGGCGCTCCTGGCTGATCACGGATCGCACTCTGATCACCGGCCTGACCGTCAATCTGCTCCGTGATGATGGCGCGGTGGTTTACCTGAACGGCACCGAAGTCTTCCGCAGCAACCTGCCGCCAGGCCCCATCACCCCGTCCACCCTCGCCACCAACGCCGTCGGCGGTGCGGAGGAGAACGCCTGGTTCCCCCAAACCGTTTCGCCGGCACTGCTCGTGAACGGAACCAACACCCTCGCCGTGGAAATCCACCAAGCGACGACCAACAGCTCCGACATCAGCTTTGATCTTGAACTGG
Organism: Verrucomicrobiota bacterium; assembly: GCA_031378375.1. Taxonomy (GTDB): domain Bacteria; phylum Verrucomicrobiota; class Verrucomicrobiia; order Limisphaerales; family JANNEF01; genus JANNEF01. Next base: position 20,276 of record JANNEF010000444.1, on the reverse strand, counting down.
TGGCCAGTGTAACCGGGGCGCCGTCCTATCTCCACATCGACAGGGCTTCGGGGACCAACACCGTGCGTTGGCCAAGCTGGGCCATCGGCTATCGGGTTTATCAGGCCCATGACCTGACTCCGCCGGCTTCATGGAGCCTGATTCCCGGCGTCGCGCAGGATGACGGCACCTGGAGATCGGTGGCTTTGCCTCTCACTCCCACCAACAGCTTCTATCGACTCGGTTGGTGACGAGGGAATTCGCCGGCGGCTCCTGGGCCTTGCCCATCGTGGTGCAGACCGTGGGCGCGCCGCTGCTCACCATCGTCCCCGCCGCCCCCGGCCAGGCCACCATCTCGTGGACGCCCGCCCCGCCCGGCTTCGTGTTGCAGGAAAGCGCGCTGCTCACGCCCGCGAACTGGACCAATTCCCCCAGCGGCGCGGTCAATCCCATCACCGTCCCCGCCACCCCGCCGACAAAGTTCTACCGCCTGCGCCAGCCGTAGGAGCGAAAAGTTGGTGGAGTTCGTCGCGCCGCGATGAACCCGCCCGCGTTCAGCGGGCGGAACGAACTCGTCCGCGCGCGCGCTGCATCGGGCAAGCGCATTGCGCCGCTGAACGCGGCACTACTGGTCGCAGCGCGACCAGTTCCACCACCACGAACCACCGTGCCCTCGTCCTGCCCGGCGCGCGGGCGTTCTCGCCCGTTTTGGGCGTGCAACGGCGACGGGGAGGTGAGGCAGAAAGATGCAGTTAAAAAAATGGGGTCCCATCTTTCTGCCGGCATCTTTGGCGCGGCTGGGAACGAGCTTCTGCGACGGGGACTCGTGGAAATCGTCCTTCCCATGTTTCGGCAAAACGCGTTCCCCAAGCCTCACCGCATCCGCCCGCGCCCGAAACCGCCGGGAACCACCCGAAAGCGCGGTTGACGCCGGACATCGGCGTGTTGAGAGTGGTCGCCATGATCCTTGATCGGCGGCATCGGCGCTTCATCCCTGCATGAAACGTCTTCACCTCTTTGAAATCCACGATCAAGATTGGTGCCCACGCACGGTTCGCGACGGGGGAACCGATTACCTGCAATTCGTCATCGCCACCACGAAGTCCTACGCGGCGATGGTTCCGATTCTGGCCGCCGCGCTCCAGCGCACCGGCACGCGGCGGGTGCTTGACCTGTGTGCAGGCGCGGCCGGGCCGTGGCTCTGGCTACAGCCGGTCCTGGCCGCGCGGGGAGTGAGCGTGTCGGTTTGCCTGACGGACAAGTATCCAAACCTGGAGGCATTTCAATTATCGAGCCGCCTGACGCAGCAGTTGATCGGCTACCATCCTCAATCGGTGGACGCCACGCGAGTGCCCGGGGAGTTGACCGGCTTTCGGACGATCTTCTCGGCCTTCCACCATTTCCGCCCGAAGCAAGCGTGCGCCGTGCTGGCCGATGCAGTTCACCAGCGCCAGGGCATCGCTGTTTTTGAGGGGACACAGAATAGCGTCCTGGCGCTGCTGCTGATGCTGCTGGTGCCGCTCATGGTGCTCCTCATGACGCCGTTCATCCGCCCGTTTCGCTGGTCACGGTTGCTTTGGACTTACCTGATTCCACTGCTGCCTTTGATCGTGCTGTTCGATGGACTGGTCTCGTGTTTGCGGACCTACAGCGTCGAGGAGTTGCGCGGTCTGGTGGCAAGCCTGGCGGCGAACGATTACCACTGGGACATCGGCACGGTGAAAAGCACGGCGGGGCCGATTCCCATCACTTATTTGATCGGAGTGCCGAAGGAAACGGCCGCCTAACCGAAAAGGATGGCATGGATCGGCTGAGTCGGCGAAGGCGCGTCAAGGCCATCCATGGTTGAATGAGTGCGGGCGAAGTCAGCGGGCGTGATCCTGGTGGTGGCGAGCGAATATTTTATGAAGCTCGCCAGCGTAAGGGGCACTGTTTATGTAGGTATTCATGGTAACTGCTTGCTCATCGCTGGTTGACTGGGGCGTGAGTCCTACCGCCTGCGGCCCGGCCTCCCACGTCGCGAGAGGCAACTCGCGTTTATGGCGGCAACGCCGGCACCACTTTCAACGGCAGCCATCCTGGCCGCCCGTGGAAATGAAAACAGATTCATCACATCAACTCAATAAACCCGAATACCCATGAAATACATGATCAGCTGGTTCGAGCGTCCGCAAGGTTCGCCGATGGAATACGAGAATGCCCAGAAGCGAATCCTGGAAGTTTTCACCCAATGGCAGGCACCCGCCAATTTCAAGATCGAGCTGTTCGTCGTGCGCGTGGGCGAGTGGGGCGGGCACATGCTGGTGGATTGCGACGATCCCGTGATGGTTCACAAGGTCTGCTCGACCTTCCCGGCGTTTGAATTTCAGGCCCGCCCCGTGATACCCGTCGCGGACGCAGTCCGGGTGGAGCTGGAAGCGATCGCCTGGCGCGACGGGCTTAAACGCAAGTGAGCTTCGCGGGGTGAAGGGCGCCAGAAATGGCGCGCTGAGTACCTCAGCGAGCTGTTAGCCCGGCTGGATCTGGCCTTGGATCGAATGATCGGGACGTTTTACGGGCGCGGGCCGGCGTTGGATTGCGGAGATGAACGGCCGGGCTGGGGTTCGTTACTTCGCCATCACCACTTCCATGGTGTCTTCGCGCGGGCGCAGCTTGTCTTCCTCGTCGGCCACCGATTTGCCGGGGGCCTGATTTTCCAACGGCACCGGTTTGTGGTCGGTCACCACCTCGTCGGTCTTGTGAAACTTCACGCTCACGATCTTGCTCACGCCGTGTTCCTGCATCGTCACGCCGTAAAGCACGTCGGCCATGCCGATGGTGCGCTTGTTGTGCGTGATGATGATGAACTGCGAGTGCGCCAGGAAGCGCTGGAGGACGCGGATGAAGCGGTTGATGTTCGATTCGTCCAGCGGCGCGTCCAGTTCGTCCAGCACGCAGAACGGGCTGGGCTTGACCTGGTAAATCGAGAAGAGCAGCGCCACGGCGGTCATCGTCTGCTCGCCGCCGGAGAGCAGCGTGATGCTCTGGAGCTGCTTGCCGGGCGGGCGCGCCACGATGTCAATGCCGCTCTCCAGCACGTCGCCTTCCTCGACGAGAATGAGGTCGGCTTTGCCGCCGCCAAAAATCTCGGCGAACATCAGGCGGAAGTTGTCGCGGATCTTGAGGAATGTTTCGGTGAACATTTCCTTGGTCTGCGTGTTGATGCGGTTGATGACTTCGAGCAACTGGGCCTTGGCCTGCACGAGATCGTCGTTCTGCTTGGTGAGGAATTGATACCGCTGCTCGGTCTCCTCGTATTCCTCGATGGCCACGAGGTTCACCGGCCCCATCTCCTCGATGCGTTTCTGGAGATCGCCCACCTGCGCGCCGACGGCGTTCCAATCCGTGGCCAGTCCGGCCTTCGCCATCTCCTCGGGCGTGATGGTTTCGATGCGCGCGGGGCCTTCCTCGGCGTAGGTGATGGTGATGCACTCGCTACGGATGTCGTCGAGGTTGATCTGGTATTTCTGCTGGATGCGCTCGCGCAGGTTTTGCGCGGCCATGTTTTTTTGCGCCAGTTCGACTTCGACCGCGCCGCGCTGTTCCTGCAATTCCGTCAGGCGTCGGCGCTGGCCGCGCAAGGCTTCCTCGCGCGCGGCGATGTCGCCGTCCTGCGCCTGCTTCTGGGTGAGCAGGTCGGCGGCGCGGGTGTTGACCCGTTCGCGCTCGGTCTGCAGGTCCACGATCTTGCGGCGCGACTCGGCGATCTCGGTTTCCCACTGTTCCTTGCGCCCGGCGAACGCGCCGATCTCGCCGTGGCGTTGCGCGGCGAGTTGCGTGAGTTCGCGGATGCGCTCGACGAGCGGCGCCTGCTGCTGGCGGTAGGACGCGGAGAGTTGTTCCTCCGTGGCGAGCGCCACCTTGGTCTCGGTGAGCGAGGCGTTGGCGGTGTCGCGCTGCTGGCGGAGGGTTTCGAGCGCGGCGGTCAGTCCGGCCACGCGCTGCTGGCATTGCTGTTCGCGCGCGTCGAAGTCGGCGACTTGCGCGGCGAGCGCGGCACGCTTGTGCGTGCCTTCCTGCTCCTGCGCGGCGAGGCTTTGGATTTCGTAAACGACGGTGTCAATCTTCTGGTGCAGCGTGCGCTGGGAGTTTTGCAGCGCGTTGAACTCGCCCTGTGACGTGGCGATGGCAACTTCCGAGGCGCGCAGATCGGTCTGCGCCTGCTGGAGGCTGGCCTGCAATTCGGTTTGTTCACTGGCCAGCGCGCCTTTGCGGCGGCTGATTTCGGCGACGTGTTCCTGCAATTGCGCGAGTTGGGTCTGTAACTCGGCAATCTGGTTCTTGCGGCCGAGGATGGACGCGGGCGCCTGGCCGGAGCCGTTGGCGGAACCGCCGGTGTAAACACCATGGCGGGTCAGCAACTCGCCGGTGAGCGTCACATAATCAAATGCACCGTTGCTCGCGCGCCACGCTTCGGTGGCGATGGCGAGATTGGGGACGATGCGTGTCAAGCCGAGCAACCGCTCGATGAGCGGGCGGATGGAGGCATCGGATTCGACGACGGTGACGGCGCGCCGGGGCGACGAATCGGAAGGCGCGGTCAATTCGTCGGTCGCGGTTTGGGGCGTGCCTTCCGCGGCCAGCAAGCCGAGTGGCGCGATGCTGGCGCGGCCTTTCTTGTTCGTGCTGAGGTCGGCAAGAATCTGCTGCGCGGCCTCCGGCTGTTCGGTGAGCACCAGTTGCAAATGGTGGCCGAGCGCGGCTTCGATGGCGGCGATGTATTGGTCGGGCACGCGAATCCTGTCCGCGAGCGAGCCGAGCACAGCCTGGGATTGTTTAAGGGCGGCGAGCGCGCCGGCGCTGAAGCCCTCGTGGGATTCCTGCAATTGATCGAGCACGTTGAGGCGCGAACGCTTCTCCGCCTGCTGCCGCAAGCCACCGTCGAGTTCCTGGCCGATCTGGGTCAACTGCTGCGAGATCTCGCGCAGCCGGGCCTGGCGTTCCTCCAGCGTACCGCGATGGGTCTGCGCGCTGACCTTCTGCGCCTCGACGTTGACGGCGAAATCCACGAGGCGCGTTTCAAGTCGCGCGCGTTCCTCCTCCAACTGGATTTTCTCGGAAGAAAGTTTCTCCATGCGCACGACGTTGCCCTGCTTCTGCAAATCGAGCGCGTTGATCTCGTTGCGGGCGCGGCCCAGTTGCTGCGCGGCGGCGAAGGCGTCGGACTGTGCCTGGCGCATCGCCTCCAGTTGATCGCGTAATTCGTTTTCCAACTGCTGCAAGGCTTCGCGCCGGGCCTGGAGCTGCTGCCGCTGCTGTTCGAGCGCGGTGTTCGCGGCCTCAAGCCGCTGTGTCACCGTCGTCAGTTCTTCCTCGGCGGCGCGTTTGCGCTCCTCGGCCTGCGCGATGTCGTTGAGCGCCTTGCCGTGCTGCGCCTCCAGTTCGAGCAGGCGTTCCTCGTTGAAATGGATGCGTCCCTCGTGACGATCAACCTGGCCCTTCAACTCCAGCCCGTGCTGTTGGGCCTGGCTGATCTCGTGGTCCAATTGCGCCAGCCGTTCGCGCAGCAGGTGGATTTCATTTTCGCCGCGCAACACGCCTTCGGAGAAGTTCTCGATCACGGCGCGCAGTTTTTCGATGGTCTGCTGCCGCTCGTTAATATCACCCGCGAGCACATCGAACTGGTGCCGGGCGAGCTGCGTATCAAGGTGCTGCAACTCGACCATGAGCTGCTTGTAGCGGCGGGCCTTGCCGGCCTGGCGCTGGAGCGATCCAATCTGCCGCTTCACTTCACGGATGAGGTCGGCGACGCGCAGGAGATTCTGGTCCGTGTATTCCAGTTTGCGGAGCGCCTCCTTCTTTTGCGATTTGAACTTGGTGATGCCGGCGGCTTCCTCGAACACCATGCGGCGATCCTCCGGTTTGCTGGAAAGGATCTGCGTGATGTTCCCCTGCGCCATGATGCTGTAACTGGTGCGTCCGACACCCGTGCCCATGAACAATTGCTGGATGTCCTTCAAGCGGCACGGCGTCTTGTTGATGAAATACTCGCTGCCACCGTCACGGAAGACCCGCCGCGTGATGGTCACCTCGTTGTAGGCGACCTCGACGCCAGCGGCGATGAGGTGCTCGTCATCCACGCCGCCAATAGTCAGTGACACTTCGGCCATGCCGACCGGTTTGCGACTGTCGGTGCCGTTGAATATTACGTCGGCCATTTCGCCGCCGCGCAGGGCCTTGGCCGACTGTTCGCCGAGCACCCAGCGCACCGCGTCGGAGACGTTCGACTTGCCGCAGCCGTTTGGTCCGACGATGGCCGTCACGCCGGGCTGAAAGTTGAGCGACGTCTTGTCCGCGAAGGACTTAAAACCGAGGACCGTTAGATTCTTGAGGTACATGATGCAATAGCCGTTTTGCTCCCAGCATCAAACCAGAGGGCGATGTCGAAGTAAAGTCAAAAACCACCGTATATGGGGTAAAGTTATTCACAGGGCACTACTAATGGGTAAGGCGGTTTAATCTTTGGCACAGCAGGAGCGCCGTAACAACACGAGGAACAATGAGTTTCAGTATCGCCGCGCGGCTATGATTGTGAGCCGTCAGCAGCGCGGCGAACGCCGTCGCCATTGACCTGCGGGCCGCGTCCGGATCACACTCGGACATGGCAATTGAACTGAAGATTGAAAAACTGATCACCGGCAAAGGCGTCGCTCCGAAGAAAGGCGACTCCGTGACCGTTCACTATACGGGCTGGTTTATGGATGGGGGAAAGTTCGACAGTTCCGTGGATCGCAACGAACCGTTCGTCTTCGTGCTGGGCGCGGGACAGGTTATTGCGGGCTGGGACCAGGGCGTCGCGACCATGAAAGTCGGCGACAAGGTGAAGCTGACCATTCCGCCGGAGCTTGCCTACGGTCGCGCAGGCTATCCCGGCGCGATCCCGCCGAACTCGACGCTGGTCTTCGAGGTCGAACTGCTCGCAGTGGGCTGACGGCTGCCCCCGCCAAGCTTTGTGAAACCCAACATAAAGCTCGCGGAGGCGGCGACGCCGGACGGAGCGCGTCTCACCCTCCACGAGCACGACGGGACATATTGCATCCGGGTCAACACGGAGGAGTTGATGCACTCCGCCATCCACACCTCGGAGTTGCTGCTCGGAGAACTGGCGGCGGCGCCATTGTTCGCGCACGCGCATCCGTCGGTATTGATTGGCGGACTGGGGCTGGGGTTCACGTTGAAGGCCGTGCTGGAAAAACTCGGCCCTGAGTCCACGGTGCACGTGGCCGAGTTGATCCCGGCGGTCGTGGCCTGGAACCGCCAGTTCCTCGCCGATCTGAACGGCGCGTTGCTCAACGATCCGCGCGTTGAAGTTTTTGTCGCCGATGTGTGGGACGTGATCGCGCAGGCCGGGCGGGCGCGTTATGATGCCGTGCTGCTGGACATTGACAACGGCCCGCGAGCGATGGTGCAGAAGCAGAACTTTCGTCTCTACGACCGGAATGGTCTCCAGCGGATTGCCACTGTGCTCAAACCCGGTGGGCGGGTGGTCGTCTGGTCCGCCCGGCAGGACCACGACTTTGCGGAACGGCTGGCCGATGTGGGCTTCGAAGTCCAAGTGGTGCCCGCGAAGCTCTATCCCAACGCGAAACGGTGCGCCTATACGATCTTCGTGGCGGACAAGTGAGCGCAACCCACCCCGGCTGGGCGTAATCTGTTCCTCGCCGCGCAAGGCTGATTTCCCTCAATCGGTTTTCGGTTGAAGCATTGTCGGCACGCTGCCTATCCTCCGCCACCATGACCGGCAGAAGCCAGGAATTCACCAACGACATCACTACCCATTTATGAAACCAAGCTCCCTATCACGACGGCTGCCTGCCGTCTTTCTCCTTGCCGCCACCACGCTGACCGCAGCGGAAACAACTGCCACCAGCGTCTCGGGTTGGCATGCACAAACGCTCGCCGAAGCCATCGGCTACATGCTGCTCTTCGCCGTCATCGGCATCGCTGCGGCCATCGCCGGTTACAAACTGTTCGACAAATGCACGCCCGGCAATCTGCACAAGGAGATCGTTGAGAATAGAAACGTCGCCGCCGGGATTGTGGCGGGTGCCATCATTCTCGGCGTGTGCCTCATCATAGCGGCGGCGATGTTCAGTTGAGCGGTGCCGCGAAGATTCCGGTGAAACGGTCCAAAAGCATCCGGTTGGTCTTGATTGGCGGCATGGCCACTGCCTTGGGAAGCTGTGGTTCGGGCGATCCCGCGACCGGCCCCGTCCGCGCGCAGTCCGTTTACACGAACAACTTTTTCGTGCCCGGCGTCGGTTATTATCACGCACCGTTCCGCGCCTGGTACAGCCAGCCCTACAATCATTTCGACGCGCAGCGGAAGCAGTTCTTTTTCGGCGGACAGTGGGCCGCGCAGCCGCACGCAAGCATCACCAACATTTCCGCGCCAACACCAGAGATGGCCGCCCGGGCGCAGCGTGGCGACGTGCGACGCAGCGGATTCGGCAGCAGTTCCCGCAGTCATTTCGTCTCGTCCTGATGCAACGCCACGTTTGCCAGCCCCGTGCCGATTGGCGCGCGAAGGTCGAAAGCGTCGGCCTCACTTTCCATTCTCATGTGGAGGAACCCTATTGGGATGAATCCGCTTGCTACGAGTTGACCCACGCGGAGGTGGACGCGCTGGAATCCGCCGCGAAAGAACTCCACCGCCTGTGCATCGCAGGCGCGGAAGCGGTAATCCACAACAACTGGTGGGCGCGTCTCGGCATTCCCGCTGCCGCCGTGCCCGGCATTTGCAATTCGTGGGAGCGCGATGATTTCAGCCTCTACGGGCGTTTTGATTTGAGCTACGACGGCGTCACGCCGCCCAAGCTGCTCGAATACAATGCCGACACGCCCACCGCGCTGGTCGAGGCATCCGTTGCGCAATGGTTCTGGCTTCAGGAAACCCATCCCACCGCCGACCAGTTCAATTCCCTCCACGAGCGGCTCATCGAAGCGTGGCGCCGGTTCTCCGGCCAGACGGTTCATTTCAGCAGCATCCGGGAACATCCCGAAGACGAAATGACCGTCCTGTATTTGCGCGACACCTGCGAGCAGGCGGGAGTGTTCACCGCGCCGGTCTTCATCGAAGACATCGGTTGGGACGCGCGGCAGCGGCACTTCGTGGACCTCGATCTGCGCCGCATCGAACGATGCTTCAAACTGTATCCGTGGGAATGGCTCTGGCACGAGGAATTCAGCGCGCAGCTTGCCGAGGAGACGGTTCAGTTCATCGAACCTGCCTGGAAAATGCTGATCAGCAACAAGGGTCTGCTGCCGATTCTCTGGGAGCTTTTTCCCGGACATCCCCATCTGCTCCCCGCTCATGAAATCGCCACTCCACTCGGAGATCGCTACATTCGTAAACCCAAACTCAGTCGCGAGGGCAGCAATGTCACCTGGGTCGAAGGTGGCGTGGTGATCGAGGAAACCGGCGGCGACTACGGCGAGGAAGGGCACATCTACCAGGCGCTGGCGTCACTGCCGGATTTCGCCGGCCATCATCCCATCTTTGGCGTGTGGATGGTGGATCACGTCGCCGCCGGCCTCGGCATCCGCGAGGACACTCGCCGCATCACGGGGAACCTGAGCCGCTTCGTGCCGCACTTTTTTCACTGACCATGAGCCACGCCAACCCCACCGCTCTGCGTCTCGGCATGACCGGAACCCTTTCCGACCGCCGCTTTCGAGTCGTGGGCCGTGTCGTCATGGGCATGGAAGAAGACGGCGAGACGTATTACTGGCACGAGTTCAACCTCGCGGATGACCGGGGCGGTTTCGCCACGCTGGTCTATGAGGACACCGACCACGGCGGGGAATGGCGGATGTTCACCCAGTTTGAGATGGAGTATCCGGTGACGGCGGCGGACGCGGCCAGCAAGCGCGTCGGCGACCCGCTCAATCTTGATGGCACTCCCGTGCGTGTCACTTTGGTGGACGAGTCCCGCGTGTATGAAATTGAAGGCGAAGCCCCGGAAGGCGTCGAAGTCGGCGACGTGGCGCATTACTTCAACGCCGAGGCCGCCAACACCATGCAGGTCGTCAGTTGGACCGGCGATGAAGTCGAATGCTTTCGGGGCGTGACCCTCCCGGCTGGCGTTTTGGAATCCGCCTTCAAGCTGCCGCGCACCTCGGCCAGCAATTTATCACGCGCGTTGGAAAGCGGAACCGCAGCCGGGGCGGGATACGACAAATGGTCCGCCTTCGCCATCAAACTCGTTGGCGTCATACTCGTCACGGTGATGGTGTTCGTCGGCTTTTCCTACTGGAAGAAATCACGCGCGCGGCGTTCATCGATCCTGACCGCCCCCGCTTCCCCGCTGGCGGTGGGCAACGCCGGCACGCTCGATGGCGTGCAGTATCGCATCCGCTCCCACGCGCTCGTGGAGGTGGCGCAGGTCGGCCGCGTTCAGTCGCGGCGCGAATATGAATTGGTGGATGACGAGGGCAATTCGGCCCGGCTCATCCACGGCTACCAGCCCGGTGCCGGAGACTGGATGCTGTTCCTCCCGCTGCGCTCATTGGAACCCATGACGCCGGCGCAGGCGGCCGCCCTGAGCGTGGGCACCATCGTCAAAGTGGACGGCGTCGTCGCCCCGGTCGCGGAACTGTTTCAAGCCGTGGTGCGGCAGATTGAATTCGCCGCCAACGCCGCGCCGACCCCGACCGACGGCCCGGTGACCTTCGGCTATCGCGGCCGGTCCGGCATGACGCATCTGGAGGCGCGCTGGAACAATGACGGCATCCATTTTGAACGCGGGCGGGATCTGAAAGCCGCCGCCGTGCTGACGGCCTTCGGACGGAAACCCTGACGGTCCGCAGTTGATTGCCGGAACGGATTTGCAGATTCTCTGTCTCTAGTAAGACAGTTGTTACGATCATGCTGAACGCGCGGTCCATTCTCATCCTGTCGCTGGGGGCGAATCTGCTCCTGGGCGGCTGGCTGCTCGCCAAGTCTAGTCGGCGCGGGGCGGCTGCGTCTGCTTCCCCAACCAATGTGATCGCGCCGGTGATCTCGCCGGGCCGTCAAGCATTGCGCGTGTTGCGCACCAATCTGGTCGAGTTCAGCACTAATACCGTGGACGCGCCGGGCTTTCGCTGGTCGCAACTGGAGACGAATGATTTTCGTGCTTACGCGGCAAACTTGCGCGGCGTCGGCTGCCCGGAGAACACCCTCCGGCACATCATTGTGCCCGATGTGGAGAAGGCCTTTCGCGCGGGGCCGGAAGACGATGAAACCGCCCCGTTCTGGGAGAACGCCTCGCAAACTTCCGCGCGGAACCTGGCCGGGCAGCGGCGCAAGCATGCGCAGGAGGCGGAGAAACGGGCCTTGCTGCGCGAACTGGTGGGCGTGGACTGGCCGGTCGAAACCTATGAGCTTTGGATCGATGAGGAGGAGCCGGCGCTGGCGCTCGGATACCTGCCGGACGCGAAGGTGTTGGGATTACTCGCGGTGATTGAGAGCATCGCACCGGCGGGCGACGCCATCAAACGCGAGGCGCGCGGTCTCGACATCGAGGAAGACGCGGAGAAATTGCGGGCGCTGGCTCAGTCCATGCAACGGGCTGCGCTGGCCGTGTTGTCCCCGGCTGAAGCGGAGGAGTTTTTGCTGCGATGTTATGACGCACTACAGGACGACCTCTTTGATGGGGATCGTCACGTCGGCGTGGAGATGACAGGCGTCGAATACCGGGAGTTAATCCGGCAGGCGTCGTCGGGTCAGAACTGGGTGGAGGATATGGTGGTGGCCGGCTTCGGCGAGCAGAGCACAGACATTGACGACATCGGCAAGCGCCGGCCGGAGACGTTCGACGCGGAGGCGCGGGCGTTGCTGGGCGACACTCGCTACGCGGCCTACCAGCGGTCGCGCGACGAGGCGTTCACTGAGGTCCTGGGAATGGCCAAGAACCAAAAGCTGCCGGTGGATTCGGCGATCCGGGCGTACGACATCCGGTTGACGGCAATTGAAGAGGCGCGGCGCCTCTTCGCGAACGACACGCTGACCCCGGACCAGCGCAAAGCGGCGCTGGCCGAGATGCAACAGGCCACCGCCCAGGCCGTGCAGCAAATCCTTGGGCAAAAAGACGGTGAGCGATACGCCCGCACCATCCGAGATGCGATGAAGTCGCCAGGGAACCAAACACGATGACCGCCGCGAAGTTCGCCGTCGTTTCCTTGCTCTTGAACGTCGTGCTGACGTTCGGAGTGTGGCGCGCATCGCGTCCACCGCGGCTCGTGGAGGACGCCGGAAGCAGTGCCGAGTCGTCCACTGTCGTTGGCGTCAACGTGCGCATCCAGACGAATCTGACGCGACTCGAGGTGACGTTCACGAACGAACTTCCGCCATTCCACTGGGAGCAGGTGCAGTCCGACGAACTGACCGATTACGTGGCCAATCTGCGCGGCACCGGCTGTCCGGAGGAAACCATCCGCGACATCATCCGCGGCGAACTCGTTGAGCAATTCCTGGCGCGGCGACGCGTGTTGCTGGAGCCGTGGCAGCGGCGGTACTGGGATCTGGCGGTTCATGGACTGGGCGAGACGAAGAAACTAGTCAAAGCGGAGATCGGCAAACTGGAGGAGCAGACGGTGAATCGGCTGGACGAGATTCTGGGTTCGCCAGCCAAGGATTCGTCTGAGAACGAAAAAAAGTGGCACCCCGATGCGCGATGGAGCTACTTACCGGAGGCGAAGCAGCGGGAGATTGCGGCCTTGAATGATAAGTTTGAATTGGTGGAGGCGGCTTTGCCTGCGGAAAAGGGACGGCGCAGTCCGGAACGGACGGCGAAGCTCAAAGAGATCCAGCAACAGCGCGAGTCCGCCATTCAATCATTGCTAACCCCCGAGGAACTCGCGGAGCACAAGTTGCGCACGTCGCGTCACGCGTATGTGGGCAGGGGCCTGACTGGCTTCGACGCGACGCCGGAGGAGATGCGGACTTTGACGCGAGTTTACGATCAATTCAGCGCGGCCTCGGAGAGTGTGAACCGAAAGGACCCCGACTATCAGGCCAAGGACGCGGCGCGCAAGGAGGCGCAGCGACAGCGCGACGAGGCACTGAAGGCACAGTTCGATCCGGAGCGTTACGCGGATCTCAAGCGAGCGCAAGACGGCGGGTTCCAGGAGATTTTCCGGGTGGCCGAGCGCTACGATTTGCCTCGCGAAACCGCCGTTCAGGTGGATGACCTCCGGAGGATTTCGCAGGAGCATGCTCGCAAGTTGTCAGCCAACCGGGCGTTGAGCGACGAGCAGCGGGCCGAGTTGCTGCGGGCCATTCAGGACGAAACGCGCGCGGCTATCCGCCAGTCGTTTGGCGAGCAGGCGGCGCGCACCTACGAGCGCAACGGTGGTGAGTGGCTGCGGAAGGGGCAGTGACTTTATTCAGTCGAGGGTTTCGCACCGGCGCTTCGCAAATGAGCCATTGACGCCGGACGATCCTGGTTTACCCTCTGCCGCTCGTCGCCGCAGACAAATCCAGTCCTCCGGCTCCCGCGGAGTGCAGGTAAATTCTCCCCGCGCAGCGGCGGTTCATCCGTCGGCGGCCATTTTAATCCATGCTCACAATTCGAGACCTAAAGATGTCCCTGGGCGGGCGCGTGCTTTTTGAAGACGCGTCGTTCGGGGTGAATTACGGCGACCGCGTCGCGTTGGTCGGGCCGAACGGCGCGGGCAAGACCACGTTGTTTTCCATCATCCTCAAGGAAAAGGAACCGGACTCCGGCACCGTCGAGCGCGATGAATGGACCATGGTCGGCCATCTCCCACAGGAGGCCGAGGCGCACGGCGACGAGACGATTCTCGATGTGGCCACGGGCCGCGTGGACGAACTGCCGCGCTTGGAGAAGCGGTTGCACGAGCTGGAGGCGGCGGGCCAAGTGTCCGCCCCGGAGTATCTCGAAGCGCATGCGAAGCACGATGCTTTGAACGATCCGCAGGTGGAGACGAAAGCCAAACGGATGTTGCGCGGGCTCGGCTATCGCGACACGGACTTCGCCCGGAAGGCGCGCGAGATGAGCGGCGGCTGGATCATGCGCGCACGCCTGGCGCGGCTCCTCGTCATGGAGCCGGACCTTCTGCTGCTGGACGAGCCGACGAACCATCTCGATCTGCTTGCGCTGCTCTGGCTGCAAGAATACCTGAAGAACTATTCCGGCGCGCTGCTGCTGATTTCGCACGACCGCCAGTTCATGGACGAAGTGGTGACCCAGGTGCATGAAATCTCGGAGCGGAAAGTGAACGATTACACGGGCAATTACACCGACTACCTGCGCCAGCGCGAAGAACGCTACGAGCAGCAAGTGGCCGCCTACAACAACCAGCAAAAGGAGATCGTCGCGCTCCAGCAATTTGCCGATCGGTTCCGGGCGATTCCATCCAAGGCCTCGCAGGCCATGAGCAAACTCAAGCAGATTGAACGGCTGGAACTCATCGAGAAACCACTGGCTCCGCGCAAACCGTTCCGATTTCAGATCCCGGCACCACCGCGCGGCGGGCAGCGCGCTGTCTCCCTGGTGGGGGTTCACATGGCGTACGGGGCCACGAAGGTTTACTCGGGCCTCGACCTGACCATCGAACGCGGCGAACGCACAGTGCTCGTTGGACCGAACGGCGCGGGCAAATCCACGCTGCTGAAAATTCTCGCGGGCGTGGTGGAGTTTCAAAAGGGCGAACGCGACCTCGGTCACAACGCCAAGATCGGTTACTTCAGCCAGCATCGCGCCGACACGCTCGACCCGGAAAAGACGGTGCTCGACGAGGTGCTGGCCAGTGCGCCGGCCATGCGCGAGGACGAGGCGCGTGGCGTGCTCGGCTCCTTCATGTTCCGCAAGGATGACATCTACAAGAAGACCGCGATCCTCAGCGGAGGCGAGAAGAGCCGGCTCAATCTCGTGAAGTTCCTCGTTGATCCGCCGAACCTCCTCCTCATGGACGAGCCGACCACGCACCTCGACATCCACACCGTCGAGTCGCTCACGCTGGCGCTCGAACGCTACGAGGGCACGCTGGTGTTCATCTCCCACGATGTGCATTTCATCCGTCACCTTGCGACCAAAGTGCTGCACGTCAACGCCGGCCAGGTTGTGCCCTACGTGGGCGGCTACGATTATTTCCTGGAGAAGACGGGGACCGCTGATGACGCGCGTGCCGCGCTCACGGCGGCCTGAGCGCACTGCTGCGGGGCACGCCTTCGCCACGGGGTCGGGGGTTTGGCGATTCACCGCCTCCCGTCACATTGCCATCCCGTCTTGCCGGGCGACAGGATTGCGTCCCGCGGCGGTTTGCGCAAAGAATGACCGGACATGAGCGGCAACAAACGTGTTCCCATCGAGGGTGGCCAGAGCTTCGGGCAGAATCCGTTCGCTGGATTGAGCAGTGAGGGACTGCCGCCGGCTCCGGAGTCTCCGCCCGGCCCGGCAGGTGCGTCCGCGATGCCCCCCGCCGTCCCCCGGAAGAATCGCGGGCGGGTGGACATCCTGCGGCAGACGGCCCATCGCGGTGGCAAGACGGTAACGGTCGTCAAGGGTTTCGTCGGCATCGGCTTGCCGGAAAAGGAGACACTTGCCAAAGCGATGCAGAAAGCCTGCGGTACGGGTGGCACGGTCAAGGAAGGTCGGATCGAGATCCAAGGAGACCAGCGTACCGAAGTCGCCCGCATTTTGAGCGAAGCCGGCTTTCGTCCGGTGTTTGCCGGAGGGTAATCGTGCCCGACTGGTTTGATCGACAGACAACTCCCAGCGGGGATTTTCTAGAAGTTGGAAACGCGCGCATCGCGCTGCTGTTGGTGCGGAATCCTCGCGCCCGCCGATATCTGCTCCGATTGCGTCCCGACGGTTCGGCGCGGGTGACAATTCCGCGCGGTGGTTCCGTGTCCGAAGCCCGGCGGTTCGCCGACCGCCATCGGGCCTGGCTCGGAGCGCAATTGAAGCGACTGGCCGTCACTCAGCGGGCGCTCAGGGAATGGTCGCTCGGTTCGGAAGTGTTGTTCCGCGGGGAACTTGTCCGTCTGGAAGTGGCGGCGAACGGTGAGAGTGCGATTCGACTCGGTTCCGAGACGCTCGCCGCGCAAACTGCTCCACTAGATCTGAGGCCGCTCGTCGAGAGTCACCTGCGGAGAATTGCGGAGGAGGAACTGCCGCCGCGCGTCATGGCCTTTGCGTCCATTCATCAATTGGCGGTGCGCCGGGTAACTATCCGGAATCAACGTACGCGCTGGGGTTCGTGCTCGCGGCGCGGGACGATTTCGCTCAATTGGCGGCTGATTCAGACTCCGTCTTTCGTGCAAGATTACATCGTAATCCACGAACTGATGCATCTCCGCGAGATGAACCACTCTTCGCGCTACTGGCAGCAGGTAGAGAGCGTCTGCCCGGACTATATGCAAGCCGAACGCTGGTTGAAGCAGCATTCGATGCTGCTCCGTCAATGAGCCGTCTGCCTGGGCTGCGCTGCGAGCCAATCAGAATTTAGTGACCGCCCAACCAGCGACTCCTAAGCAACAATGCCACGAATGACATTGGCCTCGACGACTCCGGTGAGCTTGTTGTTCAGCCCGCCGTAGAAATAGGTGAGCTTCTCGTGGTCGAGGCCCATGAGATGAAGGATGGTCGCATGCAGATCGCGGAGATGACAGCGATTCACGACCGCGGCCTCGCCGAGTTCATCCGTCTCACCGAAGCTCGTGCCGGCCTTCACGCCCGCGCCCGCCATCCAATATGTAAAACCCTTGGGGTTATGATCGCGCCCGCCGGGCTTGCCCCCGGTGTTGAAAGTTTCTGAAACCGGCATGCGTCCGAACTCTCCGCCCCAGACGACGAGAGTTTCTTCGAGCAGTCCACGTTGTTCCAGGTCCGCGAGGAGCGCGGCGATGGGTTTGTCCACCTCGGGACAATGCAGCTTCAAGTTCTCTTCGATGCCGTGATGACCGTCCCAGGTGTTCTGTCCGCCCGCCCCACCGCCACCGGAGTAAATTTGCACGAAGCGCACGCCGCGTTCGACGAGTCGTCGCGCGATGAGGCATTGCTTGCCGAATGGTGACGGCCCTTGCGCCAGCGAATGCCACGTCGGCTTCGGCTCGTTGATGCCGTAAGCCTCAATCGTGCGCGGGTCTTCCTGCGCCAGGTCGAGTGCCTCGGGCGCGGTGGCTTGCAGGCGGAAGGCGAGTTCGTAGCTGGCGATGCGCGCAGCGAGTTCGGAATAGCCGGGCCGGGTCTGCTGATGCTTCGCATTGAGCTCGTTGATGAAATCAATCTCGCGCCGCTGCATGTCACGGCTGGTGCCGGTTGGCGGCTTGAGATTCAGAATCGGTTCGCCGGTTGTGCGCAGGACCGTGCCTTGATGCACGGCGGGCATGTAGCCGCTCGACCAATTCGGCGCACCGGTCGTCGGACCGCCGCGCGGATCGAGCATCACCACGTAGCCGGGGAGATTCTGGTTCATCGTGCCGAGGCCGTAACTCATCCACGCGCCGATGGAGGGATGGCCTTGCAGGATGCGACCGCTGTTCATCTGAAGCACCGCGCTGCCGTGCGCGAAGGAATCGCTGTAGAGCGACTTCACGACGACCAGCTTGTCCATGTGCTGAGCGATATGCGGGAAGGCGTCCGAGCACCACAGCCCCGACTTGCCGTGCTGCTTGAACGTGCGCCGACTCGCCTGCAGCACGGCCTTCGTCTTGATGTTGCGACGGAACTCGTTGTCGATGGTCTGTCCGTCGCGCTTCTGCAACTCGGGCTTGTAGTCGAACAGATCAAGCTGGGACGGCCCGCCGAACATGAAGAGGAAGATGACCGACTTGGCCTTGGTCGGGAGATGTGGCGGCCTGGGCAGAAGCGGATTGGCCGCAAGTTCACCCGCATTCGCACGCGAGCCAAAGAAACCATCGCCATCCAGCATCGACGTGAGCGCCAGCCCCGCAAAGCCCGCGCCCATCTCCCAGAGGAACTGGCGGCGTGGACGGAGCATGTGTTCGGCGGGGTTCATGGCTGGTCAATCCACATAAATCATCTCGTTCAGGTTGAGCAGACCGCGACAGAAGCTGTTCAAGGCGACTCGGCTGAGGTCTGACGTCTCCTCGACTGCGGCGCGTTGACGCTGATCGGACAAGAGACTCAGCGAAGCTTTGAGTTCCGCTTTGGTCGGCGCTCTTTGCAGGACAAGTTGGAAGGCGCGCTCGATTTGTTTCTCCGTCCGCTCGCCACCTTCCCGCGTGATGCGAGCCGCGAGCGCTGCCGCCTGCGTTTGCACGAAAGAGTCGTTCAAGAGCATCAACGCTTGCGGTGCGGTTGTCGTATTCGGACGAACTCCCACGGGCGAGGCGCTGTTGGCGAAGTCGAGACATTCAAGCAATGGCACTTTGAGCGCGCGCTTCACGACGAGGTAAACGCTGCGGCGATTTTGTTCTTCGGCCGGACTGTCGGCCCAGCCTTTGCCGGAAGAATCCTGCGTGCCGTGAACTTCTTTCGGCAGCGTCGGAAACACACTTGGCCCGCCGCGTTTCGGATTCAACGTGCCACTCGACGCGAGCATGGTGTCACGAACGACCTCGGCTTCCACGCGCCGGAGATTCTGTCGCCAGAGCAGCGTATTCGCCTCGTCGGCCGCGAGCGCCTTGCGGTTGTCGGCGTGCGATGACATACGATACGCGCGGCTGGTCATGATGAGCCGGTGCATCTGCTTCACGCTCCAACCGCTCGCGACGAATTCGGACGCGAGGTAATCGAGCATCGGCTGATTCGTGGGCCGCTCGCCGGTTTGCCCGATGTCATCCGGCGTCGGGACGATGCCGACGCCGAAATGCTTCTGCCAAATCCGGTTCACCATCACGCGCGCGGTCAGTGGATTCTGTGGGCTCGCAATCCAATCCGCGAGCACGCGGCGACGCCCGGTGGTTCTGGCGTCGGTAGAACGATTAGCAAACGTCGGAACGGGAAGACCAAGCACGGCGGGAGACGCTGGCGCGACTTCCGCCTTCGGGTTGAAGGCATCGCCGCGCGCGAGAACGTGAGTCGCCTTCGGCTTGGTGCCGTTCTCCGCCACGGCGAGCGCGTAGTCGAATGGCGGTGCGGCCTCGCGCGCTTCCTTCAACTCCGCCTCCAAGCCCTTCTTTGCTTCCGCATCGGTGGCTTGGGCGAGACGTTGCTCGGCCTCCTTCACGCGCGCCCTCTTTTGCGCTTCCCACTTCGCGACCTCAGCGGCCGAAACGAGCGGGCGTTGAATTTTACCCGTGCCGCGACCGCCGCCGCCGGTGTGTTGCTGGCCGTAGCCGTCGATGCTGCGCATGAAGCTGAGCATTGAGTAATAGTCTGCCGTACTGATGGGATCGTATTTGTGATCGTGACAACGCGCGCAGCCGATGGTCAGTCCCAGAAACGCCGTGCTGGTGGTGACCATGATGTCGTCGAGGTCGTCGAACTCCGCCTTCACGGTGCTGTCGGGCTCGTCATCCCAGACGTGCAGGCGATAGAAGCCGGTCGCGATGATCGCATCGCGCCAATCCTTGCTGCCAGTGGCGTCAGCGAGTTGCTCGTCAGCAATCTCGTCCCCAGCGAGTTGCTCGCGGATGAACCGGTCGTAAGGCTTGTCGCTGTTGAACGCTTCGATGACGTAATCGCGATAACGCCACGCATTCGGCTTCGCACCGTCGCGCTCGTAACCGTTGCTCTCCGCGTAGCGCACGAGGTCAAGCCAGTGCCGTCCCCAGCGCTCGCCGTAGTGCGGTGAGGCGAGCAGGCGGTCGATGAGTTGTTCCCACGCGAGGTCCGTCGGATTCTTCTCAAACACCGCGACCTCTTCGGGCGACGGCGGCAGGCCCAGCAGATCGAACGATGCGCGGCGCACCAGTTCCCGCGGCGTGGCCGTCGGATTCATGGTCAACTGTTTGGCTTCCAAACTAGCCAGCAGAAAGGCGTCAACAGGGCTGGCCAGTCGGGCTGATTTGACTTTCGGAACGGTGGGCCGGGCGACCGGTTGGAAGGCCCAGTAGGCTCGGTCTGATTCCGTCAGCGTAAAACTACCGGAGCGAAGCTTCGGCGGGGTTTGAGCCGACCCATCGCGCAATGCGAGCGCCGCCGCACAAACCACCAAAAGCATCGTCGGAAGCAGGTTGGCCTTCATGCGAGCAGTCCGTTGACGACATTCCCCGCCACATCGGTCAGCCGATAATCGCGGCCCGTATGACGATAAGTGAGCCGCTCGTGGTCGAGGCCCATCAAGTGCAGGATGGTGGCGTGGAAGTCATGCACGTGAACCGGGTTCTTCGCGACGTTGATGCC
>JANNEF010000362.1:0-8383 GCA_031378375.1 Verrucomicrobiota bacterium | reverse complement strand
CCCGACGGTGGCGTGCGTGCCGGCGAGCGGCGGCGCGTTTGCGTTGGGCCTGACGACCGTGACCTGCACGGCGACGGACGCTGGCGGGAACAAGAGCGAATGCAGCTTCACCGTGACCGTGGCGGACGCGACCGCGCCGGTAATCACCTGCCCGGACAACCAGACGGTGGAATGCGCCGGGCCGGATGGCGCGACGGCGACGTTCACCGCGAGCGCGGCGGACGTGTGCGACGTGAACCCGGCGGTGGCGTGCGTGCCGGCGAGCGGCAGCGCGTTCGCGCTGGGCGTGACGACCGTGACCTGCACGGCGACGGACGTTGGCGGGAACAAGAGCGAATGCAGCTTCACCGTGACCGTGGCGGACGCGACCGCGCCGGTGATGCAGTGTCCTCCTAGCAGCACTATTGAGTGCCTTCCACCGGATGGTTTGGCGGGAGTGACGGTGGTGCTCTACGTAGTGAACGCCAGTGATGACTGTGACACCAACGTGACGTTGGTTTGCGAGCCGCCGGCCGGCAATGCCTTCCCGCTGGGCACGACGACGGTTAACTGCTCCGCGAGCGACACGAGCGGCAACACCAACCAATGCAGCTTCACCATCACGGTGGTGGACACACTGTCACCCGAAATATTCTGCCCGGTGAGCTCGACCTTTGACTGTGCCTCGGGAGCTGAGTTTATCTACGAGGCAATTGCGTTTGATTGGTGTGATACCAACGTGACGGCGACGTGCGTGCCGCCTTCGGGAAGCCTCTTCCCGCTCGGAGAAACGGCAGTGACTTGCTCGGCGATCGATGCTGCTGGCAACGGCACCAATTGCAGTTTCACGATTACCCGGGTGGACACTACGGCCCCGGCGATTACCTGTCCGGCAGACCTGACGTTGGATTGCGCGGGTCCGGCGGGGGCGACGGCGAGTTGGAGTGTTACGGCGGTTGATCTGTGCGATGGCAATCCCATCGTGGCATGTGACCCGCCGTCCGGCAGCGCCTTTGCTCCGGGTACCAACACCGTCACTTGTGCGGCCAGCGACGCCAGCGGGAACACGAATAGTTGCAGCTTCACCGTGACCGTGGTGGATCTGACGGCACCGCTGATTACTGAATGCGCGACCAATCTGACGCTGACCGCAGATGGGGAATGCATGGCAGGAGTGCCGGATGTCACTGCTCAGGTGGTGGCCACCGATCTTTGCGGCGCGGTGATCATAACGCAAAGCCCGGTCTTCGGGACGCCGTTGCCTCCTGGTTTCCATACCTTGACTTTGTTCGCCACGGACGCGGTGGGCAACGTCAGCAGTTGCACCGCGACCATCACCGTGGTGGACACGACAGCGCCAGCGATTGAATGCCCGGCCAGCATGACGCTGGAATGTGATGGCCCGGACGGGGCATCGGTGCCGTTCAGCATAAACGCAAGTGACGCCTGCGACGTCGGGGTGATCGTGGTTTGTATGCCGCCGGCGGGCAGCGTGCTTCGGCACGGGACGAATGTCGTGACTTGCACCGCGACGGATGCGAGTGGGAACAAAGCCAGTTGCGCCTTTGAAGTCCTGGTGCGGGACACGACCGAGCCGGTCGTGACCTGTCCGGGCGACCTGACGGTGGAATGCACGAATTCGGTTGGCTCCGTGGTGTTCTTTGAACACAGCGCCAGCGACATTTGCGACGGCATTCTCGACATGGAATGTATTCCTCCATCGGGCAGCGTTTTCCCGCCGGGCACCAATACGGTTGTTTGCTCGGCCACCGACGACGCTGGCAATCTGGGCGATTGCAGTTTCACGGTGACGGTGGCCGACACCATCGCGCCAAGCATCGTTTGCTCGCCGGATATTGAGATGGTTTCGGCCATTGCGGCTCCCGTCATTTTTGAGCGGACGGCGACCGACTTGTGCGACACCAATCCGGTGGTGACGTGCGTGCCCGCGTCCGGGAGCGAATTTCCGGTGGGCATGAGTACGGTGGTTTGTACGGCCGCGGATGCGAGTGGCAACACCAACACCTGCAGTTTCACGGTGATCCTAACGGCTCCAGTGGCGCCATTTATCGCCGCCGCACCCGTGTTGAGCGTGGGCCAGGAGGACGGCAGTCTGGTACTTACCTGGCCGGTGGCAGCGAAGGACTTTGTACTGGAGGAAACGAGCTCGCTGGGTAAGAACGCCCGCTGGTCAGCGACGTTGCGAGCGGTTGAGCCGGTCGGCGACCACTGCAAAGTCCGCGCGCCCATTGATGGCACGCCCAGGTTCTTCCGGTTGCGCCGGCCATAATTTCACAAGCCGCGGAAATTGATTCGGGACGAAGCCGGAGCATTGCTCCGGTTTCGTTGTTTTGGGAGAGGTAACGATGTTGCCGGGTGCCGGGAAAGCTGTTGTTGCTGCGGGTCGCCGGTTGTAGGCTACGGACAGTTCGGGCTGGGTAAGGCAGGCGAGTAACGGTTCGCCCGGTTGCCAGCACCGCCAACGGCATGGAAACAACGCCAATTAAAATCTTGCTCGTGGAAGACAACCCGGCGGATTCGCGTTTGCTGCGGGAGACGTTGCGCGAGCCGGGGACAGCGCATTTCGCGTTGACGCATGTTGAGCGGCTGGTGGTGGCTTTGCAGCGGCTGGCAGCGGAACGCTTTGACGTGGTGCTGGCCGATCTTTCCCTGCCCGACAGCCAGGGATTGGACACTTTCCGGCGATTGCAGGCCGGGGCACCGGATGTGCCGATTGTGGTGTTGAGCGGCCTGGATGACGAGGTCTTCGCGGTCAGCGCGGTGCGCGAAGGCGCACAGGATTATCTGGTGAAGGGCAGGGTGGACGCCTATGTCCTCACGCGTGCCATCAGCTACGCCATCGAGCGGCAGCGCGTGGAACTGGCCTTGCAGGAGCGGGAGGAACACTACAAGCGTCTCCTCGAGTCCATCACCGACTATTATTACACGGTACATCTGGAGAATGGCCGGCCCGCTCGCTCGCTTCACGGGCCGGGTTGCGTGGCCGTCACCGGTTATTCGCCGGAGGATTATCAGGCCGACCACGAACTCTGGTTTCGCATGGTGCCGGAAACGGACCGCCAGGCCGTGTTGGACCAGGCGGTGAAAGTTTTGGGTGGCGAAAACCCGTCGCCTTTGGAGCACCGCATCGTCCACAAAAATGGTCAGGTTCGCTGGGTGCGCAACACGGTGGTTCCCTGCCGTGATGAGCATGGGCGAATGATCGCGTACGACGGATTGATCGCGGATGTGACCGAGCGCAAGCAGGCCGAGCAAAAACTCGTCAAATCGGAGGCGTTCTATCACTCGCTCGTGGAGAACCTGCCGCAAAACATTTTCCGTAAGGACATGGATGAGCGGTTTACGTTCGCCAACCAACGTTTTTGCACGTTGCTGGGCCGGCCCCTGGATGAGATCATCGGCAAAACCGACTTCGATTTCTACCCGGCGGAACTGGCGGTGAAGTTTCAACGGGACGACCGGGAGGTGATTCGCACCGGGCAGATCTTCGAAGCTGTCGAGGAAAATGTCTCACCCTCGGGTGAGAAGATTTACGTGCATGTGGTCAAGGTGCCAATCTACGACCCGAACGGGCAGAAGCTCGGCACGCAATGCATTTTTTGGGACATCACCGAGCACAAGCGATCCCAGGAACGCTTGCAAACAGCCAACGCCGAACTGGCCCGCAGCGAAGCCGCGCTGCGCCGGTCGCACGCCGAATTGAAATCCGCCCAACTGCAGCTCATCCAGGCCGAGAAGCTGGAATCGATCGGCACCTTGGCCGCCGGCGTGGCACATGAGGTGAAGAACCCGCTGGCCATTCTGCAAATGGGTGTGAATTACCTTTCCCGCAAGCTCGTTCCCGACGACGAAAACATGGTCATGGTATTGAAGGAAATGCGTGAGGCCATCACCCGTGCGGATTCGATTACCCGCGGCTTGCTCGACTTTTCCGCTTCCCGTCAACTCGCCATCACTGCCGAGAGCATCAACACCATCATTGATGACACATTACGGTTGGTGCGGCACGCGCTGGGGGAAAGCCGCATCAATTTGACGAAGGACTGCGGTGCGAATCTCCCGCCCGTGGGCGTGGACAAGAACCAGATTCAACAGGTGTTTGTGAACATTTTCATGAACGCCATCCAGGCGATGCCCCAGGGCGGCTCGCTTACCGTGCGGACCCGCTCGCGGACGCTCACTGAGACCACGCATTTCGAAGGTTCGCGCAAGGCTGACCACTTATGGGTGGGCGACGCCGTGGTTGTCGCCGAGGTGGAGGATACCGGCTCCGGCATCTCCGAGGAATATTTGTCGAAAATTTACGATCCCTTCTTCACCACCAAGCCCACCGGCGTCGGCACCGGGTTGGGACTTTCTGTGACCAGAAAGATTATCGAGTTGCACGGCGGCACCATTGACATTAAGAACGTGCCTGGCGGCGGCGTGCGGGTGACCATCACGCTCAAAGCGCAGAAGGAACAAACCTGATGGGAAAACGACGAATATTGCTGGTGGATGACGAGAAGAGTTTCACTAATCTTCTCAAACTGAATCTTGAGGAAACCGGCAATTACGAGGTACGCGTCGAAAACTGGGCTGAAGATGCTCTCAAGGCCGCCCGGGAATTCCGTCCCGATCTTGTCCTCTTGGACATCGTCATGCCGCGCCTGCCCGGCGGCAACGTCGCCGCGCTCATCAAAGGGGATGCCGAGTTGACGGGCACCCCCATCGTCTTTCTTACCGCCGCCGTTCGCAAGCACCAGGTCGAGGAGAACGACGGCGTCATCTGCGATTTTCCATGCATCGCCAAACCCGCCAGCCTGGAAACGGTGATCGAGGCCATCGAAAAGCACGCGCGGAAATAGGTCCGCCAACTCTGGCGGCTCACCGTTCCCCGTCTGTTCAAAATCTTGCCTCCGGCGCGGGGGACTATCCACGGGCGTTGGCAGCCGCCTCAATTTCCACGCTCCACAGTTTCCGTCCGTCGCGGTCATGATGGGTGACGGTTGCGCTCCCGGTCTTCCCGTCAATCCGCACCGTGCTGAAGAACTGTTCCGCCGTGTATGGGCCGGACGCTTTCGCGCCTTTGGGTCGCGCCGTCCAACGCGTTTCCGGGCCGAAGGTGTTGTCCAGCGCGCCGGGTGCCAGTGACGCGGCGTGCAGCGGTCCACTGACGAACTCCCAGAACGGAGCGAACTCCGTGAACTGCGCCCGCTCCGGCGCGTAGTGATACGACGCGGCGAAATGCACGTCGGCGGTGAGCCAGAGGGTATTGGAGATGCGGTGCTGTTTGATGAAGCGCAGCAGTTCCGCGATTTCCAACTCACGACCCAACGCGGGGCCGGGGCCGTTGGCGCAATTCTCGAACGCCGCCTTGCCATCGCCGACGATGAGGCCGATGGGCATGTCGCTGGCGATGATTTTCCAGGTCGCGCGACTGGCCCGCAACGACCGCTTGAGCCACGCGAGTTGCGCGCCGCCGAGGAAGTCCGTCTCGCGGCTGCGCTTGGGCTGGCGGTTCGTGCTGTTCGGTCCGCGATACGTGCGCAGGTCGAGCGCGAACACGTCGCACAGCGGCCCGCGCGGCAGCGCGCGGAAGATGCGGCCGCGCCAGTTGGGCCGCATCGGCCAGTAATCGAAGAACGCCTGGCGCGCGTGGCGGGCGAGCGTGTTCACGTCTTTGATTGCGTATTTCGCGTCGTCGAGCACCTGGCCGGGATACCAGTTGTTGCGCACCTCGTGGTCGTCCCACTGGGCGAAGACCGGGACATCGGCGTTGAAGGCACGCACGTTTGCGTCGAGCAGATTGTAACGATGATTGCCGCGAAATTCCGCGAGGGTTTCAGCCACTTTGCTTTTCTCCGGCGTGAGAAGATTGCGCCAGAGAGTGCCGTCGGGCAGCTTGACCTCCGCTTGCAGCGGGCCATCCGCGTAAATGGTGTCACCGCTGTGGATGAAGAAGTCCGGTTGCAACCCGCGCAGCCCCGCGTAGCTGCGCATCCCGCCGCGCGCCTCATCGATGCCGTAACCCTGTCCGCAAGTGTCGCCCGACCACGCGAAGAACACGTCGCGCCGGTCCCGCGCCGCCGTCACGAACTGTCCTGTCATCGGTTCGCTCACGCTCCGGCCGCGGGCCGGTTCCTCGAACTGGATCCGGTAAAAAATCCGCTGTCCCGGCGGCAGCCGCGTCAGTTCCAGCTTCGCGGTGAAGTCCTGTTCCACGCCGGTCACCGGGCCGGTGACACGCCGCGCATTGTGAAACGATTCTGTGGTGCTCCATTCGACCCGCATCCGCGCCGGACGGTCGCAACGGCTCCACAACACCGCCGAGTCGAACGACACGTCGCCGCTGGCAACGCCGTGGGTTATGGTGGGGCGCGTGCCATCGAGGAGGGCAGGGGCCGCGCTGGCGCGGCGGACCATTGCGGGCGCGGCCAGGATGGCGGCGGAGGCGCGCAGGAGTTCCGACGTGAATGCTCGGCGAGTGATGCTGGGGAACTTCATGGGTGAATTTGAAATCGCGCCAGACGTTCGCGCAACGGGAAAATATTCATGACCCTGCGAAAGGGCGATCATGATGTTGTCGGGCCTGTAACGCGCCTTTCGTCGGAGAGTGTGTAGGATTTTTCAACTCCGTGAACCTTGGGCGGGCGGTCATGGTCAACTACTGACTCGTTCAAAATCGGAGGGTGTTCGCGCCAATCAAAAAAACGGCCCTGAAACTTGCGTCTCAGGGCCGGAAATTGGTTGCGGGGGTGGGATTTGAACCCACGGCCTTCAGGTTATGAGCCTGACGAGCTACCAGGCTGCTCCACCCCGCGATCAAGGTGAGGCGATATTGCGAGCGCCACTTTAGATACGCAAGACCTTTTGCGAAGATTCTTTTGTCGGCATTGGCGTGCCCGCGTCGGCTGCTTCAATGTGGCGCAATCGCCGCTCCTACTCCCCCCGCCTGCGCCTTGGCGGGTGGACGGAAGAAGAGCGCGAGGATGATGGCACCAGCCACCGCACAACCGAACGGGATGAGGAACAGACTCTTGAAATCCGTCACGCCGTCCTTGGTGAAGGCGGTGAACAGAGCCGGACAAAACGACGCCGCCAGCAGTGAACCGACGCCGAGAATCATTACGTTGAACAGTCCCTGCGCGCTGGCGCGGGCGTCCTTCGGGAAGAATTCCTCCACGAAGATATAAACGGTGGCAAAGAAAAAGGCGTAGCAGATGCCGTGAAGCACCTGCACCAGGATGATCAGTTCCGCGTGCTGCGGGAAGAACGCGTAAACGCCAAAGCGCGCGGCGTGGCCCAGAATGCCACACACCATCGTCAGCTTCCAGCCGAGCCGTTTCAAGGTCGCACCGAGCACGAACATGGTGAGGATTTCCGCGATCTGCCCGATGCTCATCACCGGCATGATCCAGTTGCTGGCCACTCCCACGCCGCCCTTGTCCACGGCCGTGCCGAGGAAACTGCCTGTCCACATGAAGTAACTGTTATGCACGGTGCTGTCCACGAGCGTTACCAGCCAGAGCACGAGGATGAACGGGTGTTTGAGCAACTTGAGTGCTTCGAGCCACGCGAATTTCGCCTCACCCGTCGCGACCTTCCTCGGTGGCGTGTGCGGCAGCGTGAAGCTGAACAATGCGAGCGCCAGTGACGCCGCGCCTGCCACGACGTAGGTCCACTTGGTCGCGGCTTTCGCAACGTCGCCCGTCAAGGGATGCTTCAGCGCTTCGCCGATCCAGGCGACCATCCCCTGCGGGTTGGCCGCGCGGACGGCTTCCCAATCGACGAAGATGAACGCGAACGGCCAGGCGGCGAGAATCCAGCCGATGGTGCCGCCCATGCGCACAATGCCGAACTCCTGCTGCGCGTCCTTCATGTTGGCGAAAGCGATGGAATTGGTGATGGAAATGGTCGGCACGTACAGAAGGCAATGGACCATCATCAAGGCGAAGAACGACGGAAAGTCCCGGGCAAAGCCACAGCCCAGAATGGCCAGTCCGCTGACGAGATGACTGAACGCGAGGAATTTCTCCGCCGCGAAATTGCGATCCGCAAACTGGTTGCTGAAAAACATGCCGACGATGGCGGCGATGGGGAAGGCGTTGAGAATCCAAGCCTGTTGCCCCGGCGTGAAGCCCAGGCTTGGGAGATAGCCGAAGATTAACGGCAGCCACGCGCCCCAGATGAAAAACTCCAGGACCATCATGAGAAACAGTTTGAAGCGGATTCCAGTGTTCATAGGTGATTTTGGTTCGCGCGGACGTTACGCAAACCGCCGCGCCCGTGGCAAGCCCGGAGCGGAAAAAATCTCCACCCCGAGTTGACTCAAATTAAACGCAGAAGCCGCCGAGGTTCGCGCAGAGGAACGCAGAGGAATAACTGCTTCTCTGCGCGAACC